>JANOVK010000193.1:0-8768 GCA_031417315.1 Chitinophagaceae bacterium | reverse complement strand
CGAATTATAAATCAAAAATAAATCTTAAATTATTTTTGTAAGACACAGCTTAGAATTTTGTTCATCTATAATACTTCAGTAAAAAACTTACAAAAAAAATTATTAGATTGACATCAAACAATTATCCATTTTTTTAAAATTAGCGAGAAAGAATTTATATAATAGTTTCTATTATATAAATGCAAAACCACTATAAAATTATTGTAATAATTGTATTATTGAGGAAGCTATATTTATTTAGTGAATTCATTTTTGAATGTGTAATTCATACACAAAAATTAGCATTTCATATTCTTTTTTTGATTTGTGAATTTGATAAAACTAATTTCGTAGATACAAGTAAATATGAAATATTTCTGTATCTTTTTAATGCTCACTTTTTTTTCTGGTTGCAATAAAAGCTGGAATCACTTAAATAATAAGGTAAAGGGCAATTCCTTAAATTTTGATGGTATAGATGATCAATTGATTGTTCCAAATTATGAGAAGCTTAGACTGCATTCTGGTACGCTTGAAGCTTGGTTTAAAATAACAAAAAAAAATGGATTAGCGTGGCACGCTTTGGTTGCAAAAGAACTTGCTTATCAAATAACTTTATTTGATTATAAGCTGACTGGTTATGATTGGAAACTAGAAGCAAAGAACATAGTTACAGATTCAATACCAATTAATGAATGGCATCACACTGCTTTAACTTTTATTGATTCTGTCGAAAACGGCTGTCAGTTATACTTAGATGGAAGGTCAATTGGCAAACCTTTTAAAATACACATACTAAATCATGGTACTGAATTGTACATTGGTAGTAACCGTTTTAATCCTCAGCATTTTTGTGGTAATATAGACGAGGTAAGAATTTGGAATAGTGTAAGAACTCCCCAAGAAATATATTTAAATTATTTAACCGAAATAGACCCCACATCTACTGGCTTGGTATTGTATTATAAATTTAATGAGGGTTTGCCCGAAGGAGATAATCAACAAAAACAATTTATACAAGATGAAACAATCAATAATTTAACAGGAAGTTTATATAAGTTCGATCTAAAAGGAAATACATCAAATTATTCAAGCGATTCACCTTTGATAAGAAAGGATTTTTTCAGTATATCTGCTTTTGCAATTAAATACTTGTGGGTAATTATATCAGTTTTAAGTATCGTATTGCTAACATTTTTAATTGTGAAATTAAAGACCCGGTTTCTTATAAAAGAAAATATAAAACTAGACGCAATAATTACCGAGAGAACCAAAGAACTTAAGAATTCTTTAAGTCAAAAAGAAGTGCTGATTCAGGAAATTCACCATAGGGTTAAAAATAATTTACAGTTTATATTGTCTATTATTGATATGCAAATAATGATTAAATTAAATGTAGACAATTCTGCTTTAAACGATGTTTCAAGAAGACTTACTGCAATGGCATTGGTACATGAACTTTTATATAGACAAGAAAATATTGAAAGAGTTTCCTCTGTTATTTATTTCAACGCTTTAATTCAAAATATAGAAAAATTAATTGAATCTAATAAAATAATTTTGAAGTATGATATTGATAATATAGCGTTTTCTACAAGCCAATGTATGTGTGTTGGTATGATTATGTCTGAACTAATATCCAACTCATTGAAGTATGCTTTTATAAACCAAAAAAATCCAGAAATTGATATTTTGTTAAGACAAATAAACAATGAGAACGATATGGAATTAACTTATAAGGATAATGGTATTGGGTTTGTTGAAAATAATACTGATAACGGGCTAGGGTCAACTTTAATAACGGCCTTTACTCAACAATTAAAAGGAAGCTATAACTATAACAATATAAATGGTGTATTATTTTTTTTAAAATTTAGAATCTAAATGTTAAAAGATAAATCAGTATTGATTGTTGAAGATGAGTTGTTAATTGCCACTCATTTAAAAACTATTATTGCATCATTCGAATGCAAAAAAATTGAGTTAGCACATACTAAGAAAACTGCTATTGCTGCTTTTGAAAATTTTAAACCCGATTTAATTATACTAGATATTAATTTGGAAAATAAAAACGATGGAGTTGAATTAGCAGCCTACATTAACCAAACCACCAAAGTTCCTTTTATTTTTGTAACGGCATACTCAGATATGCAAACCTTAACTAAAGCTTTAACTCAACATCCAGCAGCATACATAACAAAGCCATTTAAACAAACTGATGTATTAGCAGCTATTCAATTGGTTTTTATAAATAATCCTAACTTAAACAAAGTATATATTAACTTTAAATATGGTAGTGAATTTGTAAGGCTAGCCACGAGCGAAATTCACTTAGTTAAAAGAGAAGGTAATTATATTAAAATTTATAGTGCAACAAAAAAATATCTATTAAGAAATTCTATTGATTGGGTTTTGGATAAATTACCCGAGGATATTTTTTTAAGAGTCAACCGCTCTATTGTAATTAATTTGTTTTGCATCGACAAACATACTTCAGAATATGTTTCTGTTCAAAATATTCAAATCCCAATATCAAGAAAAATAAAACATAGGTTACTTGAAAAAATAGCTACCTTGTAATTTCTAGCCTATTTTTTATACCCATTTATTTGCATTTCACATACATTTCTTTTGTAAACTATTATATTTCTATGAACCTTTATTTTATCTGAAATAATAATAATTATGAAACATATAATTTACCCCAAAGTTCAAGCAGCGTATTTGCAATTATTCGATAGAAAAAATAGAGAAACTTTTAATAAGCCAATTTGGTACCATGTAAATACTCTAGTTTTTCTACTGCTATTATTACCAACTTTTGTTAGCTCACAACAAATGCTTACAACGCCTTCAAGTTTGTACAATTATCAAACAGATGTTGTAGCAAATAAAGGAGTAAGCTTGTCAATTTCTGAAGATGGTAATGTAGTTGTAAAAGGTTCTCCTTTTGCTGATAATGGAAAAGGGGCTGTTTCTTTATATACTAGAAATAATGCAGGTGTGTGGACTTCCAACCAATTAACAATTCCTTCAGATTACAAGCAGCCATTTTTTTCTTTTTTGTTAGAGCCTATTAAAGCAGGTCAAAACAATTTTGGTGGACCCAGTCGCAAAAATTTATTAGGTAACATTAATAGTGCACTAGGCGTTGCTAATAGTGGAATAAATGCAGGAATTTCGGGAATTAATACAACTGCAGCATTTCTAAGTGGTGAGTCACCAAATGATGATATTAATTTTGGTTCTTCAGTAGCAATTTCTGCTAATGCTTCTACAATAGTGGTGGGTGCAAAAAATACAAACAATGGAGTTGGGGCTTTTTGGATTTATAAAAGAGATTCTATTACAAAAATCTATAATCAGTTTGGTAGCATTATGTATCCACTTGATTATAACGGCAAATCAGCTGTTGGAACTTCTGTAGCTGTGTCTGGTGATGGTAGAAATATTGTAGTTGGTGGTCCAAATGATGATTTAAAAGTATCCATATTTGAGTCATCTGATGGAAGTTTGAATGTTCCATTAATAAATCAAACTATTACTTTACCTTTTGCTAACAATAAAGTACCCATTTGGCTAATTTCAAAAACAATTGATTTCTTATTCGATCAAGTGGTTGCAAAGATTACTTCCATAACAGACAACTTAGACCCTGTTTCGGCAGAAATAGTTAAATATGCTATGGAGCAATTTTTTGAACATGTTGTTAAGCCACCTATATACAGTTGGATGAATAGTCAATTAGCTATCGAAACTGAAGAATATGACAGAAAAAAGGTTGGTGCAGCATGGGTTTTTAAGTTATCAAGCGATGGGAATAGTTATGAACAAGATGGAGATAAATTGCAAAACAAAGGTAGAGATGGTTTGTTGCCCCCAATTTTTTTGGAACAGTCAAATTTTGGTCCAGCACAAAACACATTGGATAGTATTAATGGTTCGCAGACTTCAATTAATTCAATGTTATCAAGAATTAATCAAATTACAAATGCTATGGCACCATTAAATGACTTGTTCTCATTTACTGGTTTAAGCCCTTTTCCTGCATTAGAAGTACCACCATTTGTTGGAACACGTGAAGTAAATGTAATGCCAGTTTCTGGCTCTCCGTTTTATAATGAGTTATTAAATCTTAAAAACGCCACTAATTCTAGATTGTTTAAAAATGCTTATCAAGGAACATCAGTTTCAATTTCAAGCGATGGAAATACAATAATGATGGGTGCTCCTGGATTAATAAATGGCAATGGTCTTAACTATATTTACAAGAAAAATTCATCTTCAAATATGTGGGATGGCGAGGATGTTATTGTAGGAGATAATACTGGTGGGGCATCAGCATTTGGCACAAGTATAGCAATTTCTCAAGATGGACTAAATGCTGTTGTAGGAGCACCTAAAACAGCAAAAACAGATACCATTACCGGAGCAATTTGGACATTCAAAAAAAATCAATCTACAAATAGATGGGATAAAGATTTAAGCAAAGCAGTTCCAAATAATTTTACATTAGGAACCAACAATAAGATTATAAATTTTGGTGCCTCTGTTGCTATTTCGTCAGATAATAATGATATTATTATTGGAGCTCCAATGGATAATAATGGCAAAGGAGCTATATGGTTATACAAACCAGTGAATAGCGTTTGGACAAACCAACAAAAATTATCTCCTTCAAACACAATTGGCAATTTTGGTAGTTCTGTTGCAATTGGAGAATATGGATTAACTGCAGTTGCTGGTGCTCCAAATCTTAGCTCTGGTGGTAATGCTTATGTTTATAATTCTTGTGAGCCACCTAAACCAATATTATCACAATATGCAGATGCTATTTGTTCTGATTATCAGTTCAACAAATATTATCAGAATATGAAACGTTTTAATAGTGCAACCAATTGGGTATGGAGGGTTGGCTCAGAAAATGGTTCAGTATTTTCGCCTGGCTCTGGTGAATCAGCATCTAACGACTCACTTTTTAAAAAGACACTTAATAGCACTACCACTTATTTTGTAAGAGGAGAAGGTGGTTGCGTTAATGGAAAATCTGTTAGTATTACAACTGTGGTAAAACCAACGCCTAGCATAACATCTGTAACACCAACTTACGTATGTTCTCCTGGTGGTCAGGTAACTTTAAATGCCACAGCTAATTCTGGTACAATTAAGTGGATTGGCTCTACTTGGGATGGAATTAGATGGGGTTTTAATGATAATCTTCTTTATAATTCAAATACTACAGCTCCATATAATTATTATGTAAGAGATGCTGACCCTAAAAAAATAGCTTATGGTTCAGGAGCCATTAATGCATCTGGCAGCACTTATAAACCTACGATTAGTTTTTCTAAAAACTTCTATGTATCTTCTTTATTGAATGGTTGTTGGTCAGATACAGCATCTGTAAATGCAAGAATTGAGCAAATCGTTACTAAAACAGGTAGTGATCAACAAATGTTTATTTGTGATGATGGTATTACTAGACCTTTAAATGTTAATATTACTGCTCGTGATATAGCAACTGTAAGGTTTCAGCAATTATATGATATTTATGATCAGCAAGTTCCTACTCAGCTACCTATTACCTATAAGTTTTATGACAACACTAACAATAGTAATATTTTTCAAATTCAAAGTGGAGCATCAAATCAATTAACTTATGATTTGGGAGGAGCTAGTTCAGCTAATTTGAAAAAGAATCTTTCCATTACTTTAACAAATGTTTGTGGCACTTCAGCTCCTGTTGCTGTTCTTGTAAGGCTTAATGCTAAAGGAAATTATTTGGCAGCCCAAATAAAAGCAGATACTTCAATTATTTGCCCTAATACAAATGCTGTTTTTAATTTAGAAAACACTTTAGTTCCTGCTAAAGATGGATACAATGAAGGTGATTTCTCTTTTAGAATTTATGATTCTATCAATGGTGGAAATTTCATTGATACCTTATTAATGCAATATAACTCCAGCACCAATTTAAGAGAAAAATCTATCTTCAGAACTTCAAATACATTATTGGCTTCAAGAAATTATTATGTTTCTATCAGAAACAGTTGTAGCGAATCGCCAAGGCTAATATTACCAGTTGTTGTTGATGCTCTTGCACCACCAAAAGTGTATAATATTAAAACATCTGATGTTTGTGGTTCAGGATCTGTTTTGTTATCTGCTGAAACAAATGAAGGATCAGTTAGATGGTACAATTCCCCTAATCCTGCAGTTGGTCCTTTAGCAAATACTACGCTTTATGAAGGTCAATACTTAACTCCTAATTTAACTACATCTGCTTATTATTGGGTTAGCACTACGGGTGCTAAATGCTATAACTCTCAAAGAATATCGGTGCAAGCAGTAGTTTGGGAACAACCAACCCTAACTGTAAATACAACAACTTATAATACTTGTGTTGCAGGAGACGAAGCAATGCTAACAGCTTCAACAGATTGGGGTGTACTTAATTGGTACACTACAGCAAGCGGTGGAACACCATTTTGGACAGGCCCTTTTGTTCGTGTTTATCCTGCAACCACCACCACCTATTATGTTGAAGCTGACCATTATTGTAAATCTGCAAGAATTGCTATAACAGTAACAGTAAACGATAATTTGCAAATTACCCAAACTACACCTGGTTCTAGGGTAAATTCAGGGACAGTTGTTTTAGGTGCAACAGCCAATATAGGAACTCCAGTGTGGACTTTTCTTGATGGTAGTATTAAAGGAACAGGTAATAGTTTTACAACTGAAAATTTAACTGCTACAACAACTTATTATGTTGCTGCTTCTGCTAATGGTTGTACTTCAGTTAGAGTGCCAATTTTAGCAACAGTAAATTATGTTCCTATTGTTAATACAACTATGAATGCATCACGTTGTGGTGCAGGTTCTGTTACTTTAAATGCATCTGCCGAAGTAGGCACCATTCGATGGTATGATGCAAGTAACAATCAAGTTGGCACTGGCAGTACATTTACTACGCCTTCTTTAAATACAACAACAACTTATTATGCTCAGTCTTGGTATTTGAATAGCAATAGCCAATACGTTCAATCTGCCTTGGTTCCTGTTAAAGCATATATCAATACTATTACTGCACCAACTATTACTTATTCAGCTGGTTGTGCTGGTCAACAGCCACAAGTAAATGTTGGTTTGCCTCAAACCTCTGTAAAATACTCATTAAGAAATGGCACAACGGTTTTAGATTCCAAATTTGCAAATGGAGCAAATAATAATTATGATTTATATGCACCTGCAATTACATCATCTACAACTTATAATGTATATGCAGAAAAATATGATTCTTTAACTGCTTTAAATTTTGATGGGAATAATGATTATGTAGAGGTATTAAATAACGCAGGTTTCAATCCAAATACTCAATTAATGTTGGCTGCTTGGGTTAACAGAAATGACGTTCAGAAAGATAATTATATTATTAGCAAAGGAAGCTTTAGTGGAAATAATGGTTATTCATTAGCAATTTTAAACGATTACAAATTAACTTTTGACATAGGAAGTCAAAGATTTCAAACAACTGCTACAGTTCCTGCAAATACTTGGACACACGTGGCTGCTACATATATAGCCAATGTTGTTAAGTTGTATATTAATGGAATAGAATCTGCAAGCTTTAATTATAATGGTGGAATAAAAAACAACACTGGAAATTTAATTATTGGTTCGTCTCAAGATTATAAAGGCGATCCTACTTATGGATTTTCAGGAAGAATAGACGAAGTTGCAATATTCTGTTTTGCTAATTTCAATACACCTATTGCCAATATGATGAATGGAAAATTAATTGGCAATGAATATGGTTTAATGGCTTATTACAATTTTGAGCAAGGTGCAAATATTACAAATCTTGTGGACATTGCCTTAACTGAAGGTGGAGCTAACAATGGTATATTAAACAATATGGATTCAGTGAATGCTTGGGTTAGTGGTGCACCTATTAATTATTGTAGCCAACAATTAAGTTCATTTACACTTACTCCTGTTACTATTCCTTCAATTGTTAATACTATTTCGCCTTCAAGAGTGGGTCCTGGTTCTCTTACTTTAACTGCTGTTGCTAGTGCTGGAGCAACCACAAAATGGTATTCAGATTCAAACCTTACTACCAATGTATTTACTGGCAATAATTATGTTTTGCCGTTGTTAAACTTTACAACCAAATTTTATGCAGTAGCCAATAACGGTTGCAATTCTGCAAAAGTTGCTGTAGTTGCTACCATTAACGACTTCCCTGAAGAACAACAAATAAACTGTATTAGCTCAAGTGCAGATGTTAACATATTTGATAATCTAAATGCTTCTTTTTCAGCAATAATTCGTAAGGGACAGTATTTATTTTTAGGCACTTATGATGGCTTTATAAAAGTATACACTTCAGGTAGTGGTTCTTTAACATTAATTAGTAGCTTGCTTCTTTCAAGCAGTGCACCAACCAATATATATCACTTAGAAATAGCAAATGGTTATTTGTATGCCTCTCAGCGTCATAGCAATAAAATTTATGTAATTGATTATGCTGATGTTTCAAATTTAAAAATTGTAGGAGAATCACTTTCTTATTACAATAACCCAACATCATTTGTTGCAGATGGTTCTTATGTTTATGTGAGCAGTAGAGATGATCAAAAATTATACCTAACATATAGTGGAATACCAGCCTCTAACAATATGCCAAACTTTGCTTCTATCAATTTGGGTGAAGCTGTATATTGTGTTCAAAAGAAAGATAATATTGTTTATGTGGGTGTAAATAATACAGGCATTAAATTGGT
>JANOVK010000192.1:0-21123 GCA_031417315.1 Chitinophagaceae bacterium | reverse complement strand
TGGTAATTTTTAATTACCTGTTTTTCCATCTCTTACTTTTATAGATTTTTTTCCTTTATTCGATTTTTCAAAATCCAATACTGCCTTGGGCTTTGGCAATTTTTTTATTAATGTATCTGCAACAGGAGCTTCAGTATTTTTTATAGGAGTATAAATTTGTCCAAGTGCATTATAATCTTCAGTTTTAATTACTCTACCTGATTCTGGATCAAAATAACGCCAAGTTCCAAATGGTAAAGCATATGAATTTATTTTAATAATTTTCTTTTCATATTTATTTTGGTCATAAACATCCTGCACATCAATTGTATCAAACTTTTTATCCGGATCAACGGCTCTCCAATTTTCTTCCCGCTCAACTTGTCCATTTATTAAATATTGTTGCAAGCCATTTTTATTACCCCATTTATACAATTCTTTTCCTTTTAATAATCCATACAAATCATAAATTCTCCAAACACCAGTTTTCATGTTATTTAAAAAATTTCCTTCCTCATCGTAACCAGGTTCACCTCTTAATTCATTAATATGAATTTTCCATCTACCTTGTTTTAAATTATTATCATCAATTCGGTTTAAAGTATCTCCATTTTCCAATAACTGAAAACTTTTATATTGAGCGTTTATTGTAAAACATAAAAAAATAAAAATTATACTTATACTATACTTCATCAATCTTAAATTATAAAATCGAATATAATTATTATAATGCTAATATAACTTTAAAAATTGAGTTGAAATAATTAGTTATTTCACTAATTTCGTTATTACATGAAGAAGATTGAATTAGAAATTATTGCTATTTCTCATAGTATAACCAAAACAAGATCATACGCAGTTATACTTGGAGAAATAAATGGATTAAGAAGATTGCCAATTGTAATTGGTGGCCCAGAAGCTCAAGCCATTGCTGTAGCTTTAGAAAGAATGCAACCTAGCAGACCTTTAACTCATGATTTGATGAAAAATTTTATGAGTGCTTTTAACGTTGATTTACAAGAAATTTTAATTAGCGATTTACAAGAAGGAATATTTTATTCGAAACTTGTATGTTTTACAGAACATGATACTGTAGAAATTGACAGCAGAACAAGTGATGCAATTGCTTTAGCTGTAAGATTTGGTTGCCCTATTTATACTTATGAAAACATAATAGAAAATGCAGGTGTATTTTTAGAAAATAGTGATTTAGTTACTCCAAAATCACAAGAAGAAGAATTAAAAGATGATGATTTAGAAAGTGTAAGTAGAAATAATGATTTAATATCTTTAAGCTTACCCGAGTTGCATGAGTTATTAAACAAAGTTTTAGAAACAGAAGATTATATTAAAGCTATTAAAATTAGAGATGAAATAAATAATAGAAAGTAACTACTAATAAACCTAGCAAATTATTAATGATTTTATTTCCGAATGCAAAAATTAATTTAGGGTTAAATGTTGTAGAAAAACGAGTTGATGGTTTTCATAATATTGAATCAATTTTTCTTCCTATTGAAATTAATGATGCTCTTGAAGTAATATTAAATAGTGCTTCTTTTAATGATTTCGAATTTACTTCTTCTGGAATTTTAATTAATGAAATACCAACTAACAATTTGTGCTATAAAGCATATCATTTATTAAAATCACAATTTAACATTCCACCTGTTAAAATGCATTTACACAAAGCCATACCTATTGGTGCTGGCTTGGGTGGAGGTAGTGCAGATGCAGCATTTACTTTAAAATTATTAAACGATTTATTTTCATTAAATCTTTCAGAAAATCAATTATTAAACTTTGCTGTAAAACTTGGCAGCGATTGCTCTTTTTTTATTAAAAATAAACCCTGCTATGCAAGTTCACGTGGCGAAATTTTAAGAGAAATAGAATTTATTTTTTCTGATTATGAAGTATTAATTGTAAATCCAGCAATACATATTTCTACTGCTTGGGCTTTTTCAAAAATTATTCCATCAAAACCAAAAAATAATATTTTACAAATAATAAAATCTCCAATAAATACTTGGAGAAATGAAATATTAAACGACTTTGAAGAAATAGTTTTTAACGAGTATAATGAAATTTCAAATATTAAAGACACCCTTTATACAAATAATGCTATATATGCATCTTTAACAGGTACTGGCAGCACAGTCTTTGGATTATTTGAAAAAGGAACAAAAAATTTACCCCTTAATTTTCCATCTAATTATTTTGTAAGTTGGACCAAAGTAAAAAATAACTAATTGAAATATTTAATAAAATCGTTACAATTTATTTATAGTATATATGGTTTGTTAACTTTTATTATCTTAATGCTTATTGCATTTCCATTTATAGCAATTGCTTCAATTTTTGGAGTAAATGGAGGTAACCTAATTTATATTATTTGTAAGTATTGGACAAAAATTTGGTACATTTCTATTGCAATGTTTCATAAAGAAATTTATGAATTTCCACACGACAGAACCAAACAATATATTTTTATCGGAAACCATATTTCTTATATGGATATTCCTGCATTGGTTTTAGCAATTCATCAGCCCTTTAGAGCTTTAGGGAAATATGAAATGGTTAAAATGCCCATTTTTGGCTGGATATATAAAGCTGCTGTAATACAAGTAAACAGAAGCGATTCTCAACATAGAGCAAAAAGTGTGAGGGCTTTAAAAGCTGTGCTTAAAAGAGGAATTTCGATATTTATTTTTCCTGAAGGAAAAATTAATGAAACAAGCGAAATTTTACTACCTTTTTTTGATGGAGCATTTAAAATTGCAATTGAAACTCAAACAAACATAAAACCTATTTTATTTGTTGATACCCTTGAGAGATTGCATTTTAAAAATATTTTTAGTTTATGTCCGGGTAAAAACAGAGTTGTTTATTTAGCAGAAATAAATGTTCAGGGTTTAACAATGAAAGATTTAGTTAAAGTAAGAGCTTTATCATTTTCAATTATAGAAAACGGATTAAAGAAATATAGAAAATATTAATTCCAATGTTTCAGTTTTCTGTTAAAAACATATTACATTCGTTAACCCTTTTATAAAAAATAAAAAATATTAAAATGAAAAAATTATTTGTAACACTTTTTGCTTTTACAACTCTATCAATTAGTACTAATGCACAAGATGCACCTGCTGCAAGTCCTCAACCACCTGCTAGAAAAATGATGTCAGCAGAAGAAAGAGAAGCAATGAAAGTAAAACAAGAAGCAGAATTAGTAGAAGCTTTTAAAAGAGCAGATTTAACAGATGAGCAACAAATAAAAGCAAGAGCAGTTTTAGATGAGGCAAGAGCAAAAGGAAGAGAAACAAATATGAATCAGGAATTAAGCATGGAAGATAAACAAGCAAAAAATAAAGAAATAAATATTAAACGAGATGCTCAATTAATGGAAATTATGGGAGAACCAAAGTTTAAAGCTTATCAACAAATTAGAAAAGCACAAAGAGAAGCAAATGCACCACAAGCTGCTATGCCAATGAAAAATTAATTTATATCTTTAATAAAAAAAACCTGATAAAATTTATCAGGTTTTTTTTATTAATTTTTTTCAGCAACTTTTTTAAGAACTGATAAATTTTCCTCCATCATTTTACCAATTATTTTCTCGTTTAAAAAACTACCAAATCTTTTCCAAGGATACCATTTAATATTTTCTTCAAATTGCCAATTAACTATAGTTTGATTTTGAGAATATGCAATTAATTTAATTGATGTAGTTTGTACATTCCCATTTTGTTCAACCCATCGTCCATTTGTTTCTTTAATTGTAGAATTGTCAATTATTATTTCTGAGTTGCCAATTTTTGCTTTTGTAGTTGAAATAATTGAACCTGACTCTAATGTTTTAATCCATTTTTGCCATCCATTTAAATTATTAATAAAATAATAAACAGCGTCTGCTGATTTATTAATATCAATTGTTCTTGAAACAATTGCTTTTGAGGGGAACATTAATCCAATAAGTGTAGTAATTAAAAACAATATAACAACACTAAAAATACCAAGCTTTATTAGTTTCATAAATTTTACCAAAGGCTTCTTGGGCACAAATCACCATATCTATTCCCAATTAAAAATCCTACTAAAATTTCATGAGTTCCTTTACTAACAGTATTTAACTGAGAAGTAGTTACATCATAAGCATATCCTATGTTAATAGTATTGCTAATATTCATTCCTAACATACCAGCAAAACCATCTTGATACCTATAATTTCCTCCAAACCAAAACAAATCTTTATACTGAAATTTTGCATTAATATCTATTCCTGTTGGTAAGGGATTTACAGATCTTAAAGTTACAGATGGAATAAAATTCCAATCCTCACTTAAAAACATTCTTATACCAGCAGTAGCAAAAATGTGAGGTACTAATTTACCTGGTTCTGTTGCTTGTAAAGTATCGGAGAAAGTTAATTTTTGACCTAATATTTGTTGTGCTGCAATTCCCATAAAATAGTCACTCGAATACAACCAAATACCAGCAGATACATCTGGTTTAAATCTATTAATTAAATTATTACTAATTTCTGAATACACTGCAGGATCGTTTGGAGTAGCGAAAGAAAGTTTATCAGCATTTAAAGTCATTTGATTAAATCCAAAAGATAAACCAATAGATAAACTTGTTCTAGGAGATATTCCAAAATGATATGCGAGAGAAGCAGATGCCATATTTGAAGTTAATGGACCAGTTCTATCATTTACAAAAGTAGCTCCAAAGCCTAAGTGTGGTTCAGCTTTTGTATATTCGTCCCAATAAGCAGAACCTCGTGGATTATCGCCATTAGCACCAACAGTATTTACAGTTTCTCTTCCATAATCACTTTTTCTAACAGGTCCATGTAAAGTAACATAAGTAGTAACTGGAGCATCTTGCAGGCCAACCCATTGTACACGATGACTTGCTTTCATATCCCAATAATTTTCTATACCAGCCAATGCAGGATTTATAATAAAATTATTTAAAATATATTGAGTATAATGTGGGCGTTGTTGAGAAAAACTTAACAAGCTAACAGATAAAAAAAGGCTTAAAAAGCCTACCCGAACTTTATTCATTCGATAAAATTAAAAGATTTTTTTAAAAAACAGAGTGAAAATTAATCGAAATTAGAAATTTGACTTGAAAATCAGCATAATATTAATTTAATTACATAGAACTAATTACTTCAATTGTTTTTTCAATCATTAATTCGGTATTATCTAAATGCACCACTATTCGAACTTGAGTTGGAGAAATTGGATACATATGAATATCATTTTCTTTCATCTTATCAATAAACAATTTTGGTGTCATATCGCCTTTAACAGAAAAAATAATTATATTAGTTTCAACAGGTAAAATTACATCAACGAAATCTTTTTTACATAAGGTATCGGCAATCAGTTGTGCATTTGAATGATCAATTTTTAATCTATCAATATTATTTTTTAATGCAAATAATCCAGCAGCAGCCATATATCCAGCTTGTCTCATTCCACCACCAAAAACTTTTCTAATTCTTCGTGCTTTTTTTATAAATTGATTATTGCCAATTATTAAGCTCCCTATTGGTGCACCCAATCCTTTACTTAAACAAATAGAAATGCTATCAAAAATTTCTCCATATTGTTTTGGCGTTTCATTATTTGTAATAAGTGCATTAAATAATCTTGCACCATCTAAATGCAGTTTTAAATTTCGCAAATTACAAAGTTCTCTTATTCTAATAATTTCATTAAAATCGTAACAAGAACCCCCTCCTCTATTCGAAGTGTTTTCTAAACAAACTAAACTTGTAGCAGCTTTATGAACGTCATCAGCATTAATACAATTTAAGATTTCTGCTGCACTAACTCTTCCACGATTTCCATTAATTACATTTACAGAGCAACCACTATTAAAAGCAATTCCACCGCCCTCGTACTGAAAAACATGACTCATTTTTTCGCAAATAACTTCATCGCCAGGTTGTGTATGGCATTTAATTCCAATTTGATTTGTCATGGTACCACTAGGACAAAAAAGGCTTTCCTCCATACCAAATAAATCTGCAGTATATTTCTCTAACTCGTTAATTGTTGGATCTTCTCCAAAAACATCATCGCCAACTTTTGCAGAAAACATTGCATTTAACATTGCTGGAGTTGGTTTTGTAACTGTATCGCTTCTATAATCTATCATGCTACGAAGATAATATTTTGCTTAAGTGTTATTACAACATTATTTTTATTTTTTATATTTTATATTTCCATTTTATTTGTAAAAATCATTTTATGAAATTATTAGAAGGAAGAACATCAATTGTAACAGGTGCTGCACGTGGAATTGGAGCTGCAGTTGCATTAAAATTAGCACAACATGGCAGCAATATTGCTTTTACTTATGTAAGTGATAGTAGTGCACAAAAAGCAAATGATTTAGAAACTGAATTAATTAATTTAGGAGTAAAAGCTAAAGCATATAAAAGCAATGCAGGCGATTTTAATGCTTGTGAAAGTTTTGTAAATGATGTTTTAACAGACTTTGGAAATATTGATGTATGTGTAAATAATGCTGGAATTAGTAAGGATAATTTATTATTGAGAATGACATCGGAACAGTGGAATGATGTAATTGGAATTAATTTGAATAGTGTTTTTAATATGACAAAACAAGTTATTCGTCCAATGATGAAAGCAAAAAAAGGAAGCATTATTAATATGAGTTCGATTATTGGAATTCGTGGTAATGCAGGACAATGTAGCTATGCTGCAAGTAAAGCAGGAGTTATTGGTTTTACAAAATCTATTGCACATGAGTTAGGAAGTAGAAATATAAGATGTAATGCAATTGCACCAGGATTTATTGAAACTGATATGACACATTATTTACAAGATGGTGATGCTGCTACTGAATTTCTTAAAAAAATTCCTTTAGGCAGATTTGGTAAAGGTGAAGAAGTAGCTGATGTAACTTTATTTTTAGCTAGTGATTTAAGTAGTTATATAACAGGACAAGTTATAAGTACTTGTGGAGGGCTGAATATTTAATTATAACGATTAATGTTTAATGATAAATTAAAAAACATTAATCATTTAACATTAAACATTATAAAAGAATTGCAGCAAGTGCATAATCGGCAAATAAAATAAGTATACAACTTACTACAACTGCACTAGTACTGGCTCTCCCAATTTCCAATGCTCCCCCTTTTACATTATAGCCAAAATAAGAAGCTATACTACCAATAATAAATGCAAATGTGTACGCTTTATATAAGGCAAAATTTATGTTGTAAAAATTCATATTTTGTCTTAACCCCATATCAAAAATATCTGGAGCAATAATACCAGTCATTCCTCCTGCTAAACGTCCACCCCAGATTCCTAATACTGCTGATAAAACTATTAAGCAAGGAATAACAATAAGTGAACTTAATATTTTTGGAAGTATTAAATAATTTTTTGTATTAATTCCCATTATTTCTTGTGCATCTATTTGCTCCGAAACCCTCATGTTTCCTAACTCTGAGGCTATTTTGCTACCCACAACTCCTGCTAATACTATACAAACAACTGTTGGAGATAATTCTAAAATCATACTATCTCTTACAATTTGAGCAATAGTAGTTTGAGGCACTAATGGACTTACTAATTGATAAGCAGTTTGAACAGTAGTTACAGCACCTAAAAACAAAGAAATAATTATAACAATTGGTAAAGAACCAACACCAATTTCTACACATTGATGCATTAATTCTTTCCACGACATTTTCCAATTTTCTGGTTTGGTAAACATTCCTTTCAACATCATTAAATATGCTCCAAAGTGTGTAAAAAAGTGCATGAGAATTTTCTTATTTTTTTAATTTGTCTAAAGCTTGTTTAGCTTCTATAATACTAGGATCTAAAATTAAAGCTTTTTCGTACAAACGTATTGCTTCTTCTTTTTTATTAATTATTTGATTACATTTTGCTTGCCAATAATAACCATTAGCTGATGTTTGATTTATTGAAGTGAGTTGTTCAAAAACTTTTAATGCCTCATTATACTTTTTATCATTAAACAAAATATAACCTTTTTCAATATATGCATCACTAAAATAAATATCTTCTTTAATGCTATTATCAAAAGCGGTAATCGCATTTTTTTTATCGCCAATTTTAGAATAATAAATACCTATTAAAAAATTTGCATAACCATTATAGGTTCCATCTGGGTTCATTTTTATTAATTGATTACAAATTGCTAATGTTAAAGGATTTTTTGTTTCTGCATACATATTTGCAAGTTCCATTAATGCAATAGGAGTTGGATAAATTCGCACAGCATATCTAAATGCTTTTATAGCAGCAGCAGTATCTTCAAATTGCTTACAAATTTGCCCTCTTTTTAACCAAAATGCATTATTTAAACTATCGCTTGTTATTAATTTGTCAATACGCTTTAATGCATCTTCATATAATCCCAAACTATCGTATGCTGAAATAATTTTTAATTTTAATTCAATATTATTCGAATCTATTGCTGAGTTATCAATTAGCTTTTTTAATTCACTTGGAATTTCAATATGAGGAAGTTTTGTTGAGCTATCAAGTTTTTTATCGTTCTGCTTACAACTACTAAAACTTATTAGAAAAAATAAATAAAATACAAACCGTTTCATAAGCAAATGTATATTCAATAAAAAAGTTACTTTAAAAATTTATCATAAAACTTTAACCCAACAACTATTACCTAAAGTCGATTTATTTGTAAAACCCATTACTTTTAAAAAATTTAAATGATTTTTATTATAAACATTTTCATAAACCACTTGCTTAATGTTGTTTGCTTTTAAAAAGGATTTTTCTTTTTCAAAAATAAATTTCCCAACCTTGTAATCTCTATATTGTGGCACTGTATAATTTATTTTTACAATTGCATTTCCACTGCTATCAATATTTGCAATAAACAAATTTGCAATTGCAGCATCGCGTAAAACCACAAAACTTATTTGTTGCTGAAGACTGGCTAAAAATTGAATTTCAGGGAAAAAATTGTCTATATCTTTTTTATAAAACTCAATAAATTTATTTACAATTTTATCGCCTTTCTCTATTGATACATATTGAAATTGTTCTTTTGATTGATGAAGTTTAACTAACTGAAAAATATTAATAACCAACAAAATTGTATTGGCAACAATTACAGGAAAAGCATTGATTAAAAATCCATAAAGTATAAAAGTAAAACAACCAATAATATTCAAAATTCTAAACTTTATTGCATTTGTAACAATTAATGAAAATGCTAAAAATGCCGATGCTATATATCCAATTATTAAAACTTCCATAATATTTTAATCTTTATTTATGAATTGAGCTCTACTTAATCTGTCGTTTATTGCAATACCCAAACCCAAATTGGGAAAGACTTCTGCAAGAATTAAATCGTAATTTAATTCATCAATTTTACGCATAGCTGAAAATAAATTTTTTGCTGCTTCGTTTATATCACCACTTTTTGATAAAACAAATTGATGTGCAAAGTCAAGTTGTGAATACAATTTTTTAAATGTTATTACTGCAATTTTTTTGTTTCTATTTTCAATAAATAATTCATCAATATTTCCTTGAATTAAATCTGTATTTGTTGCATAATGACTTTTTAATTGACCAGATGTTTGTGGTTTATTATTATTTGCATAAATTATTTTCTTTCCAATAACACTTTCAATTACTTCAATTGCCAACCCTCCTACTCTATGTATAATTACATTGTCGTTTTCTATTTCTATTATTGTAGATTCAATGCCAACATTGCAAATTCCTCCATCTAAAATATATTTTATTTTTCCATTTAAACCTTGTAAAACATGACTTGCAGAAACAGGACTAACATAACCAAATGGATTTGCACTAGGTGCTGCTAAAGGAAATTTTAGTTTTGATAAAAGTTCTTTGGTGAGTGGATGATTGGGAATTCTAATAGCAACTTTGCTGCTTCCGGCAGTAACTAAATCTGGAACAATTTCTTTTTTATTTAATAATAATGTAAATGGGCCAGGCATAAAAAAATTTGCCAACTTTAAACTCATTTCATTTAAATAAGCATAATTATCAATTTCGTTTATTGACGAAACATGTAAAATTAGTGGGTTAAAAAAAGGCCGATTTTTTGTTTCGAAAATTTTTATTACTGCTTCAGTTTCCAAAGCGTTTGCTGCTAATCCATATACAGTTTCTGTAGGAATTGCAACTAGTTCATTTTGCTTCAGCAATGAAACAGCGTAGCTTAAATCAGTTCCAATTATTGTGTCAATCATATTAAAATTCTGATTATAATTATTGATAATTATTCAATAATTTCCAATACCATAAATCGGTTTGTGGTGTATTACCAATTGGAAAAGGATGTTTAAACCCAGTATCTTCAAATCCAATTTTTTTATAAAAATTTTGAGCTCTAAAATTAAACTCCCAAACTCCTAACCAAATTACTTCGTATTTTTTTTCATTTGCATAATCAAATACAAAGTTCATTAAAAATTGTGCAACTCCTTTACCATGAAATTCGTTTAAAATATATAATCGTTTTAGTTCAAGAGCATTAAATTTTTGCAATCCATCAAAGCCTGTATTTCCTCCCATTATTCTAATATAACCAACAGGAACTTCATCAATTTCAGCAAAATAAAAATAATCATCGGCATTACTCAGTTCTAATTTAACTTGATTTAAATTATAATACTCATGTAAAAAATCATCCATATCCTTATCAGAACAAGTTCCTTTAAAAGTATCATAAAATGTTTTTGAAGCTAATTTGCTTAAGATTTCTGCATCTTCAATTACAACTCTTCTTATTTTCATTATTTATAAATCTAATTTTAGGATGCAAAAATAGTTTTAATTATCTTTTGCAGTTTAAAGTAACTCACTTACTTTTGCAATCCCTAAAAATAAGTTCTTTTTAAAAAAAGATGGAACTTGGGAGCAATTCCAATTTTAGATTTAATGATTTACGATTTACGATTTTTTGTTCATTTAATTGAATATATCGTAAATCAAAAATCGCCAAATCGTAAATGAGTTTTGCGTTATTACCAATTAAATCAAAAAACAATGGCAAAAGAAATCTCAGGCTATGTGAAGCTGCAGGTAAAAGGTGGTCAAGCCAATCCTGCACCTCCAGTTGGGCCAGCACTCGGTTCTAAGGGTGTAAACATTATGGAGTTCTGTAAGCAATTTAATGCTAGAACTCAAGATAAGAACGGAAAAATTGTTCCAGTTCTTATTACAGTTTATACTGATAAATCATTTGATTTTATCATTAAAACTGCCCCAGCTCCAATACAATTAATGGAAGCAGCAAAAATTCAAAAAGGTAGTAAAGAAAGCAATCGTGCAAAAGTGGGCAAAGTAAATTGGGCTCAAATTGAAACAATTGCTCTTGATAAAATGCCTGATCTGAATTGCTTTACTAAGGAAAGTGCTATGAAAATGGTAGCTGGTACTGCAAGAAGTATGGGTTTAACTATTGATGGACAAGCCCCTTGGGAAAATTAATTATTCACCTTAAACAAAAAAAACAATGTCTTTAACAAAGAAAAGAAAAGTTGCAGAAGCTAAGGTGGATAAGAATAAAACTTATAGCCTTAAAGATGCTTCATCATTAGTAAAAGAAATTAACTGTACAAAATTTGATAGCTCAGTTGATTTACATATTAGATTAGGAGTAGATCCTAAAAAAGCAGACCAACAAGTTCGTGGTACCGTTACTTTACCTCACGGAACTGGTAAAACAAAAAAAGTTTTAGTTTTATGTACTCCAGATAAAGAGGCTGATGCAAAAGCTGCAGGTGCTGATTATGTTGGATTAGATGAATTTATTACAAAAATTGAAGGTGGTTGGACCGATATTGATGTAATTGTTGCAACTCCATCGGTTATGCCTAAAATTGGAAAACTTGGTAAAATATTAGGACCGCGTAATTTAATGCCAAACCCTAAAACTGGTACAGTAACAAATGATGTTGCTGCTGCAGTTAATGAAGTTAAAGGCGGCAAAATTGCTTTTAAAGTTGATAAAGCTGGTATTGTTCATGCATCTATTGGTAGAGTTTCTTTTTCTCCTGATAAAATTGCTGAAAACAGTACTGAATTAATAAATGCAATTAATAAATTAAAACCTTCTGCTTCTAAAGGAATTTACTTAAAAGCTGTTAGCATGGCAAGTAGTATGAGCCCAGGTATTATTATAGAAACAAAAGGATTATCAAACTAAAAACCAAGTGATTCGTAAATCGAATATGACCTTGGTTTTATAAAATAAATTTTAGTTATGACTAAAGATCAAAAAAATGAAGTGATTGTTGCTCTTAAAGAGAAATTTTCGCAATACAATAACTTCTATGTAACAGATACAGAATCTTTAACTGTTGCACAAATAGGTAAATTACGTAAAACTTGTTTTGATAAACAAGTTGAAGTTAAAGTTGCAAAAAATACTTTAATTAAAAAAGCATTAGAACAATTAGATGCTGAAAAATATACTGGCGTTTACGAGAGCTTACATAAAGTAACTGCTTTAATGTTTAGCGAAAATCCTAAAGAACCAGCATTAATTATTTCTAGTTTTAGAAAGGCAAATAATAATGGTGCAAAACCAGAATTAAAAGCTGCATTTATTAATGGAGATATTTATAGTGGAGATGCTCAATTAAAAGTATTAACTCAAATTAAAACTAAAAATGAGTTAATTGGTGAAATAATTGGTTTGTTACAAAGCCCTGCAAAAAGAGTAATTGCAGCATTATTACATCATCACGAAAAAGGCGGAGTTGTTACTACACCAACTGCTGAGGCAGTTATTGAAGTTGTTACTCCAACTGTTGAAGTAGCTATTGAACCAACTATTGTATCTGAAGATACTACTACTGAAGCAACAGATACAACACCAACAGTTGAATAATGTGCAAATATTAAAATGTTAAAATATGAAAATGATTTTCGTTAATTAATTTTCACATTTGCTAATTTGCTAATTTTCACATTAAAAATAACCAACGCCACTGAGGACAAAATGTGGCAATATTTAATCACTTCCGCCGGAGTATAAAACGATGAAGGCGGTTTAAAAAAGTAAAAACATGGCAGACATTAAAAAATTAGCTGAATCATTAGTAAGCTTAACAGTAAAACAAGTACAAGAATTAGCAGATGTTTTAAAAGCTGATTATGGAATTGAACCAGCAGCAGCAACTGTTGTAATGGCATCAGGTGGAGATGGTGGTGCTGCAGCAGTTGAAGAAAAAACTGCTTTCGACGTTATTTTAGTTAGTGGCGGACAAGCTAAATTAGGCGTTGTAAAAATTGTAAAAGAAATGACTGGATTAGGATTAAAAGAAGCTAAAGATTTAGTTGATGGAGCTCCTAAAGCAGTTAAAGAAGGTGTAAGCAAAGCAGAAGCTGAAGAAGTTGCAAATAAACTTAAAGAAGCTGGTGCTGAAGTAGAAATTAAATAATTTAAATTTCTACAAAATATTAAAGAGCCGTTGTAATTAATTACAATGGCTTTTTTTGTTTTATACTTTGCTAAAAAATTATTTTGTTTTAAAAACTTCTCTTTGCAAAATTGCTTCAAACTCTTGCTCTGACGGGCGAGCCATATTAATATTTACAATTTTTCCATTAGGATCAATTAGCATAAAACGAGGAATGCCATCAATGCCATAAGCATTCATAAAAATATCTTTATTTATTGCCCATAATTGAAGAACATTTTTTGATTTGTCTGATGCATCTCTTTTCCAATCATTTTTTTCTTCATCAACTGAAATGCTTACAAATGCTAACATTTCATCGGTATACTTTTCTGCCAATTCATCAAAATATGGGCTCTGCTCAAGGCAAGGTCCACACCATGTTGCCCATACATCAATTGCAATAAATCTTCCTTTAAAATTCATTAAAGTGGTAAGTTCACCCAACAAATTTTCTGCAACAAAAAACGGTGCAGGTTTCCCTCTTTGAAAAGAATTTTGAAGTTTGTTTTTGTTATATAATTTAGTTCGCAACTTTTCATCACTTATTTGCGGTATATATTTTTCGGCTAAATAATTTCTATAACTACTATCTTTTATAAATGAAATAGCTTCGGTAATTTCTGCGTTAAGCACAGTATTTTTAATAGCTTCAGATTTAGCAAAAGCAATAACATAATTAAAAAATGTTGTATCGAAACTAGTAGGACGAACGCCTGCTTGATGTCTAAAACTTTGGCTTAAATATGTTTTATAAATATCAAACTTTAGTAAACTAGAATCTGACATTGTTATTATTTTTTGCAAAGTATCCGCTTCTTTAGGATATACTAATTTCTGATTAGGATGATAGAGTTTAAAGGTTCGAGGATATTTGTTTTGCAACAAGTTTAAATATTCAATTGATTTTAATTTTTTAAGTATTGCTACAAAATCTTGTGCTGGTTTAATATTATCAGAAGTCTTAAACTTGTCAATTTTTTTATTTAGTTTTTCTATTTGTTCTGCAATTTTATTTGCAAACTCATCTGGCTTAAAATCTTTCATATTTTGCTTCAAATAGTAATCATCATAATCAAAATTTTCTTTTCCTATCATTGATTTATACAATTCGTTTTCAGCAGCCCTTGTTCCACTAAACTCAATACTGTTCTTTGTTTTACTTATTGTCCATTTGCAATATAAACTATCGTTACTTCCAAATATTACTTTAAACTTGTATTTCCCAACTCCCACAACATATTCACCTAAAGGTAGTTTTCCCTGAAATGTTACATGATATTTTTTATTGAAAATGGGAGCAGTTAAAACAGTATCTAAATCAGGTAATTTTAGCAAAACAAAACTTCCTTTAATTGTATCTGTAGTGTTTATCACTCCTGCTACAACTGTTGTGTGATAAGGCTTTGATTGAACTGGTTTTTCAATCCACCAAAAAGCCATGGCAAATATTGTAATAGCCACAACGAGTTTAATAATTTTATTGAATGGCTTAAAAAAAGCATTTGCCCAACCCTTAAAATAAAAATATTGATAGCCAATCCATAAAAATAAAAACATCCAAGCTATACTTAGTCTTTCATGATGCAGTAACCAATCATTTATAATGCTACCATTTATGCCTTTTACAGTTAATGATGGAGCAGAATAGGGCAGCCAGTTTGCTACATCAAATGCACTCATAATTGAAGCAGCAATTATCATTACAAATCCAACTATAAATGGTAAAGCAAAATTTGGAATCCAAATTGATAATGCATATTGTAAGGCCATTAATCCAAAACCTGCAATCCAAAGCCTAACTACAAAAGCCAATATTTTTACAATTGGAATAGTTTGTTTTTGTAATAAATTGCCACCTTTTGTAAAAGAATAAATAGTTGCACCAAGCAATGCAAAAACTAATAAACACAATAAACAAAGAAGCGATAAGAGTATTGCTGTTTTAAATTTTGCAATAAATAAATGAAGCCGATGAATGGGTTGTGTTTCTATCAATTTCCAACCACCATTTCTATGTTCAACTTGGCAAAGTCTTACCACAATTAAAATAAGAAAGATGGGATAAAAGAAACCAGCAAAACTTGTGTAACAATTATCAATAAAACTCTTCCATTGATTTTCACTAACATCGTGAAACTCAGTGCCACCAAAAATTGTAGCCAATGTAATTATTAATGGCGTAATTAAACTCATAGGCAACAAAATCCAAAACATACCACTTCCTTTAAGTTTTAGCCATTCTGCTTTAAATGCTTTTATGCTATTTTGTATCATCGTTTTAATTTGTAATATTATTTAGATGTTATTTTCATAAACCAATCTTCTAAACCTAGTTTAGAGTTTATTCCAGAAACATTTATTCCTTGCCCAACCAGCCATTTATTTATTTGCGAAATATCTTCTTCTTGTTCAAATTGAAAAACAAGTGTGTTTCTATTAATAGCTCTTGCAGAATTGAATTGTTGTTTAACAATAGGTTCTGCAACTATTGCATCGTTTACATTAAATGTTACTTCTTTTGCCAAGCCTTGGCTTTGTTGCAGATCGCTAAGGCTGCCTTGATATTGTAAATTTCCTTTGTGGATAATACTAATATGTGTGCAAGTTTTTTCAATCTCATTTAGCAAATGACTTGATATAAATACAGTGATATTATGTTCTCGATTTAGTTTCTTTAACAACTCTCTTACTTCAACCATTCCTGCAGGATCTAGCCCATTAACTGGTTCATCAAGCAATAATAATTTTGGATTTGAAAGTAATGCCATAGCAATACCCAAACGTTGTTTCATTCCCAAAGAATATTCTTTTACCTTTCTTTTTCCATCTTGCAATAAGCCAACCAAATCGAGTGTGGCATTTATTCTATCAATTTTTATTCCACGAAGAATACAAATAATTTTTAAATTATTATAACCATTTAAATGTAAATAAAGAGAAGGCGTTTCTATTAAAGTGCCAATATTTTCAAACACTTGAGGCATAGATTTTCTAAGGCTATTGCCCATTAAAAAAACATTGTCATCATCAGATGGCAACATACCAACAAGCATTCGCATGGTAGTTGTTTTACCAGCACCATTAGGTCCTAAAAAACCAAAGATGCTTCCTTCAGGAACTTGCAAACTAAGGTTGTTAATGGCTTTGCGATATTTTGAAAAAGCGTAGTTGAGATTTTTAGTTTCGATTGCTAATAATTCACTCATAAACATTTTTTATTAAAATTTATAATCCTTCAAAAATAATTGAAGCCCCTTGCCCTACTCCAACACACATTGTTGCTAACCCATATTTTGAATTTCTTCTTCCCATTTCATGAAGTAATGTTGTTGATATTCTTGAACCACTTGCACCTAATGGATGACCAAGTGCAATACTGCCACCATTTACATTAATTTTAGAATTATCTAATTCTAAATCATGAATACAAGCTAAAGATTGAGAAGCAAATGCTTCATTCAGTTCTATTAAATCAAGTTCACTAGTTTTTAATGAAGCTCTTTGTAAAGCTTTTTGAGTAGCAGGTACTGGACCAATGCCCATAATAGAAGGATCAACACCAGCAATGGACATACTTACAATTCTTGCCATAGGTTTTAAATTAAATAATTTTACAGCTTCTTCACTTGCTAATAATAATGCAGAAGCTCCATCATTTATTCCACTACTATTTCCTGCAGTTACAGTTCCATCTTTAATAAAAGCAGGTTTTAATGTTGCAAGTTTTTCTATGGACGTTTTACGTGGATGCTCATCATCACTAAACATTATTGATGATTTATTTTCTTCAATTTCTATGACAACAATTTCATCTTTCCATTTATTTTCTGCCAGAGCTTTAAAATATTTTTCCTGACTTTGAGCAGCAAATTCATCTTGTGCTTCTCGAGAAATGTTCCATTGTTTGGCAACATTCTCAGCAGTTTCACCCATTGCAAAAGGATGGTGTAATGCACGTAATTTATTATTAATAAAACGCCAACCCATTGTGGTATCATAAGTTTCAACATTTCTTCCAAAAGCAGTGTCAGACTTAGCTGTAACAAATGGAGCCCTACTCATACTTTCAACTCCACCAGCAATATAAAGCATTCCTTCGTTACACATAATGGCTCTTGCAGCATCCATAATACTTTGCAAGCCACTTGCACACAAACGGTTCACAGTATTTCCTCCAACAGTAATTGGCAAACCAGCTAATAATGCAGCCATACGAGCAACATTTCTATTATCTTCTCCTGCTTGATTTGCTGCACCAGCAATTACATCTTCTATTAAATTTATATCAATTGTAGGATTTCTTACTATTAATGCTTTTATTACCTGTGCTAATAAATCGTCGGGTCGAATTGAACTTAATTTTCCTCCATATTTCCCTATGGGTGTTCTAACTGCATCAATTATATAACAAGGTTTCATGTATAATTATGAATTATAAATTAAGAATTATGAATGTTGTTTAAACGAATAAATCCTGATATAGTTTAGCTCTTGGAACTACACTATATTTTTCCAAATCAGTTATTCCTTCTTTAGCTAATACTTCCTCATCAATAAAAGTATTACCTGTATACTCTAAATTTTCTTTACTCAAAATATAAAACACAGCATCAGCAAGTATTTCAGGAGTTCTACTCATGTTTGCTAAAATTTCTCCACCCAATAAATTTCTTACAGCTGCTGTATCAATTGTAGTTCTTGGCCATAATGCATTACTTGCAATGCCATCCTTTTTAAACTCCTCAGCCCATCCCATAGCCATCATACTCATATTATATTTACTCATTGTATACGCAACATGTGGGCCCAACCATTTTGGAATAATATTTATTGGAGGAGATAAAGTTATGATATGTGCATTAGTACTTTTTTTAAGAAAAGGCAAACAAGCTTGAGCCACTAAAAAAGTTCCTCTCACATTTATATCGTGCATTAAATCGAATCTCTTGGCTTCAGTTTTTAAAGTATCAGTTAATTGAATTGCTGAAGCATTGTTTATTAAAATATCAATACCACCAAAAGTCTCAACTGCTTTTTCTACTGCACTTTTAATTTGATCTTCATTTCTAATGTCCACTTGAACTGGCAAAGCTTTGCTACCCAACTCTTCGATTTCTTTTGCAACAGAAAAAATGGTTCCACCAAGTTTTGGATTTTCTTCAATACTTTTTGCAGCAATTACAATATTAGCACCATATTCAGCTAATTTTAAGGCAATGGCTCTACCTATTCCTCTACTTCCCCCAGTTATAAAAACTGTTTTGTTTTTAAACATATTAATTTTTTTATTTATTGAAACCAATTAAAAATGGTGTTGATAGTTATTTTGTTTTTTTCTTCATTGTTTAAATCTTTAATAATTTTTCCATTACTCATTTGAATTATTCTGTTTCCAAAACTAATAGCTTCTTTTAAATTATGAGTAATAAGAATTGCTGTCAAATCTAATTGTAAAATAAGTTTGTTAGCAGTATTGATTACGATTTCTGCACTTTTAGGATCTAAAGCTGCAGTGGGTTCGTCCAATAAAAAAATTTTAGAATCGTCCATTGTACTCATTAATAAAGTTAAAGCTTGTCGCTGTCCTCCAGATAAAGTACCCATAGTTTTATGAACTACATTTTCTAATCCAAGATTTAATATCGAAATTTTTTCTTTTACTTTATTTTCAAATTTTAAAGTTGTACCAATTGAAAATTTTTTTGATTTTGTTCTTAATGCTGCTAACCGAAAATTATCTAAAATGCTTAATTCATGTGCTGTGCCTTGTAAAGGGTTTTGAAAAACTCGTGATATCCATTTGGCTCTCTCATATTCTTTAAGTTGAGTTACATCATTTTCATCAATCCAAACTTCGCCATTATCATTTAAAATATTTCCAGAAATACAATTTAATAAAGTAGATTTTCCACTTCCATTTGAACCAACAATTACTAAAAAATCATTCTTATTAATACTTATAGTTACATCTTCTATTGCAACAACTTCAGTGGGTTCTCCAACATTAAAAGTTTTAGCTAAGTGTTTTAATTCTATCATCAATTATAAGCTTTTTTAAATCTTGTAATTCCAACAATAAACAAAACAAATAATGCAGTAACTAATTTTAATAAATTAGGATTCATACCAATTGATAAGGTTAGTGCCAAAACAAATTGAAATATTATACTACTAAAAATTACTAAAACTAAATGACCAAGAATTGATTTGTTTTTAAATAATGATTTTAAAGCATCTGAGATTAATACTGTACCAAGCCCAGTAATAACAATACCTATACCCATATTTATATCTGAAAAATTTTGATATTGTGCAACCAAAAATCCTGAAAAAGCTGTTAATGAATTAGCAATTGATAAGCCAATTATTTTCATTTTTTCATCATTTATTCCTAATGCTCTAACCATTAAAGAGTTATTACCAGTAGCTCTCATAGCAATTCCTACATCAGTTTTTAATAAATAAGAAATGATGAAAGCAATAATAATAACTATTAAAAAAGCAATAAATAATTGGTTGTAAATCGCATTATTAAAAAATAAATTAAAAGATGAGAAAATATTTTTTGTATTAATAAGAGGCTGATTTGATCTGCCTAATAAACTTAAGTTAACTGAGTACAATGCAGTCATAATAAGTATTCCAGCTAATAATGCATCAATTTTAAATTTTGTATGAATGAGTGCAGTTAAAAATCCTGCAATTGCACCACCTAACAAAACAGTTGGAATGATAAAAAAAATTGAAATATTATTTACAAGCATGATGGCTGTAATAATAGCACCTAAAGTATAACTTCCATCGGTTGTTATATCGGGAATATTGAAAACTTTCATACTCATAAAAATTCCCATACCCATTACAGATAAACACAAACCCAATATAATAGCAGTTAAATAAAAATCCATTTATAGACCGTTATGTAACAAAGAAAGTAAAGAATTAATTAATAATTAGTTTTTGCATTTTTTCTTCTCCATTATTCATAATTGCTTTAATAAAATAAATTCCTTTTGAGAATTGTTGCGTATGAATTGTAATATTTTGATTATTGGTTAATTTTTTGTTCATTGTTATTTTTCCTAAGTAATCAATAATAAATAATTCTTTAGCCCCTTTGCATTCAATGTTTATAGAAGTTGTAGCTGGATTAGGATAAATGTGAATTCCAAAATCCTTATTTTCCAAAACCACATTTCTAATTTCACTATAGGTTTTGCTTCCATCTTTATCTACAATTTCGAGTTGGTAGTTAAGCGTTAGTTTATCGTGAGTGTTCGGTAGTTTATTATCGAGAAAATGATACTCGCAACAAACAGCATTTACTTTACCAATTGTTGTAAACTCTTTACCATTTATACTACGCTGAATATTAATATGCGAAACATTTACCTCGTTGGTGGTTTGCCAGTTGAGGATTACTCTGTTTGATGTTTGGAGTTTGGTGGTGAAGGAAAGGAGTTTGAGGGGGAGGGTTGTATATCTATGTGTTCTTATTGGCAGAGGAAATGAATCAAAGGGTTGTAAAGGAAAACTACCACTAAATCCTAAGTGATTTGCACTTTCATTGTAATGAGAAAGATGGTCTATATCAAATAATGTGTATGAACAAGTTGTTGGAAAATCTGCATCAATTC
>JANOVK010000191.1:0-1648 GCA_031417315.1 Chitinophagaceae bacterium | reverse complement strand
AAGTAATTATTTTTTACTCTAATTCATAGTTCTCCAAGCTTCATAAAGCCAAAAATGATACTATTGACATTGTTGGCTTAACATCTTTTAAGCCAAACACTCCATTAATAATGGTTTTGCACCATTCAAAAGGAACTAAAGTTGAAATTGTAGCAAATCCTACTTACAACCAACAACAAATTGAATGGTTTAAAGAAGGTGCTGCGTTAAATATTATTAGAAAGCATATCTCAAATTAAGTACATGCATTAAAAGTTCAAAGTATAAAATCACTTCGAGATATTTTGTATTTTACTTAATTAAGTAATCATTAGAACATCATTTCTTAAATTAAAAGCTACATTATAATTTAACTTTGTACTAATTTTAAAATAAAAAAAAATGAAATTTATTTTTTATTATTTTACCTCAATTTTTTTAATAGGTTGTAGCACCTCACATTTAACAAGAAGTTATAAAGAACCAAAAGATTTTAAAATTTCTACAACTAAAAACATTGTTGATAATAGCCTATATAGCCAGATATCGTTAATTGATTCTAGAGAAGATAAAAAGTCATTAGGCTTATTGCGAATTGGTGGTAGAGAAAAGTTGATAGAATTAGTTACAGAAACGCCCTTTAAAAATCAAATACAAGAAGTAATTGATAGTGCAATTAATGAAACAGCCACTAATGACACAATAGTTTTTCAATTAAGAAATATACAATTCATAGAACATATAGATTTCTTTAAATTTGGATGTAGCTTCCACTTACGCTTTAGTACTTATAAAAAAATCAATAGTATTTATTATCCAATTACTACAATAGATACTACTACTGATATCAACAGGAGTTTATTTTATTCAAAACGTAAACTTATTAGAAAAGCTGGAATTACTTTTCAACAGAATATAATTAATAACTTAACAAAGGCATACAACAAAAATATTGCTTACTCTTTAGAAAATTTATCAAATATTGATAGCATAGAAAAAAGCTTAATGCCTTTATATACTGACAAAATACTTAAAGATGGAATTTATTTAACCTATCAATCTTTTAAAAATAAAATACCTGACAAATCTGTTTATGTAGAAGAAGTAGATGATGAAGAAATTTATAAATTATTTGAAAAGGGTACTACTAATAATTTTAAAAAAGTCAGGATAAAAAAAGTATATGCAATTGTTTGGAATGGCAAGGCTTATATTTCTAATTTTAGGAGATTGATACTACTGAAAAAGTCTGATAATAATTATTTTTTTATTGGTAAAGCTTTATCACAAACACAAGATTGGAGGTATAGTAAAAGCCCAATATTTGAAATTGGTGAAATTGGTGATTTTTCTGAAACCGAAAAAACAAAAGTTGCTTTAACAAGAAAACTATACCACCAACAAATAGATCATTTAAATGGTAGATTCATCAGATTAGAACTGGTAAAATAGTTGATTTTTATTATAATAAAGAGGGTTACATAAAATTCGTATTTTTCACAAAATTGATTTTTTAAATATCTGGAGTTTGCTAATCAGATTATATCGGATAATATTGTATTAATAATCAAAAATACGATATTATTCGATTATAAATGTAATATTATCCGATATTTTTAGATTATTAATACAATATTATCCGATATAATCTGATTAGCAAACTCCAGAT
>JANOVK010000190.1:0-6631 GCA_031417315.1 Chitinophagaceae bacterium | reverse complement strand
CTGTCTCAAAAGTCCGAGACAGCCTCTTTTTATTCGGAGAGGTGATGGAGAAATTTTTCGTACAGCCAATTCTCAGAGCCTTCGTTTTACTTATGAGACAACCTCTTTTTTATTTAAGTTGTTTATTTTTGTTGAAATTATATTATGAAAAAATCTTATTTTCTTTTTTAAATAAAAAACAAAGTATTTTCCATTTGAAAAAATCATCGAAAGAATGAAAGATTATTACTACATACTTGGTATTAAAAAAAATGCCACAAACGAAGAAATAAGAAAAGCATATAGAAAGCTAAGCTTGAAGTTTCACCCTGATAAAAATGAAGGCGATAAATTTTTTGAGGAAAGATTTAAAGATATTAATGAAGCTTATGAAACATTAATTGATAATGAGAAAAAAAACGCTTACGATTATTTGAGTAGTCAAAAAAATGAGAAGGCGAATAAGGCTACAAAAGAAAGTTCTTCAAGCAATCCTAATACTGAAACGAAGCAAAAAAATTATCCCGAAGCAAAAAAACATTCAGAACCAAATAAACTATTTGATACAACTATAGGTAAATTAAGAGTAATTGGATTTGGGGAAGCCATTTCGTGGTTATTATTATTGGGCTTTGCCATGCCACTAAAATACATTTGGCATGAACCCATTTATGTGAAATATGTTGGTTGGTTACATGGTGTTTTATTTTTATCCTATATTTTATTTGCACTATTGGTGATGCTAAAAAACAAATGGACATTACTAAAATTTTTTACTGCTTTTGTTTATGCACTGCTGCCATTTGGTACTATTTTTTTTGATAGTAGACTAAAACAAGAAGAACAGAACACAAAATAATTTACTTCCACAATGCATAAATTTATAATTCCTGTTCAACAATATTTCATGGATAATGCTAATTCAGAAAAAACACTTAGCATGAAAAAATATATGAAAAATCAGTTTGACTATTTTGGTTTAATAATGCCGTTTAGAAGAAAGTTTTGTACTGAATATATAAGAAAAAATCCATTAACATCAATAATTGAAATTGAAAATATAGTAAAAGAATTATGGCAATATCCACAAAGAGAATATCAATATTTTGCCATTGAACTTTTAGCTTTTTATAAAAAACTTTGGAATGTTGATACTATAAAAATTATTAATGAAATTATTATAACAAAAAGTTGGTGGGATTCAGTTGATTTTATTTCTAGTTATTTATGTAGCCCTTATTTTAAAAAATTTCCAGAGCAAATACAACTCATAACTTTTAATTGGAATCGATCAGAAAATTTTTGGTTACGAAGAAGCAGTTTACTTTTTCAATTAAAATACAAAAAAGAAACTGACACAAAAATTCTTACAAATTATATCCAAAACTTAATTCTATCAAAAGAATTTTTTATTCGAAAAGCAATTGGTTGGGTTTTACGAGAATATTCAAAAACAAACCCAGATTGGGTTGTAGCATTTGTTTGTCAACACCAACAACTATCGGGCTTAAGCAAACGTGAAGCTTTAAAAGTTATTTCTAAAAAAGAAAATTAAATTTACTCACTAAATAAAAATATGCAAAACTCAATTTTAATTATCGATGATGAAAAGTCTATAAGAAATGTATTAAAAGATATTTTAACAAATGAAGGTTATACTATAGATGAGGCTGCTGATGGCGAAGAAGGATTTAAAAAATTTTCAACTCAAAAATACTCATTGGTATTATGCGATATTAAAATGCCAAAAATGGATGGATTAGAATTTTTGGAAAAAGCTATTGCACTAAATTCCGATACTCCTATAATTATTATTAGTGGACATGGAAATATTGAAACTGCAGTTGAAGCAGTTAAAAAAGGTGCTTTTGATTTTATTGCAAAACCTCCCGATTTAAATCGTTTATTAATTACCATTCGAAATGCATTTGACAAAACAACTTTAGTAAAAGAAACAAAAACTTTAAAAAGAAGAATTAGTAAAGTACAAGAAATAATTGGCGAAAGCGATGCCATTATTAAAATTAAAGAAACTATAAATAAAGTTGCACCAACTGATGCTAGAGTTTTAATAACAGGCGAAAATGGTAGTGGCAAAGAACTTGTAGCAAAATGGTTACACGAATTTAGCAATAGAAACTCCGCTCCTTTTATCGAAGTAAATTGTGCAGCCATCCCTTCAGAATTAATAGAGAGTGAATTATTTGGTCACGAAAAAGGGTCATTCACATCTGCCATAAAACAACGAATAGGAAAATTTGAGCAAGCAAATGGTGGCACTTTATTTTTAGATGAAATTGGTGATATGAGTTTAAGTGCACAAGCAAAAGTTTTACGTGCTTTACAAGAAGGAAAAATTACAAGAGTGGGTGGAGAGAAAGAAATTAATGTTGATGTTAGAATTATTACAGCAACAAATAAAAATTTGCTACAAGAAGTTGAAGAAAAGAATTTCAGACTCGATTTATATCATCGATTAGGAGTGATATTAATTCATGTTCCAACATTAAATGAAAGAAAAGATGATATACCACTATTAATTGAAAAATTCTTAATTGATATTGCAGATGATTATGGACAAGCAGTAAAACAAATAGATAAATCTGCAATAAAATCTTTACAACAAAGAAATTGGACTGGCAATATTCGTGAATTAAGAAATGTAATTGAAAGATTAATAATTCTTTCTGGAAAAACAATTTCGGTAGATGATGTTAAAAGTTTTGCATAAAATAAAATTGCTGTTTTTTAAAAACATCAATTCCCCTATTTTTGCATCAAATGGAGGGTATAGCTCAGTAGGTTAGAGCGACAGTTTGTGGTTCTGTAGGTCGTGGGTTCGAGACCCATTACTCTCCCTTAAAAATTCCTCTTCTTGTAAGAGGAATTTTTGTTTAAATAAAATTCGAATATGAATATTTCACTCATTTTAATTCCAATTATTTCAACTTTTATTGGTTGGTTTACTAACTGGATTGCAGTTAAAATGTTATTTCATCCAAGACTTCCAAAGAAAATTTTAGGTATCACATTTCAAGGAATATTTCCAAAAAGGCAGAAAAAATTAGCAGAACATTTGGGAAAATTAGTAAGCAAAGAATTACTTTCTTTTAATGATATTGAAGAGAAAATAACCAATCCAGAAAATCTTAAAAAAATAATGCCCATAGTTGACGAACATATTGAAGCTTTTTTAAGAACTAAATTGGCAACTACAATTCCAATGCTTAGTATGTTTATTGGAGAAAAAACAATACTACAATTGAAAGAAGTTTTTATGAAGGAGTTAGAAGAAATGTTTCCTCAAATTATGAATGGATACATGAAAAATCTTCAACAAGAATTAGACTTAGAAAAAATTGTAACAGAAAAAGTAACAAATTTTTCTTCAACAAAATTAGAACATGTTTTAAATGAAATTATGTCGAAAGAATTTAAGTTTATTGAAATTATTGGTGCAGTATTAGGTTTTTTAATTGGCTTATTGCAAGTTGGTATTACATTAATTCAAAATAAATAAAAAAATTATTTCCCCCAAACAAGTTGCCATAAAACAATTCCTGCAGCTACACTAATATTTAAACTATGTTTCATTCCCAATTGTGGAATTTCAATATAATTATCCACTAATTTTAATACTTCATCTGCAACTCCTTCAACTTCATTTCCAAAAACAACTGCTGTTTTTGTTGTTATTTTTTTCATATTTTCTAAAGTAATACTATTTTCAGTTTGTTCAACTGCTAAAACTGAATATCCTCTATTTTTTAATTCACTAATTGCTGCACAAGTGTTTTCAAAAAATAACCAATCAACAGTTTCAGTTGCACCTAAAGCAGTTTTATTTATATCTCTATGAGGAGGCTGAGGTGTATAGCCACAAATTAATATTGCTTCAATTAAAAATGCATCTGCTGTTCTAAACACACTTCCTACATTATGCATACTTCTAATATTATCTAAAACAATAATAATAGATTTTTTTTCTGCCTGTTTAAAATCTGTTATTGATTTTCTATTTAATTCATCCATTGTTAATTTTCGCATATTAAATTCGAACTTATTTTGTTAACTTTAATTTTAGTTGCTAATTTTTTTAACCAATAAATATAATTGTTATGAAAAAAATTCTTTTATTAATTTTCATTTTCCCTCTATTAACAAATGCCCAATTAAAGCTTCTTGGTGGCAAAAATGTTATCAAAACTAATTTATCTGGACTATTAATTAATAATTATAATATCACTTACGAAAGAAGTATATTAAAGAAAATGTCATTATCTGTTGGATTTAGATATATGCCGAAAACAACCGTGCCCTTAAAAAGTACACTCGAAAAATATTTAGATAACCCTGATATTAAAATTAATGATTTCGAAATGGGCAATATGGCAATAACTCCAGAACTGAGGCTATATTTAAGTGCTGGAAAATTAAAAGGGTTTTATATTGCACCTTATGTTCGTTATGCAAGTTTCGATTTAACAGTACCTGTAACTTATGATAGACCTGGATTTACAACGAAGCCAACAGTTTTATTTAATGGAAAAATAACTTCTTTAAGTGGAGGCTTGTTGTTAGGTATGCAGTACAATATTGCTAAAAAATTGGTGCTAGATTTTTGGCTTATAGGTGCACATTATGGAACAAGTAATGGAGATATTGATGCAACAAATATTAATCCTGCATTAAATTCACAAGCAGATAGAGATGCTCTACAAGCTCAATTAAACGAGTTTAATGAATTTGGCCCATTTAAATTTGAAAGTAAAGTAACATCTGCAACTACTGCAAATATAAAATCAGTTGGAGCTTGGGCTGGTGTTAGAGCTTTAGGTTTAAGCTTAGGGGTTAGATTTTAATTACAAATAAATACAAAAACAAAAAAAGCTACATCAAGCTCGATGTAGCTTTTTTTTTAATAAATTATAAATTATTTTGAGTATAGTTCATTAGTTTTTTTACTAAAAACTAAATAATAACTTCCAAACAAAACAATCGAAAAAATTAATGTACCAATAATACTGTTTTTATAAAATGGCAAAGCATCAATAAAACATTGTGTTAAACCCAACGAAGTTTTAGGTCTCATTAAACCCCCATTACCTAACCATACTGAAAAGTTTGAAGTTAAAAAGAAAATTGTTGGTCCAACTAAAGCAGCAACAGTTACTCTAATAACATTTAATTTCTTTATAAAAAATCCAACACAAGTTACTAAAGCAAATAAAGCATAATTTATAAATTGTCCTTTGCCATAAAATCCTTGTATATCTGTTATTTGATAAGAGTATAAAATTTCATACAAAATATCAGATAAAAACATTGATAGTAATGGTAAAATAAAAGCCCATTTTTTATTATCTCTAAATAAATAACCACTAAATATAGCTATAGCTAATTGTGGAGCAAAACCATAATCTCTTAAGGGAGAAACTCTATAAATCACACTTAATACAAGTATTGCAATTCCAAAAACGATAATCTTTTTATTCAATTTCATAAGTCTTATTTTGGCAAAAATACGTTCATAATTTGTTTAAATTAAAATCAATTTTTTATGCTAAAAATTTGATGTGCAAAATCACCTATAATTTAAAAAAAACTTTACCTTAATATTGTGGCCAAATTAAGTTATGGCAAAAGGTAAAACAAAGCAATCAAAATCTAAGAAATCAATATCTATTTTAAATTCAAATTCTTGGGAATTTTTAAAGAATTATATTAACACCCCCTCTCCTGTTGGATTTGAAGTTAGTGGCCAAAAAGTTTGGTTAGAATATATGAAACAATATACTGATACAAATTATGTAGACCCTTATGGAACAGCAGTTGCAATAATAAATCCAACTGAAAAATTTAAAGTTGTTATTGAAGCACATGCTGATGAAATTAGTTGGTTTGTTAATTATATAAATGCCGAAGGATTAATTTATTTAAAAAGAAATGGTGGGGTCGACCATCAAATTGCACCTTCAATGAGAGTGTTAATTCATGGTAAAAAAGGTACAGTAAAAGCAGTATTCGGTTGGCCCGCAATTCACACTAGATTATCAAATACAGATTCTAAAGAACAACAACCCAAAACAGATAATTTATTTTTAGATTGTGGTGCAAGAAATAAAAAAGAAGTAGAAGAATTAGGCATACATATTGGATCTGTTGTAACTTATGCTGATGGCTATGATGAATTAGCTAATGGATATTTAATTGGACGTGCTTTTGACAATAGAATTGGTGGATTTATGATTGCTGAAGTATCACGCTTATTAAAAGAAAATAATAAAAAATTACCCTTTGCTTTATATGTGGTAAACGCAGTTCAAGAAGAAATTGGATTACGTGGTGCCGAAATGATTGCTAGAAGAATTAAACCTGATATTGCAATCATTACTGATGTAACTCATGATACTCAAACTCCAATGATTAGTAAAATTATTGAAGGAGATGTTGCTTGTGGTAAAGGTCCATCACCTGCTTATGGCCCTGCTGTACATAACAAACTTTTAAAGTTGGTAGAAGATGTTGCAGAGAAAAAGAAAATTCCTTTGCAAATGAGAACTGTAAGCAGAAGCACAGGAACTGATACAGATAGCTTTGCTTATGCAAATGATGGTTGCCCAATTGTATAGTTTGTTCTATATCTCTTTTA
>JANOVK010000189.1:0-4741 GCA_031417315.1 Chitinophagaceae bacterium | reverse complement strand
TTCCTTAATAATAGGCAATTTTCTATCTAGTCTTTTCTTTATATTGGTAAGCTCTTCAAGACTTATACCATACAAATCTGCTAAATCTTGACGTTTCATCCCATTTATAATGTAGGGCTCAAACAATAACAGTTCCTCATCAGTGGCACCTAATAAAATTAATTCATCTGTGCAAGAATTTAAAATTTCTTTATAATCAGTATCATCAAAGGAGAATTCTGTATCATTATCTAAAATTTCAAATGTGTTTTTTATTTTTTCTTCATCTGATTTTAAAGTGTTTGAAATAACACTATCGAGTGCACTTATAAATTGTTTTCTAAAATCAGGAAATTTTTCTGGATACCAATTACGCCCATCAGTTTTAAGAAATGATTCTACTGTTTCACTAATAAAATCTTCAATCATAATTCCTCTAAATCCTTTATCTAAATTATATTTAATTTTAAATACACTATTTAATCGGATAATACAATGTTTGAATAATTGCAAATTGAATTCTGATGTAAACATATCTTGAATAGCTTGGCATTTTTCGTCAAAAGTCGCAATTTTCCTGTCTGTAGCAATCATATGTATAGTAATGCTTTAATTTTTATAAAAATTTCCATTGCGATGGCAATTTATTAATTTTTTGTAGCATTATATTGTATAACCCATAAAAAAATATAAAATGGACAAAAATTTACATTTAGATTCGGTAATTAAAACGCACCAAATTACCAAAGAGGAACAGCTCTTAAACAAGCACAAAGAAAAAAATAAAGAGGTTAAAGAAGCTTTAGAAAAAAATTATGGAGATAGTATTTATTCTCCGTTTAATTCGGGTTCGTATGCAAAGAATACTGCTATGAATACCAAGTTTGATTTTGATATGGTTTCGCCATTCAAAAGAAATGCTTTTGGTTCCAAAGGAACACTAAAGGAAATGTTCGAGGATGTTTATGATTTTCTCTATGAAAAATATAATGATGTTGCTACTGTTAGAAAACAAAAAGTTTCAGTTGGAATTGAGTTTCATAGTAACGGTGATGGAGATATTGTAAAAATTGATGTCGTTCCTGGGCGCGAATTAAATCAAGACCAATATAGTGATGATGAAAATTTGAATTTATATGTGTATTATAAGTATGGTAATTATGACGCTGGAAGTGAAAGAATTAAAACCAATGTTCAAGCACAAATTAAAAACATCAAAGATAGAGCAACTAATGAAAAAGAGTCAATTAGGAAAATTATTCGTCTTTTGAAAGTTTGGAAAAACACCAAATATAATTACCCGACTAAATCGTTCTTTTTAGAATTGATTACAATTAAAGCTTTTGATAATAAAGCGATTACTGGTAATTTATGGAGTAAATTAGAAACTGTATTGGAATATATTCGTGATGAAGTAACAAAGGACGGTTTTACACTTAAAGATCCTGGAAATAGCTCTAATGATTTAATTGATTCACTAACTGAATCCGAAAGAGAAACACTTTCGTATGATATGAAAAATATGCTTGAAAGAATTGAGGATAATGATGAAAATATCAAAACATACTTTCCTGAAAACGCAAAATTTGTTGAAGAAGAGAAAGCTGATAATAAGTATGAAAATAAAGGAAATGGATTCTATTCTGCTCCACCAAAAAATGAAAGATTCGGTTAATTGATGGATGCAAGACTAAATAAAATACAACAAATCATTTCTGAACTAAATGGGATTTCAATTGAATCTCCATTTAGTTCAGATTTTGATTCAACTATTGTTGGAAAAATAAAGGTCTCAATAGTTGATAGCAACGAAACTTTGATTTTTGATGTTAAGATTTTCCTTGAATATCCATTAAAGAAATTTGATACAGAATCAATAACTTTTTTTAATACTGATTTTTTAGAATATGGACACGTAATGGGCAATGGCTCTATTTGTATTCATACTTCTCATAATATTGATTTAAAGAAAAAAATTGAAATAGATATTAATTCATTGAAAAGATGGATTGTAAAATATTATTTGAATAAAGAAAACGATAATCATTATGAACATATAATTCTCCAACCAAAAGAATTTAATAACATTCATTTTTCTTATTTGTTTACTGAAGTTGATTATTCTTTCAATAAAAATCAATTTGGCTTTTTTGAATATTCAAAAATAATTGATGGTCTATATTTTGACAAAACAATTTCTAATCATATTGTTCAAAATTTTAAAGATCAATTTAGTAAAACAATTACAGAATGTAAATGGAGTAATCACATCAAGCAATTAGCAAATAGAAATATTGGGTTATATGTGTTTTTGGATAACCCACCCACAAGAAAGAAAAAATTTATAATAAGTAATTGGGAAGATTTGGAAGGTCTCGTAACACAAGATCTTTTTAAGTTTTTAGATAATATTCAAAAACGAAGTCAAAAAATAAAAGGGAATCCAATTCCTTTACTAATTGGTTATAAAATTTCTGAATTAGAAATACATTGGCAAGCATCAATTTTAGAAATTGGAAAATTTCCTATCGAATCTTATAAAGAGAATCAAATCTGGAAAGGCAGATTCATTGATAAAGATATTATTTGGAGTTTTACAAGAAATTGCTCTTATGATTATTTTTTTGGAAGAGGCAAATTGGCGGATAAGATTACCAAAAATAAAATTTTAATAATTGGAATTGGAGCTATAGGAAGTATTGTCGCTAAAACTTTGACAAGATGTGGTTGTACCAGTATTGATATTGTTGATTTTGATATAAAAGAACCAGAAAACGTTTGTAGATCGGAATATTCTTTTCTAACTGGATTGTGCAATAAAGTCGATGAATTATCAAATGAATTGTTTAGAATTTCTCCATTTGTAGAAATTGGTATTATAGATTTTCGTTTATTTCATAATTACTCAAAAGTGTTAAATAAATCAAATGATGCCAAAAAAATATTACAAAAAAGTTTAGATTGTTATGATTTAATTATTGATTGTTCAACGGATAATGATTTATTATATATTTTAAACCAACTTGATTTAAAACGTTTGATAACATTGTCAATCACTAACAATGCAAAAGATTTAGTCTGTTCGGTTGAACCAAAAAGCTATGATTGGGTTATTAATCAATTTGAAAATATTTTAGAAAATGATTTGGAAGATATTCATAATCCAACTGGATGCTGGAGTCCAACTTTCAAAGCTTCTTATAATGATATAAACACACTTGTACAATTTGCTATAAAACATCTGAATTTAAGATTTTTAGATGAAAGTATAGCATTAAGAAACTTTGTTCTGAAAACTGAAGATGAAAACGGATTTAACATTAAACTAAACGAATTTTGATATATAAAAATAAGGAAATAGGATTGATAATTAATATTGAGGATGTTCTGCTTTCAAATATTATTGATATTGGTATACAGCATAATCCAAATGAGTTTGGAGGTTTTTTAATAGGTCATTATTCTAATAACCAAACTCAATTGAATATTACTGATACAATTCTTCCAAATAAATATAAGGCAACGCCATATTTATTTGAGAGAGAGACCATTGGAATAGAAGATAAATTGAAAAACTATTATAGCCAAAACCCTCAAAAGTATTATGTAGGTGAATGGCATACACATCCTAATAATTTGCCTATACCTAGTAGTACTGATATTAAAGCCATTAATGCAATAACAAACCATAAAGAAGTTTCAATAAAAAATCCTGTTATGTTAATTATAGGTTATAACAAAACCAAGATTGAACTTGGTTTTTATGTTCAATTTAAAAATAAATTATATAGATATGAGTAACAAAATTAATATAGCAGATTTATTCAGCGGCTTGCAAAATCAAATGGTAGCCCAACTAAATACAAATAGAGAATTTATATTGCACCCTGGTTCAAAAGGAGATTCTTTAGAAAATGTTTGGATAGAATGGTTAAGAAAATATTTACCTAACAGATATTGTGTTGATAAAGCAATTATAGTTGACAGTAATGGCGATTTAAGTCATCAGATAGATTTAGTCATATATGACCAGCAATACACACCATTTGTTTTTACTCAAAATGGTATTCATTATATTCCTGCTGAAGGAGTTTATGCGGTATTTGAAGTTAAACCTGATTTACAAGGAAATGTTAGTTCAGATAATTTTTTTGAATATGCTGGAAAAAAAATAGAGAGTGTTAGAAAATTAAAAAGAACTTCCGTTGGAATTATTAATGCTGGTATTGAATATCCTGCAAGACCATTAACAAAAATAATTGGAGGTATTTTATCTAGCACAAACTCCTACACCCATTCAAATAATGACACAATCATATCCCATTTAAAAAATTTAAAAGATTTGCAAACTATCGAAATGGGTTGTGCAGTAGATTATGGGAGTTTTTATGTGAATTACGAAGGAGAAGAAGATATTAAAAACAAGAAATTTGAAGAACGAATTTTTAATTATTACTCAAGTAGAAAATTTGAAAGTGTAACTTTTAGTAATAAAGAGAATTCGTTAGTTACATTTTTTCTTCAGCTAACTAGATATTTACAACAAACAATAGGAACAGTTGCTGCGATTGATTTAAATGCCTATGCTCAATCTGTTGAATTAAAAATAGATGAAAACATATAATAATTATGAATAAAGCCGTAAAATATACAACTAATGGAGCTTTAATATTTGGTATTGGAAATGCTGCAATTAATGCTTTTAAGCAAATAAACAGTCAAAATCCTGACCAAAAATTTGATTGGATAAATTTTTTAAAAG
>JANOVK010000188.1:0-7523 GCA_031417315.1 Chitinophagaceae bacterium | reverse complement strand
ACAATTTCAAGGTCGCCAGTAAGTTTTACAGAATCTTCAATTGCTGAAATTAATAGATTAATTAATGAAGATGGATTTGATAAATCTCAACAATTAAGAATTGGTGTTAAAGGAGGTGGATGTAGTGGATTAACTTATGTTTTAGGATTTGATATAGTTGAACCTGATGATGAATTTTTTGAAGCAAATGGACTTAAATTTATAATGAATAAAAGCCATGGACTGTATTTAAATGGAATGGAAATAGATTGGCAAGATGGATTAAATAGTAGAGGATTTACTTTTACAAACCCTAATGCCAGTAAGACTTGTGGCTGTGGAACTTCTTTTGCTGTTTAAGACGATAAATTATTTTTGTAATAATCATACATTATATCGTAAACTTTTTTTTGCAATTCTTTCGAAGTTAAATTTTCTGGCTTAATTGGATTTAAAAAATGCATTTCTAATTTTTGCGGAACTAAATAAAAAAATTTATTATTTGGTAATGCTTTATTAGTATTGAACAGTAATCCAGGAATAATGATAGACTTAGTATCTACAGCTAGTTTAAATGCCCCATCATAAAATGGTTTTATTAAATCTTTAGATTTATTTCTAGTGCCTTCAGGAAAAATAGACATATGCATACCTTGGTTTAATACTTGTTTCATTTTATCGAAACTTTGCCTTCTACTCTTATCACTTTTTCTATTTACAAGTACAGCACCTTTACTATAGAATTGCCCAAATAAAGGAATTTTAGCAAAAGAATCTTTTGCAATAGTTTTATTTGCTCCAGGAATAAAAGGACAAGTTATAGGAACATCTAACAAAGTATTATGATTAAAAGTGATAATGGCTGCTTTGCCTTTTTTAAAATTTTCTAATCCAACAATTTTTAAAGGACAGCAAATTATTGTAAGCCATGTTTTCATCCAAATTTTTGAAATTAAAATAAAAGCAGTTTGACCTTTTTTGCCTTTAATTAAATGTGTTAACATTGAAGGAATAAAGATGATTAGAAATGTAATTAAAAAAGTTGTAAGTCCCCACAATGCCCAAATACGAGCAAAAATTTCTAATAATATTTTTGTTATTTTTTTTGTCATTTTATAAACTCCAATCAATTGGATCGATGCCTTGTTGTATTAATAATTCATTTGTTCTACTAAAATGTTTGCACCCAAAAAAGCCATTATATGCACTTAATGGCGATGGATGAGCTGCTCTTAAAACATGGTGCTTAGTTGCATCTATAAACATTTGTTTTTCTTTTGCAAAGTTGCCCCAAAGTAAAAAAATAATTCCAGTTTTTTCATCAGATATTTTTTTAATAATGGCATCTGTAAAATTCATCCAACCAATTTTGCAATGGCTTGCAGGTTCATTTTCTCTAACTGTTAAAACAGAATTTAGTAACAAAACTCCTTGCTCTGCCCAACTTGTTAAATTGCCATTATTTGGTATTTTAATTCCAATATCTTGTTTTAATTCTTTATAAATATTTTGTAGCGATGGTGGTATTTTAATTCCATCTGGTACACTAAAACTTAATCCCATAGCTTGTTCTGGGTTATGATAAGGATCTTGACCAAGTAGCACAACTTTTATTTTATTAAATGGTGTTTTATTAAATGCATTAAAAATTAGCGAACCGAGTGGGTATATTATTTTATTAGATGCTTTTTCTGTTTTAAGATGTGCAATAATTTGTAAAAAGTAAGAATTTTGAAATTCATCTTTTAATAATTCTTTCCAACTACTTTCAATTTTAACATCCATAAAAAGGAATAATAAATTTAAATATTAAAACGAACAAATATAATTTTTTTCAACAGTTGTGGTAATTGTTTTATGTATTAAAGTATTGTCAATTGATGCAATATCTTTTATGCTACCATCTTTAAAAAGTATATTAATTTTTTCTTTATTAGGGTTATAAATGGTATTAGAAATAGAACCTGCGAATACAAAATATGATGCTTCTAATTCTGAAATATTTAATTTTGTTGCTGTTTCTCTTTGTAAATTTTGTAATTTAATTTTCTCTATAGGTTCTGTTAAAAATTTAATTTTTAAAAGTTTTCTATTTAATATTCTCGAGCATAATTCACTTAACACAAAATCGGAATGCTTACTCCATTTTTTTATTGCAAATTCAAAATCTATATCATCAATCTCACAAAATTTATTTATTACTTCGTTATTAATAGTTCCATCAAATTCAAATAAAAAATAATCTGTACCACTTCCAGTAATTAAAGATAGTTTATCCTTTATGCTTAATTCTTTTGCTCTTTTTAAAATATGAATTAACATTTTTTCTGCTGCTAGTACGGCTTTATGTAAATAAGCTTGCCAATACATTAATCTTCGAGCAATTAAAAATTTTTCAATACTATAAATTCCTTTTTCTTCAATCATTAATTCGCTATTATGCACCACTAACATTTTTAAAATTCTATCGTAGCCAATTACCCCTTCACTTACTCCAGTATAAAAACTATCTCTAGTTAAATAATCCATTCTATCTACATCTAATTGCCCACTTATTAATTGATGAAGAAATTTTTTGTGATAATTATTGGTGAATATTTGAATTGCCAAATCTAATTTTCCATTAAACTCAACATTCATTTTTTCCATTATTATCAATCCTAATTCTTCGTGATGAATGTTTGCCAATAACTCTTCTTCTAAGGCATGTGAAAATGGACCATGACCAATATCGTGTAATAAAATAGCAGCTTTAGCAGCAATTTCTTCATCATCAGTAATTTCTACGCCCTTAGATTTTAGTTCTGTTAATGCAATACACATTAAGTGATAAGCTCCCAAACTATGATGTAATCTGGTATGTACTGCACCAGGATAAACCAAATAAGCTAATGCCATTTGATGAATTCTTCTTAATCTCTGATAATATGGATGAGCAATAATATCAAATATCAGTTGATTGTTTATTGTAATAAACCCATAAACAGGGTCGTTAATAATTTTATATTTATTCATTTTATTTAGAAATTGAGAAACATGAAAATTAAAATATTTAGTGATTTAGCTAACAAACTTAATTCTATTCAAAAAATCAAAATAAATCTTTTTAAAACTATCAATTATTAGTTTTTTCAAAATTGTACATTTGCCAAAATTTTTATATGGATATCAAGAATAATATATTAGAAACAATTGGCAATACACCTTTAATTCGATTAAATAAAATTACCAAAGATTTTCCTTGTGAGGTTTTGGCAAAGGTTGATTATTTTAATCCTGGAAATAGTATTAAAGATAGAATGGCATTAAAAATGGTTGAAGTTGCAGAAGCTGATGGCAGTTTAAAACCTGGTGGAACAATTGTTGAAGGAACAAGTGGAAACACAGGCATGGGTTTGGCTTTAGCTGCTGTAGTTAAAGGCTATAAATGCATTTTTGTTACTACCGATAAACAAAGCAAAGAAAAAGCAGATATTTTAAAAGCAGTTGGTGCAGAAGTTATTGTTTGTCCTACTAATGTATTGCCTGAAGATCCAAAAAGTTATTATAGTGTTGCTAAAAGATTAGGAACCGAAATTCCAAATAGTGTATATTTAAATCAATACGATAATTTGGCAAACAGACAAGCACATTACGAAAGCACAGGACCAGAAATTTGGAATCAAACTGATGGCAAAATTACCCATTTAGTTTGCACAGCAGGAACCGGTGGAACAATTACTGGCACAGCCATGTATTTAAAAGAAAAAAATCCAAATATTAAAATTTGGGCAATTGATGTATTTGGAAGTTTGCTTACGAATTATTTTAAAACTGGCGAAACCGATATGAGTTTTGTTCATCCATATTTCAGCGAAGGATTTGGAGAAGATTTTGTACCAGAAAATTATGATATGAGTGTGATTGATGTATTTGAACAAGTAACAGATAAAGATGGTGCTGTTATGGCTCGAAGAATTGCTAAAGAAGAAGGTATGTTTTGTGGATACAGTGCTGGCAGTTGTTTACAAGGATTAATGCAATTAAAAAGCACATTGAAAAAAGATGATATGGTAGTGTGTATTTTTCATGATCACGGAAGTAGATATGTAGGAAAAATTTATAACGACCAATGGATGATGGAACGCGGTTTTTTAGATGTAAAATCGTTTAAAGATATTGTTAATGGAAGAAGTGGAAAAAAATTAATCACTGTTGAATTAAATAATACAGTTTCCGATGCAGTTGAATTAATGAAGAAATATGATATAGAACATATTCCTGTTTTTAAAGACAATACGCCGTTTGGCTCAGTGAGCGAAGCTGGGTTGTTTTTAAAAGTTTTCGAAAATGATAATATAAAAAATGCAACGATAGAAAGTGTTTTAGAGCCTTGTTATCCAATAATTGATTTCTCTACTCCTGTAGAAAAAATTGGAAGCTTAATAAAAAAAGAAAATGGTGCCGTACTAGCTAAAGATGAAAAAGGAGATTATCATATTGTAACAAAGTATGATGTAATTCAAAGTTTAACCAAATAATTATTTATATCTATTTCAAATTAATAACAATTAATTTAAATAGTTTCAAAGTCTTAAAGTTGGTGCATATTTTCAATTACGAAATAATAAATTATTGGCTATTTATACCATTTTGAATAGAAGATTCGAAGATTTTGTTTTAAATAATAATTATCAAAGTGGTACTTTACTTAGATTACAAGCTCAGTTTAATTTTTAGAAATTTATTACGACATCAAGTCAGCGATAAAAATTTTATTTACAAATTTCTGAAATAAAATTCTTCAATCTTGCCACCCTGTCATTTTATTTCTTGATGGTATTGTATTTGTTTAAGTCTATGCAGTTAAAAATTTATTATGCAAAAAGGACAAATACGTGTTCAAACCGAAAACATTTTCCCAATTATTAAAAAATTCTTGTATAACGAACAAGATATTTTTTTACGTGAATTAGTTAGTAATGGTATAGATGCTTCGCAAAAATTAAAAACACTAGCAAGTTTAGGAGAAGCAAAAGGTGAAATTGGCGATTTAAGAATTGATGTGTTATTAGATGTTAAAGAAAAAACAATCACCATTTCTGACAATGGCGTTGGAATGAGTAAAGATGAAGTTGATAAATACTTAAACCAAGTTGCATTTAGTGGTGCCGAAGAATTTATAGAAAAATATAAAGATGCTAATATTATAGGTCATTTTGGGTTAGGTTTTTATAGTGCATTTATGGTATCGGAAAAAGTTGAAGTTATTACACAAAGCCATAACGAAGCTGAGCCTACTGTTTTTTGGAGTTGCGATGGTAGCCCAGAATTTGAACTATACGAAGTAGAGAAAAAAGAAAGAGGCACAAAAATTATTTTACATATTAACGAAGAAAGTAAAGAGTTTTTAGATGCCTATAAATTAAAAGGAATTCTAGATAAGTTTTGTAAATTTTTGCCCATCCCAATTTATTTTAATGAAGCCACCCCCAACCCCTCCAAAGAAGGGGAATCGGAAAGCGACGATGGTTCAAAAATCCCTCCTATGGAGGGTGGGGAGGCTGAAACTCCTATTAATAATACCAACCCAATTTGGGTAAAAAAACCAAGCGATTTAACTAAAGAGGATTACGAAAATTTTTATAAAGAGTTATATCCTTATGGAGAAACGCCTTTATTCTGGATTCATTTAAATGTAGATTTCCCGTTTCATTTAACAGGTATTTTATACTTCCCTAAAATTAAACAGAGTTACGAAATTCAGAAAGATAAAATTCAATTATACTGCAATCAGGTTTTTGTAACTGATGAGGTTAAAGATATTGTTCCAGAATTTTTAATGTTACTACATGGTGTTATTGATAGTCCAGATATTCCTTTAAACGTTAGTAGAAGTTATTTACAAGGAGACCCTAATGTTAGAAAAATTAATAGCCATATTACTAAAAAAGTAGCAGACAAATTAGAAGAAATTTTTAATAAAGAAAGAACAGAATTCGAAAATAAATGGGAGAGTTTGGGGTTATTTGTAAAGTATGGTATGATGACTGACGACAAGTTTGCAGATAAAGCAAATAAGTTTATGATTATGGAAAGCCTCACCCCAACCCTCTCCAAAGGAGAGGGAGAAAAATCATCAAAATTCTATACATTGGATGAGTATAAAACTGCAACAGAAACAACACAGAAAAATAAAGAAGGTAAACACGTTATTTTATATACCACTAATCCAGTTCAACAAGATGCATATATACAAGCTGCTACAGCAAAGGGTTTTATAGTTATAAAAATGGAAACTTTGGTAGATGCAAGCTTTATTAATAATATGGAAATGAAATGGGAAGGCACCACTTTTGTTAGAGTAGATGCAGATATTGTTGATAATTTAATTGATAAACAAGATGGCAATGAAAGCGTTTTAACCAAAGAAGAAGCTGAACAATTAAAAACTTTATTCGATGTTAAACCAGCAGATTTACAGGTTACAGTTGAGGTTAAAGGATTAAATAAAGATGCTGCACCTGTAATTGCAACAAGACCAGAAATGATGCGTAGAATGAAAGATATGTCTGCAATGGGCGGTGGTGGAATGATGAATTTTTATGGACAAATGCCAGATGAAGTTATTTTAACTGTAAATGGTAATCATCCTTTATATCAAAATTTATTAAAAGAAACTGATACCGACAAACAACAAAATCAAGTTAAGAATTTAGCAGATTTGGCTTTACTTTCTCAAGGTTTATTAAAAGGTGCAGACCTTACAAAATTTATTAATAGAAGTGTAGAAATGATGAATTAAGAAATTTAAAATTATTTTAAAGCCACAGAAATTTCTGTGGCTTTTTTTATTAATTAAAATTATACTTTCTTGATAATAATTTAATGTCACTGCGAGGAACGAAGCAGTCTAATTTAAAAATTAGATTGCTTCGTTGGGCAAGAACCCAATCTCGCAAAGACGTTATAATAATATTTTTTATTCAAATCGCCAATGTTGTGTGTTCTTCACCAACATTGTACTTATTTGTTTTTATTTTTTTGTTTCTAAAAATGTAAACCCAAACAATAAAGCATTTGATAAAGTTGAAAGTCTGTATTCTAAATTTAGGTTCTTCCATTTTAAACCAAAGCCTGAGCCAACACCAAGTTTTAGTTCATTACTTTCTTTATAATTATTATTATTAATTAAAAGGTTAGAATTGATGGCAGTTCTCAACATTAAATTAGCATTTAATGAAAAAGCTACATCATTATTTAAGTACATATAATGCCTTCCACCAAAAAGGAAATACAGATTATTTGAAGTGCCTTCAATAGAAATTCCATTTGTTTTATAATTCGAATAGTTTATTTTATTTAAGACTGTTTCAAAAAACAGACTCCATTTATTTTTATTGTTTGGAATAGAAGCAGAATATATCATTCCAAACAATAAAAATAAATGGAGTCTATTTTTTGAAACAGCCTTAAATAAAATAACCTATTCAAATTATAAAACAAATGGAATTTCAATTGAAGGCACTTCAAATAATCTGTATTTTATTTTTGGTGGAAGGCAT
>JANOVK010000187.1:0-5497 GCA_031417315.1 Chitinophagaceae bacterium | reverse complement strand
CACATAAAAAATTGGCAAAAATTACTTGGCCACTTTGGTTTTATGTTGCAGTTACTGGCCCAATTATTTATATACTTATTAGTCCTTATTATAAATAAAAATATTATTCGTTTACTGCAACATAAAACCAAAGTGGCCAAGTAATTTTTGCCAATTTTTTATGGGATGGGAACTCTGCAATTAAAGCTCGATATGCAGTAAATAAAATAAAAGGTAAAATTATTGATGCAATTAAAATATGTGTTACTAATATAAAGAAATAGAAATATCTTATTGCTCCTTGCCCTTCAAACTTGGTTTCTCCTCCTAATAAATGATGTGCTATATAACTAATTAAAAAAACAACTGAAAGAATTAATGCAATAAACATAAGTTTCTTATGTAACTCATACTTTTTTTGTTTAACCATAATTAATGCTGTAACTAAAAATACTGCTACACAAGAATTAATTAATGCGTTTGCAAAAGCAAATAAATGAACATTAAAACCAATATTCACATCAAGTTTAATTCTGCCAAGCATTACTATTATTGCAAATACAACAAAAGAAAAAATTCCAATTATCCATTTTGCTTTACTGTCATTTTTTACTAAACTGGCTTTTAACATACATTATGTTTTTTATAATTTGCAACAAAAGTAACTGAATAATTATTGTTGAATTAGGTAAGCAAATAAAGCTCTATCCTAAAACTCTTTTCTTTGCATCTTAGTTAGAATATATTATGTGGCATAGTTTAGGAAAAAAAATAATTCGATACAGAGTTTTATCGCTTACCATTTTGCTTTTATTAACCATTTATATGGGATGGAAAGCCAGTGAAGTAAAATTTAGTTACGACTCAAATAAAGCTATCCCAGCAGATAATATCAAATACATACAATATCAAACATTTCTAAAACAATTTGGTAATGATGGAAACTTAATTGTTGTTGGAATTAAAACTGACAGTTTATTTACTCCAACAATTTTTAAAAAATATGCCGCACTTCATAAACAAATTGAAAATTTAGCGGCTGTAAATTCAGTAATGTCAATACCTGAATCAATTACACTAGTTAAGGATAGTGTAAACTCGAAATTTATTTCTCAAAAAATATTTTCTAACAATTTTAATAAACAAATATTAGATAGTGAAACAATAGTTTTTAATAGTTTGCCTATATATAAATCGTTACTTTATAATAACCAAACTAATGCTTACTTAATTGGTATAACAGTAAATAAAGACACCGTTACAAGTAAACATAGAACTAAATTAATAAATAATATTACTGAAGCGGTAAATCAATTTGAAAGAGAAACCAACATTAAAACATACATAAGTGGATTGCCTTATATAAGAACAAAAATTGCCGATAAGTTAAAAGCAGAAATGAATTATTTTTTGTTTGCATCCTTAGCCTTATCTGCAATCGTTTTATTTCTTTTCTTTCGATCCTTTAGTGCAACAATAATGAGTTTAGCAGTAGTTGTAATGGGCGTTGTTTGGAGTTTTGGCACCATGGTTTTATTTGGTTATAAAATAACATTATTAACAGCATTAATCCCTCCATTAATTGTTGTTATTGGTGTGCCAAATTGTATTTATTTTTTAAATAAATACCACTCTTGTTATAAAGAAAAAAATGATACGCAATTTGCATTATACACAATGATTGGTAGAATGGGTGTTGTTACACTATTTTGTAATATTGCAGCAGCTATTGGCTTTGCTGTGTTTGCTTTAACTAAGAGTAGCTTGTTAAAAGAATTTGGATATGTTTCGAGTTTAAACATTTTAGCTTTATTTTTTATATCTCTACTTTTTATTCCATCTATTTTAAGTTTTCTTTCTGCCCCAACTAAAAAAGAAATGAAGTATTTGGATAATAAAATAATCGAAAAGATTTTAGTTAAAATTGAACGCTGGGCATTTTTACATTCTAAATGGGTTTATACAATTGCAATAGTTACAACTTTAGTTTCATTGGCAGGTATTTTTAAATTAAAAAAAGAAGGGTTTATTGTTGATGATTTGCCCAAGAAAGATGTTATTTATACCGACTTAAAATGGTTTGAGAATAACTTTAATGGAATAATGCCATTGGAAATAATTATTGATACAAAAAAGAAAAAAGGGCTACAACGAAGTATGCAACCCATAGAAAAAATTGAAGCACTTAGTAATTATATTGATTCAAATTCTCAAGTAGCTAAGCCTTTAAGTTTTATTGAGGGTTTAAAATTTTCTCGTCAAGCATTTTATGATGGTGATAGCAATAGTTATACAATTCCAACTGGAATGGCAGAAATGGTATTAATGAGCCAATATATGCAACCAAATAAAAATGATAAAAATTCGAAAAAAGGAATTGGAAATTTGATAAATAATTTTATTGATAGTAATAAACAAATTGCCAGAATAAGTGTTAACACAAAAGATATTGGAAGTGTTGGTTTACCAAATTTAATAAACCAATTTAAAAAAAGAGGAGAAGAAATTTTTGATACAACAAAATACAAATTAACTTTTACCGGAAGCTGTGTAACTTTTTTAGAAGGATCGACTTTTATAATTAATGGTTTAAAAGAAAGTATTATTTATGCATTTATATTAATTGCATTTTGTATGTTGTATTTATTTAAATCTACAAGAATTTTATTTTGTTCATTGCTGCCAAATATAATTCCATTAATAATTACTGCTGGTGTTATGGGTTGGGTTGGAATTGCATTAAAACCCTCAACAGTTTTAGTTTTTAGTGTTGCTTTAGGAATTGTAATTGATGTTACAATTCGGTTTTTAGTAAACTATAAACAAGAATTAAGTAATTATAATAACAATGTAAAAACTACATTAGAACAAACCATCAAACACACAGGAATTAGCATTATTTATACATCATTAGTCTTAATTTCTGGTTTTTTTATTTTCTGTTTTAGTAGCTTTGGTGGCACCCAGGCCTTGGGTTGGTTAACATCATTAACTTTAATCACTGGTACAATTACCAACTTAGTTTTACTGCCAGTTTTAATGTTAACCATCTTAAAAAAAAATAATTCATAAAATAATATTATGATATTAATTACAGGAGCAACAGGATTAGTTGGTTCACATCTTTTAAAAGAATTATCAAAAACTTCTAACCAAATTATTGCATGTTATAATAATACAGAACCCAATTCTGAACTCGAAAAATTAGCGATTTGGAAACATGTTGATATACTTGATGTAGTTGCATTAGAAGATGCTTTTAAAAATATTAAACAAGTGTATCATTGTGCTGCAATGGTTTCATTTAATCCAAAAGAAAAAACATCATTGCAGCAATTTAATATTATTGGAACTGCTAATGTTGTAAATGCTTGTTTAGATGCTAATATTGAAAAATTAGTTCACGTAAGTTCTGTTGCTGCTTTGGGAAGGATTAGAAATGGAGAATTAATTTCTGAAAAAATGAATTGGAGCGAAGAAACTAGTAATAGCGAATATGGTAAAACTAAATATTTAGCTGAATTGGAAGTGTGGAGAGGAATTGCAGAAGGTTTAAATGCAGTAATTGTTAATCCAAGTATAATTTTAGGAGCAGGGAATTGGGAGAGTGGATCTACAGCGATTTTTAAAAAATCGTACGAAGAGTTTCCTTGGTATACAAATGGAGCAAGTGGATTTGTTGATGTAAATGATGTTGCAAAAGCAATGATTTTATTAATGAACTCGGCTATTAAAAATGATAGATTTATTTTAAGTGGATGGAACTGTACTTATCAATCAGTTTTTGAAACTATAGCTCTAGCATTTAATAAAAAAGTTGCAACAAAAAAAGTAACTCCATTACTTGCAAATATTGTTTGGAGGCTTGAGTATATTAAAAGTTTATTTAACAATAAATCTCCGTTGTTAACGAAAGAGACTACAAATACTGCACAAACCAAAGTAGCATATGATAACAGTAAATTTTTAAAATTATTTCCTGAATTTAATTACTCAGATTTTAATTTATCAATAACCAGAATTTGTAAAGAGTTGAAAGAAAAATATCAAGTGAATTAAATTTCATTTTTCATTTTTTTCCACAGCTCTGGTATTCTTTTAACCCAAACCATTTCACGTTTTTTATCAGCTAATTTTATTGCAGGTGTTCCCCAATAAACAGCATCGCCTTTTACATTTCCTACTACACCAGATTGCCCCATAATAACAGCTCCACTTTCAATTGTTATTGTTTTATTTACTCCAACTTGCCCCCATAATGTAACTCCATCTTCAATTATTGTGGCACCTGCAATTCCAACTTGTGCAGCAAACAAACAATTTTTTCCAACCAAAACATCATGTCCAATATGAACTTGATTATCCATAATAGTACCCATTCCAATTTTAGTTGATGCTGTTACTCCTCTATCAATTGTGCAACTAGCACCAATTTCAACATAATCTTCTATAATTACATTACCACAACTTTTCATTCTTTTAAACCAAACATCTCTAGTTTTTTTTGTGTTATAATAAAATGCATCACAGCCTATTATTGTACCAGATTGTATTACTACATTATTTCCTATTATAGTATCATTTAAAATTGTAACATTAGGATGAAGTATAGTATTCTCCCCTATTACAACATTATTTCCAATAAAGCAATTTGGCATAACGATAGCGTTACTTGCAATTTTTGCTGTATCACTAATTAATTTATTTGAAGGAGTGAATGGTTTATATGATTCAACAATTTTTAAATAAGCTTCAAAAGGATCTTCACAAAAAAGTAATGTTTTCTCTTTTGGAAATTCTACATTGTTTGTATTAATTATAATAATTGTGGCAGCACTATTTATACATTTATTATAATATTTTGGATGATCAACAAAACAAATATCTCCAACTTCAACTTTATGTATTTCATTAATTCCAATTGCGAAATTGTTTTCGTTCCCAATAATAATAGCATTTAATAACGTTGCTAAAGTTGGAATTGAAATTGGTATATCAAATTTCATATTAATTATTATTAAACAAAAGTAATCACTTGTTAAATCTATTTAGCAAATATTATTTCAAAAATATTTTTAGCTACAACTCTTTGTTTATAGTAGTTTCAAGAGTATTAAATTTTTTGATTAAGCCAACTAAAAAAAATATTGTATTATTTTTTGTTAATAATGCTAGTACTTAATTAACATTTTATTTTTAAATGTGCATAAAAAAAATCAAATAATATTTTGCAATAATCAAAACTGTATTTAATATTGTGTAAGGAACGAAAGTTCTTGGTACTTACTAACCCATCCATATATAAAGTCTCGCATTTGCGGGACTTTTTTATTTTACGAATTCATTATTTCTTTTCCTTTGTAATAGCTATAAACATTACTATTGAAACAAACCAAGTATTATATTATTTATAAACCCTTTCAAGTATTATCACAATTTTCAAGTGATAGTGATAAAAAAACGCTTGCAAATTTTTTTGATATAGAGAAAGACATTTATCCTGTTGGTAGATTAGATA
>JANOVK010000186.1:0-20747 GCA_031417315.1 Chitinophagaceae bacterium | reverse complement strand
AGCAAATATGAAAATTTGAAAATGTTTTTCATACTTGCTTCATCAATTTTCACATTTTCAAATTATTAAATTTTAAATTTATATTATGGCATACTCAGATAAAGTGATTGACCACTACAGTAATCCAAAAAACGTTGGAACGCTTGATAAAGCTAACAAAAACGTTGGTACTGGTTTAGTAGGTGCTCCAGAATGTGGCGATGTGATGCGTTTACAAATTGAAGTTGACGATGCTACAGGCATTATTAAAGATGCAAAGTTTAAAACATTTGGTTGTGGTTCTGCTATTGCTTCTTCATCATTAGCTACAGAGTGGTTAAAAGGTAAAACTGTTGACCAAGCTGTTACTATTGACAACATGGACATTGTTGAAGAGTTAAATCTTCCTCCTGTAAAAATTCACTGTTCAGTTTTAGCAGAAGATGCTATTAAAGCAGCCATTAATGATTACAGAGTTAAAAATGGTTTAGAGCAATTAGTGTTTGAAGAAAAAGGAGTACACTAAAAAAGTCAAAAGTTAAAATTCAAAAAACAAAAAGTTTTGGGTTTTGACTTTTAAATTTTGAAGTTAAATGACAGAAGTTACACAAGATACTAAAAAAGTTGCTCAAAGCCCCTCCACTGGAGGGGTTGGGGAGGCAAACAGTATTTATATATCCAATAAAGCAAAGAAAAAAGTGCTACAACTTATAGATGAAGCTGGAGTTGCTAACGACTCATCTTATTTTTTAAGAGTGGGTGTTGTTGGTGGTGGTTGTAGTGGTTTAAGTTACAAACTTGATTTTGATAATGAAGTAAAACCCATGGATCAAGTTTTTGAAGACAATGGTTTAAAAATAGTAACTGATTTAAAAAGTTTTCTATACCTTGTAAATACTGAATTAGATTTTAGTGATGGATTAAATGGAAAAGGATTTTATTTTAGTAATCCTAATGCTAGTAGAAGTTGTGGTTGTGGAGAGAGTTTTGCAGTGTAGATAATTAATCAATTAAAAAAAATATTATGAGTTTTACATTAGCCCCTTTACCTTATTCATACGAAGCTTTAGAGCCTCATATTGATACATTAACCATGCAAATACATCATGGTAAGCATCATCAAGCATATGTAGATAATTTAAATAAAGCTATTGCTGGTACAGAAAATGAAAATAAATCTTTAGAACAATTGGTTGCTCATGCAGGTGCGATTTCTGCAGCTGTTAGAAATAATGGTGGTGGACATTGGAACCACACTTTCTTCTGGGAAAGTTTAGCACCAAATGCTGGAGGTGCTCCAACAGGTGATTTAGCTGCAGCCATTGATGAAGCATTTGGTAGCTTTGAAGAGTTTAAAACAAAATTTGCTGCAGGTGGTGTTGGCCGTTTTGGTAGTGGTTGGGTTTGGTTAGGAGTAAAAGATGGCTCATTAAATATATGTTCTACACCAAATCAAGATAATCCTTTAATGGATGTTGCAGAATGTAAATGCACTCCAATTTTAGGAGTTGATGTTTGGGAACATGCTTATTATTTAAAATATCAAAACAAACGTGCCGATTATTTAACAGCAATTTGGAATGTTATTAATTGGACTAAAGTTGCAGAAAGATTTGCAGCTGCTAAATAATTAAAATAAATAATACAATCTTAATCCCCTCAATCGAGGGGATTTTTTTTGGTATGTTTGCATATGAAAAAATCGAGAATTTATATTCTATTTTTTGTTGTTTTATTAATTGGATTTTGGTGGGCATTAAATAATTACACTCCTTGGTTTTCACAAAGTAAATTAACTAAACGAAATACTGTACAACCCTTTCATTTTACAAATCAAGATAGTGCCAGTTTTACTAATGATGATATGTTAGGCAAAGTAACTGTTGTAGAATATTTTTTTACAACTTGTTTAGGCATTTGCCCTAAGATGAATAAAAACATGAAAGAAATTTATGATGAATTTAAAAATGAAAAGAATTTTTTAATTGTATCGCATACTTGTCAACCAGAAGTAGATTCTGTTTCACTTTTAAAAGCATATTCTAAAAAAATGTTAGCTGATAATAGAACTTGGGTTTTTGTAACAGGCGATAAAGAGAAATTATATAGCATGGCAAGATTTAGTTACGGACTTGATGATCCCAATAATGTAATTGGAAATATTAAAGACGATTTTTTACACACGCAATTCTTTGCTTTGATAGATAAAAATGGAAATGTAAGAGGAGGTGTTTATGATGGAATTAAAAAAGAAGAAATAGAAAAACTAAAAAAAGATATTAAAGAATTATTGAACGAAAAGCCAACTGGCAATAATTTTAAAGGTGTATTCACTAATTAAAATATAGTTTCTAACTCTTTTAAATTAAAAATCGTGTGGTTTGCTTTTTCGTATTTTTCTTTGTTAAGATGATTTACAAATATGGTATCAAATCCAGCATTAATGCCACCATCAATATCTGCAGCTAAATTATCTCCAATCATAATACTATCCTGTATTTGAGCTTTTGTTTTTTTCAACGCAAAATCAAATATTTCTTTATTTGGCTTTAAACTATTACTTGACTCCGAAGTAATAACTTCTATAAAATAATTTTGCAAATTACTATTTCGAAGTTTATTATGCTGAATACTCTCGAACCCATTTGTTATAAGATGTAGCTGATAATTTTTAGATTGTAAATAATTAAGAATTTGAATTGTATATGGAAATAAATTTTTTTTAGTGGGCAATAAATCTACAAACTCGTTCGATAATTTTCGCGATAATGTCTCATCTGCAATTTTATAATCTAAAAGAGATAGCCACATTCTCTTCCATTTTAATTCATCTTGTTTAATAAATCCCTTTGTATATCTATCCCATAATTTATGGTTGTGATAACTATATTTTTCGTAAAATTCATCAAAATTAGTTATGCCTTTTTCGAGTAATTTATTGTTTATATAAATTTCGTTTACAACTTCTTTTGCATTGGTTTCAAAATCCCAAATGGTATGATCTAAATCAAAAAATAAATGTTTGTATTTTTTAATAATACTTTCTTTCCCATTGTTAATATTGCTCATAAATAGTTGCAAAATAAAGCATGTTTGTTTAAACTAAATTCATCAATAAATAATCCTCTATTTTTATGTTTACAATTATAAAATAAATATGAACATTATAATTACTGGCTCATCAAAAGGATTAGGTAAAGCGTTTGCAAACATTTTTGCAAAAGATGGAAATAGTATTTTTTTATGTGCAAGAAATTGTGATGCATTAACAGCAACTGCAAATGAAATTCAACAAGCATTTCCTCAATCAAACATTAAATCAAAATGCATTGATATTAGCAATAAAACAAATGCACAAGAATTTGCAAAATGGTGTTTAAGTTTTGGAACACCCGATATTTTAATTAATAATGCTGGAATTTTTATACCTGGGTCTATATATAATGAAGAAGATAAAATTCTTGAAAAAATGATAGAAACTAATTTATATAGTGCTTATCATTTAACAAGAGCATTATTACCAGCAATGATTTTGAACAAGAAAGGTCACATTTTTAATATCATTTCAATTGCAGCATTACAAGCTTATACAAACGGTGGAAGTTATAGTATTAGCAAGTTTGCAATGTTAGGATTTAGTAAAAATTTAAGAGAAGAATTAAAAGAATTTAATATAAAAGTTACTAGTGTTTTACCTGGTGCAACTTATACTGATAGTTGGAAAGATAGTGGAATTAAAAAAGATAGGATTATGAAAGAAACTGATATTGCTAAAATGGTTTTTGCAGCATCGCAACTCTCATTTCAAGCCTGTGTAGAAGAAATAATAATTAGACCACAATTGGGTGATTTATAAATAATGATAAATTGTAAATGATAATTGATTAATCCAACATCTAACATCAAACATCTTAAATTCCCTTATGTCCCATCCAAACTTTTTTGCCTTGTAATTTTCTTATAAGAAACATAAGCCCTGCAAAAACAAAAAAGAACGGACCAGCAAAACCAAATATGGCAATGAATTTGGTACCAAAAAATTTCGACATTGGCCTTCTTAATCTTTCACTTAATATATACATACTTGGAACCATAATTAACGTTAAGAAGAATGAAAATATTAATCCAAAAATCATTGTCCAACTTAATGGTCCCCAAAACACAACACTATCTCCACCAAAAAACATATGTGGATTTAAATGAGTAAATAATGAAACAAAATCAATATTAAATCCAACGGCTAATGGTAATAATCCTAGTATAGCAGCAAGTGCAGTTAATAAAACAGGAATGATACGAATTTTTCCTGCTTGTATTGCAGCTTCTCTTGTTTTAACACCACGAGATCGTAATTCGTCTGTAAACTCTATTAATAAAATTCCATTTTTAATTACAATACCTGCTAATCCAACAATACCAACACCAAGCATAATAAACGCCATCGTCATTCCAGTTAAAGCATATCCTAAAAATACACCTATTACTGAAAAGAAAATTTCAGTTAATACTATAAATGGTTTACTCATTCCATTAAATTGTAAAACTAGAATTAAGAAAATAATAAGTAAAGAACTTATTAAAGCCATTCCTAAAAAACTCATCGTTTCTGCTTGTTGCTCTCCTTCGCCACCTTGTTTTATAGTAACATCAGCTGGAATTTTAGTTAATGATTTAAAAGTTTCAATTTTTTTAGATAGCTCTTCGTTAACAGGACCTGTTAATGATGGATCGATAACATTAGATTGAATTTGTATAGTACGTTTTAAATTTTTTCTTTTAACTCCTCCAGATGTATTTGTATAATCGATAGCTGCTATTGCATTTAATGGAACTTGTTTAATAGCCATAGTTGCAAAATCACGAAATGTAATTCTCATGTTCATAATATCAGTAATATTATTACGCTGCAAATCGCTATATCGAATTTGAATTTTATATTCATCTTCACCATCTTTTAGTTTGCTTGCTTCTTTTCCAAAAACTGCATTTCTAATTTCCATTCCAACTTGCCCTGTAAACAATCCTTCATGCAAAGCTTTTTCTCTGTCTACTTTAATTGATATTTCAGGATTAATTAAATCAATATCTGCTTTTAATTTTTCAATTCCATAAATTCTATTGGTATCTAAATAATTTAACAAGGCAGTAGATGTTTTTGCAATGTCGTCAAAATCATCGCCAGCTATTTCAATATTTACAGGAGGGTCAGTTGGAGGTCCACCATTTTCTTTTTCTACACTAATTTCTGCACCTGCAATGCCTGCTTGCATTTGATCTCTTACTTCATTTAAAAAAGGCAATGTTTTTTTTCCATTTCTTTTTTCATGCTCAATAAAACTTACTTGAATTCTTCCTAAATTACTTTGCACACTTCTATTATTATCTTGAGGATTATTGGCACTTACAGCAACATTTGCAATAATACTTTCTACTATTCCTCCTTTCGATGGAAGTTCTTTATCCAATACTTTATAAATTCTAGACTCTAAAATTCTTGTAACAGAATCTGTTGTTATGGTGTTTGTTCCTATGGGCATTTTTAAATACACATAAATAAAATTTGGATCCCCACTCGGAAAAAATGTTTTAGGATTGTTTCTTATTATTAATCCAACAAAAGATAAAATAAACAACACAAATAAACTTGCAAAAATCCATGCTGGTCTTGTTCCTATTAAAACCCAACGTAATAAATTTTCATAGTTGTTCATAATACTTGGCAAAACAGTTTCTTGAAATTTGCGTATCAAATCTCTTAAAACAAATCTTTCTAAAATAACCAGCAAGTCAATAAATATTAGAAAATTTCCATATCCATGCCAACCCAATAAATTAAATACAACACCAAAAAATAAGAATGCCCAAAACCACCATTTTTTAAAAATTGTTTTCTTTGGATTATCAAATTCTTTACCTTCTGGTTTCATAAAATCAACAGCAAAAACAGGATTAATTATAAAGGCAACAATTAGTGAAGCCGTTAATGTTAAGATTAACATTGTAGGTAAGTAAATCATAAACTTACCTATTAATCCTTTCCAAAGTAGTAATGGAAAAAATGGAGCTAATGTTGTTAAAGTACCTGCTAATACTGGAATAAACACTTCGCCTGCTGCTTCTTTAGCAGCTGGAATAATTTTTACTTTCCCGTTATGATAAATTCGATGTGTATTTTCTATAACTACAATAGCATCATCAACAATAATTCCTAAGCCTAATAACAAAGCAAATAATACAATAAAATTTAGGGTTACAGTTGACCCAATTATTCCACTTGCAACAGGTAAAAATAAAAATGCCATAAACACACTTAGCGGTACACTTAATGCTACAAAAAAAGCATTGGTAACACCCATAAAAAACATGAGCACAATTAATACTAATATAAATCCAATTACAATTGTATTTACCAAATCTTTAAATGATGTTGCTGTTTGTTTACTTTGATCTCCAGTGAAAACAATAGCTAATTGATTGCTTGGAGGAATTTGCCCATTGGATTGCATTTCTGCAACAATGTCTTTTATTTTATTGGCTCCATTAATTAAATTTTCACCTGCTCGTTTTACAATGTTTAAGGTAACAACATTTTTTCCATCTAAACGGGCGTAGCTTTCAGTTTGCTTCACAGTATCTAAAATTTGTGCAACATCTTTTAAATAAAAAGCACCCCCAGTTAAATTTTTAACAACGATACTTTGCAAATCAAATGCAGTTAAAAACTGACCTTTAATTCTAATCGTCCTTTTCATATCTCCTACTTCAATTAGTCCACCACTTACATCTTTATTTTCATAATTTATAGCATTACTAATATCTGTAAAAGTTAATTTAGCAGCTTGCATTTTAAATGGATCAACATTAATCTGTATTTCTCTTTCTGGTGCACCAATAATATCAGCTCTATTTATTTCACTTAATTCTTCAAATTTCGATTGCATTTTTTTAGCATATCGTTTTAAAGTCATACCATCATAATCGCCACTAATATTTACATACATTATGGGCATTTCACTAAAAGCAAATTCTGCAACATTGGGTTGTTGTGTTAAATCTTTTGGTAAATCTGTTTGAGCTTTATCAACTGCATCTTTTACTTTTTGTTTTGCTAAATCAGTTTTAACATCAGTATCAAACTCTATTACAATAGAACTAAAATCTTGCTGAGAATTAGATTGAATTTTTTTAACTTTTGCCCCTGTAATTGATTTTAATTGTTTTTCTATTGGTCGAGTAACAAGGTTTTCAATATCTTTTGCAGAGTTACCTATATAAACAGTTTGAACAAAAATTGTTGGTACAACAATATCTGGGAACTGCTCTTTAGGCATTGTATTAAACTTTGTTAAACCATACAATGAAATAATTATTGTGATAATATATACTGCAGTTCTATTATCAACTGCCCAAGATGTTGGTTTAAATTCTTTAAATCGTTTTACAATATTTCCAAAAGATTTCATAATATTTTTTTAGTAATTATTTCTCCAACTTTTTTTACAACTTGGCAATTAATTTATTTTTAAAGATTGGCCTTCGTATAAATTTTGATACCCCTCTGAAATTAATTTAAACCCAATTTCTAGTCCAGATTTTATTTCAATAATTTCTCCATTTAATTCACCAACAATAATAGATTTTTTTCGTGCAATTAATTTAGATCCTTCTAACATAGCAACGTAAACATATTTTCCATTTTCATCAGTTTGTATAGTATTAACAGGTATTGTAAGTACATTTTTTGCTGCATAATCTTCAATTTTTACCGCAGCATTTTGGTTGGGCCTTGCTAATCCATCATAAGGTAATTTAGCTTCAGCTAAAAAACTTCTGTTATTTGGATTGATAGTTTTACCTACTAAAGAAATTGATGATTGATAAGTTTTATTTATATCTGATAACGACACAACAATTTTTGAACCTACCTTCACTTTTGCAGCATAATTCTCTGGTACATCAACAATTACTTTTAAGCTGCTTGTATTAACAATTTTTATTTGTGGCATATTGCCAATAAAACCTGTAAACATTTCTCCAACACTAATATTTACTTCATCTGCAATACCATTAACATTGCTATATACATTAGTTGCAGATGCTTGCTCTTGCATAGTTTTAATATTTTCTTCGCCTGCTTTTAATTGTTTTTCTAATACTTCTGAATTTGTTTTTGAGCTTATTAATTGCACCTCTGTTCCAATACCTTGTTTCCATAAAGAGTTCTGGCGATTATACACATCTTTTGCTAATAAAACTTGAGATTTCAAACTTTCTAACCCTTGCTTGGCTGCAGCAATAGATTGTTTAATAACTGCATCATCTAACTTTAAAAGAAGCTGGCCACGTTTTACAAGTGCTCCTTTTTTTACATAAACTGCTTGTACTTGTGCTGGGCCTAAACGTGGAGAAATATACGATATATCATCAGCATCAATTTTACCTTGTAACTCAATGTAGTGTTTAAAATCTGATGTGGCTAATTCTAAAACTCCAACTAATTTAGCTGTTTCGTTTAACGCTAAAGATGTATCTAATTTTAAAATTTCGGTTTCAATATTTTTTATTTTTTTAGCAATAGAAGCTTGTTCGGTTTTTAATTTTTCTAACTTATTTTTTTTATCTGCTAATGAATTATTTTCTTTATTTCCACAAGACAATAAAGTAAAAATTGTGATAATGATTAATGAATATTTCATATTATTTTTTGAGTTATTTTTTTATTTTTATAATTTTCCTACTGCTTTTAAATAGTCAACTTTGGCAATTATTGCATCGTACATTGCAGCTATATAATTTGTTTGAGCAGTTTTAAATTCTGTTTCTGCTGTTGCTATTTCTGTGTTAGAACCAACTCCTATCTCAAATTTTTTCTTTGTTTGTTCGTATACTTTTTCGGCTAACCCAATATTTCGTTTTTGTGCATCAATAGTTTCAATGGCAGATTTAAATTTTAGTTTTGCTTGTTCTGTTTCAGAATCAATTACAAGTTTTAAATTATCAATATTGTTTTTTACTTGTTGCAATTCAATTCTCGATTGACTGAGTTTTGCATCTTTTGCAAAACCATTAAAAATAGGCACATGTATATTTAACCCAATAAAAGAAGTAGTAAACCAATCTCCTTGCTCAAAAAAAGTAAACTTATTTCTTTGTGCTTGCTTGCTATAATTAGCATTTATTGAAATTGTTGGCAAATAACTTAATTGATATCTTTTAATATTATACTCTCCTAATTTATTTGCTAATTGCAAATACTGAAATTCTTTTCTATCATAATAATTTGCACTATCTAATAAAACGCCTTGTTTAATTTCGGCATCAGTAATTTTATCGGTTAATAAAATTGTATCTTTTGTTGGCATTCCCATTAAAGTTTTTAAACCCAAATAACCCATATCAATATTGTTAGTTACTTTTTGTTTTTCGGTTAACAAATTATTTAAAGCAACTTCCAACTTATCTATATCTAATTTTTCGGCAAATCCATTTTTATAAATCTCCGTTACGTCAGATTTTAATTTTGTTAATCGATTAATATTTGCATTTAATAATTCTATTTGAGTTTTTGCAACTACTAATTGATAATAAATTTTATAAATATTTACTTTAATAGTTTCTTCTGTAATTTCAACAGATTTTTTTTGAAATTGAATGGAGGCATCTCTAGCTTGTAAGCCAACAAATACTTGGCCATCGAATAATAATTGATCAAATTTTATTCCCACATTTGCATTATATTTTGTTCCAAATTGTACTGGTAAATAGGTGCCTGCAGGTTGCCCAAAAATTTCTCCTGGAATTAATGAAACTGGAATATCAATATAATGCGTAGACCCAATATTGCCAGCAATTGTAGGAAAAACAGCTGATGCAATATTTCTATTTACTTGCTGCTGAATTTGAACATTCAATAATGCATTTTTAACATTAACATTATTCTTTGTGGCATAATCTACGGCTTGCTTTAAAGAAAATTTATGATTAGTTTCTGTTTGTGCAACTACTTTGTTAAAATTTAGAAGCAATAAAACAATGAAAAGTTTAAATGCTTTTTTTAAATACATAATTTAATTTTTTATTATTTGCTTATTATATTTTTCTATTAATTTAAAACCTTTAGGATTTACTAATCCATGTAAAAACAATTCTAATACTTCTCTAAAAACTTTTGAAACTGCAAATTGCTGAGCAGGAAAAACTTCCTGATCGAACAATAACCAAACAGATGCAATTCTAAATCGAGCAACAATTTCAATATCTAAATCGTTTCTATAAATTCCTTCATCCATACCACGCTGTAAATTTTTAGCAACCATTTGCATAAGATTTTGGTGCATATGTGTTTGAAATTTTTGAAATGTTTTAAAGTGAAACTTCTTTAAATCAAACAATACAATTGGGTTCAGATTTCTAAAATCTTCATCCATACTTTCCATTAATAAAAAAATTTCGTTAACGGCATCTTTCGATTTTACTGAACATTCTAAACATTCCTTGTAATTATGCTCAAATTCAGCCATCATCACCACATCAACTAAAGCATCTTTATCAGCAAAAAATTGATAAATTGTTTTTTTACTAATACCCAATTTATTGGCTATTTCATCTAAGGTTACAGCCCTAATTCCATAAAGTCTAAACTGTTCGTGAGCAATTTGTAAAATTCTTTCTTGTGTTTCCATTTTAAATAAGTTGGCGAAACTAGGGAAACTTTTAACGCTACCATAGTTTCCTTAGTATTTTTTTGATGAGTGGTAGTTGAAACTTAAAATCAAAAATATTTGTTAGGTTATTGTTACTTATTTTTATATTAATTATGAGTATGAAATTTAAGTTTCAAGAATTTGGCAAAAAATTATTAAGGTATTTTTTACAAGGGCTAGTAGTACTTGCACCAATTGCCATAACAGTTTGGGCTATTATTGGTTTATTTTCTTGGATTGATGATATACTACCAAGAATTATGCATTCTATTTTTCCAGAATGGATAAAGCAAGATGCAAATGGCAATCTCAATAAAATTCCAGGCTTAGGTTTTATAATTGTAATTAGTCTTGTTCTAGCAGTAGGTTGGCTTTCATCTCTATTTATGGTGGGTAAATTAGTAGAACTATTTGATAAAATTTTAGAAAAAACTCCTGGAATAAAATTTATTTATTCATCGGTTAAAGATTTTTTTGAAGCATTTGCTGGAGACAAGAAAAAATTTGATAAACCGGTTATTGTAAATGTTGATGATAATGATATTTGGAGAATTGGTTTTATAACTTTGGCCGATGCCGAAGATTTTGGAATGAAAGATTATTTGGTTGTATATGTTCCCTTAAGTTATGCTATTAGTGGAATGACGTATATTGTTCCTCCCTCAAAAGTAAAACCACTTAAAAACTTATCGGCATCAAATGCTATGAAATTTGCGGTAAGTGGGGGTGTTGTAAATTTTGATTATTAATTTTTATTGATTTTTTATGAGTTAAAAATCTTTTAACTTTTTATTCATTTAATTTGCAGCCTTTGTTAGCAGTTAATGAAAAAACATAATTTCAATTCTGGTCCATCAGTTTTACCACAAGAAGTTTTAGAAGAAGCATCTCAAGCAATTTTAAATTTAAATGGTATTGGCTTATCTATATTAGAAATAAGCCATAGAAGCAATTGGTTTATGGATATAATTGAAGAAGCAAAATTGCTAGTAAAAGAACTAATGCAAATTTCGGTTGAGTATGAAGTTTTATTTCTTCATGGTGGTGCAACAACTCAATTTATGCAAGTTCCTATGAATTTACTTAACGAACATGAAACTGCTTCTTATTGTGATGATGGAATTTGGGGGAAAAAAGCTGCAACAGAGGCTAATTTATTTGGAAAAGTTCATATTTCTGCATCTTCAAAAGATAAAAATTATACTTATATAAATAAAGATTTTGTTACTCCTTTACAGTCAAAATATTTACATATAACAACAAATAATACAGTTGAAGGAACACAATGGCATCGTTTTCCTGAGAACAAAATACCATTAGTTGCAGATATGAGTAGTGATATTTTTAGTAGAGAAATCCCCTTTAATAAATTTGATTTAATTTATGCAGGAGCTCAAAAAAATATGGGAGCTGCAGGTGTAAATTTAGTGGTTGTAAAAAAAGATATTCTTGGTACAGTAACAAGAAAAATTCCATTGCTATTAGATTATCAAAATCAAATTAAAAATAATTCAGTTTTAAATACACCTCCAGTATTTGCAATTTATGTTGCCCTACTAACTTTGAGATGGATTAAAAAAGAAGGTGGATTAAAAGAAATGAGTTTGAGAAATGATAAAAAATCATCATTACTTTATTCAACCATCGATGCATTACCTTTATTTAATTGTCCAATAGAAAAGGAAGATAGAAGTAAAATGAATGCAGTATTTTTTATTAAAGATGATCTATTGCAAAATGAATTTCTAGAATTGTGCAAACAAAATGGGATGATAGGTATTAAAGGATATAGAACAGTTGGAGGCATTAGAGTTAGCATGTATAATGCATTAGAGTTAACAAGCGTGCAAGCATTTTGTACCCTTGCAAATGAATTTGCAAATAAAAAAGGATAAATAATTATTAAATTAATATGAGTATAATAAAACCATTTAAAGCATTACGACCAGAACCACAATTTGCAAAACAAGTTGGTAGTAGACCGTATGATGTTTTAAACAGTGCAGAAGCAAGAATAGAAGTTCAAGGAAATCCTTATTCCTTTTTAAATATCACTAAAAGTGAAATATGTTTAGATGAGAATATTGATATTCATTCACCAGAAGTTTATATTAAAGCCAAAGAAAACATTGAAGCTTTTATTAGCAGAAATATTTTATTTAGAGATAATAACGAGTACTATTATATCTATCAATTAATAATGAATGGTGTTAGCCAAACAGGTTTGGTTTGTACAAGTAGTATTGATGATTATGAAAATAACATTATTAAAAAACACGAATTTACTCGCCCCGAAAAAGAATTAGACAGAATCAATCATATTAAAACAACAGGTGCACAAACAGGAAATGTTTTTTTAGCTTATAGAAATAATGAAGAATTAGATTTACTAATTGAAAAATGGAAAAGCACAAAAAGTCCTATTTATAATTTCGAAGCTGATGATCAAATTCAACATACTATTTGGATTGTAAACGACACCAAAACTATTGATTCTATTACTAATATTTTTTCTGAAAAAATACCATTTACTTATATTGCTGATGGACATCATAGAGCAGCATCTGCATCAAAAGTTAGAGGAATGTTAGAACAAAATAAAACAGCAGCAAGCGATTATTTTTTAACCACTTTATTTCCATCGAACCAACTATATATTATGGACTATAATAGAGTTGTTAAAGATTTAAATGGATTAACTACAAATGAATTTTTTGAAAAACTTTCAACAAATTTTATTATTGAACTTATAGGAAAAGAAGTTTTTAAACCCAATACCATTCACACTTTTGGATTATATATTGATGGAAATTGGTATAAATTAACTTCAAAAGAAAATACTTATACTACAGACCCAATAGGAATTTTAGATATATCTATTTTACAAAATAATATTTTTACGCCAATTTTAAATATTGTTGATCAGCGAATAGATAAACGAGTAGATTTTGTTGGAGGAATAAGGGGATTAAATGAATTAGAAAAAAGAGTGAATAGTGGCGAAATGGCTGCTGCATTTAGCCTATACCCTGTTACCATAAATCAACTTTTTGATATTGCAGATTCTGGTAATGTAATGCCTCCAAAAAGCACCTGGTTCGAACCTAAATTAAGAGATGGATTATTAACTCATTTAATATATCAATAACAAAACTATGCACAAAGTAATTTTAATTGTTAGTATTTTTTTTGCAAATATTTTAATTGCTCAACCTGTTACTGATTTATATAAAACTGCTAAAAATTTAATGATAGAAGGCGATCATGAAAACGCTACATTAGTTTATACTAAACTCCTAACTAACGAGCCAAATAATATTACTTATTTAAAAGATTTTGCTTACTTAAGTTTTTTAAAAAGAGACTTTGCAAAAAGCATAGAAATTTCTAAAAAACTTGTTAACGATACCTTGGCAGACGAACAAACATTTCAGCTATTAGGCATGAATTATAAAGCAATTGCAATGTATTCTGAAGCAAATTTGCTTTATAAAACAGCACTCGAAAAATATGCTAGTAGTGGCATTTTATATAGTGAATTTGCAGATTTAAACTTAATAGAAAAAAAAGAAAAAGATGCAATAAAAAATTGGGAAAAAGGTATTGAAGTTGACCCAAATTATCCTAATAATTATTTTAATGCATCAAAATATTATGCAAAAAAAAATCAACTAATTTGGTCGATTATTTATGGAGAAGTTTTTTTAAACTTAGAAAGTTACACTATAAGAACTGCAGAAATAAAAGAACTCGTATTTGATGCTTACAAAAAATTATTATACTCAAATGCTTTATCAAATCAAAGTTCAAATAATCAATTCGAAAATATAGTAAAATCAACTTTTGTAAATTCTGCTGAAAAAATTACTGCAATTAATTTAACAGCACTAAGAACTAAATTTATTTTAACTTGGTTTCACAATAAAAATAACGAAAAATATCCTTTCAGAATATTCGATCAACTTCGCTATTTAATTAGAGAAGGCATGTTCGATGCTTACAATCAATGGTTATTTGGTATTGTTATCGATCCTTTACAATATAAAGAATGGACAGAATTGCACGTAACCGAAACGCAAAAATTTAAACAATTTCAAGAAGGCAGAGTTTTTAAATTAATACCTGGTCAGTATTATAGATAATTACAATTTTAATCCTTGGCCTTTATAAAATTCAAGTAATTTCATTTTAAAAATATAATCAAACTCATCGGCTAATAATTGTGTTTTGGCTCTAAGGTAATTATTTTGATTTGTAATTAATTCTATTGAGTTTAATAAACCAACATCAAATCTTTTTGATGCAATGTTGAAAGTTTTTTGAGAAACATAAACTAATTTTTTACTAGCATTTAATTTTTGTAAGGCATTTAATGCATTACTGTGTGCGGTATATATATCTTGTTTTAATTTTTGCTCAATTTGAGTTTCAGTTATTTTTGCAGTCTCTAAATTTAATTTTGATTGTTGATAATTTGTTTTATTTATACCATAATTAAAAATGGGAACAGAAATATTTAAACTAAAACTTTGCCCGAAGTTATTACTCAATTGAGAAAAATATTTAGACTTAGAAAAATTAAATTGGTAAGATTCTGAAAACACATCATAATTATTTCCTGCAACATTTACATTTCCAATTATTACAGGCTTTGTAGTAATACTTGTTACTTCTTGAGCCTTATTAGCATAATTGGTTCCCAAATAATAACTAGCAGAAATAGAAGGATTAAGTGCAGCCTTACTTGCTAATACTCCTTTTTCTGAACCAAGTATTCTAAGCTTGTTTGCCTTAATTGCTGGTTGACTTTCTAATGCTAACTTATAAACCAAATTTGGGTCTAAATCAACAATATTTTCTAAAGGTATATTTTCAATTTTTGGAATATCAATATCAAAAGGCAGTGCAGCATCTAAATTTAATAAGCCTTTTATTCCCAATAAAGCCTGAGTATAATTTGTTTCACTTAAAACCAAATTGCTACTATCGGTTGCTAACTGAGATTCGAATTCTAATGCATTTAATTCTGGTAATGCACCAGCATCCACTCTTTTTCTAGTAGCCTCTAAATTATTTTTTGTTTGAAGAATTTGAACTTTAGATATTTCAATTTGTTGGTGTGCTGCAATGGCTTGCAAAAAAAATGTTGTTACATTAAGTGCAATATCATTAGCAGATTTATCAATATCTGCCAAAGCAGCTTTTGCTAAAAATTGTGCCGATGCAATATTGTTTTTTTGTTTCCCCCAATTAAAAATTTCAATACTTCCTTGCAATGCAATATTCTGTGTTATGATTTCAGTATTTGCAAAAACGTTAGTCGTTCTATCAATAGTTCTACCAAACTGTGGCGAAATTGATGTGCCAAAAGTTGCCGAAGGATATTGATATAATTTTGCTTGCTTAGCTTGAAGCTCTGATACACGTGCTTGAATATCTGCTTGAATTACAGAAATATTATTTTTCATTGCATACTCAACACATTTTTTCAATGTCCACTTTTCTATATTCTGAGCATATAAGTTACAAAATGCAAAAAATGTTATAAGTATTAAAAATGTTTTCTTCATAAATCAAAATTAAGTGCTAAAATATTTCATGAACTAAATTTTATACAATAGGTTTTATACAGGTTTTGGTGGCAGCTTTAAATTGTGCATAACCAAAATTATAAAACATCTTTATTCAATTACAAAAAACATAATACATTTTATAGTTAAGTTAGCAGAACAAAATTAAATTCCTTTGACAGATACCATCATTAACCTAGAAACAGTAAATCCAATTGAATTTTTGGGAGTAAATAACGGTAAATTAGATTTATTAAAAAAGAAGTTTCCACTTTTAAAAATTCTATCGAGGGGTACCCAAATTAAAATAAGTGGAGCCCCTGAACAAATAGTTACTGCAAAAGAAAAAATAAATTTAATTATTCAATTTCTCGAAAGAAATGGGCATTTAAGTGAAAATTATTTTGAACAAATATTAGGTGGTGATGATGTTGAAACTGTTGATAATTTTATTGATAAGAATCCAAACGATGTTTTAGTTTTTGGCCCTAATGGCAAAACTGTTAGAGCAAGAACTGCCAATCAGAAAAAAATGGTTCAGGCTATAGAAAAAAATGATATTGTTTTTGCAATTGGACCTGCAGGAACTGGTAAAACATACACAGCTGTTGCTTTAGCAGTAAGAGCTTTAAAAAACAAACAAGTTAAAAAAATTATTTTAACAAGGCCCGCAGTTGAAGCTGGGGAAAACTTAGGTTTTTTACCCGGAGATTTAAAAGAAAAAATAGACCCCTATTTACGCCCACTTTACGATGCTTTGGATGATATGATACCTGCAGATAAACTGAGCTATTTTATGACAACAAGAACCATTGAAATTGCTCCACTTGCTTATATGCGTGGCAGAACTTTAGATAACGCATTTATTATTTTAGATGAAGCACAAAATACAAATGATTCTCAATTAAAAATGTTTTTAACTCGTATTGGTGCAAATGCAAAGGCTATTATTAATGGAGACCCCACACAAATTGACTTACCACGCAACATGCAAAGTGGCTTAAAAAAAGCATCAAAAATTCTCCAAAATATTGATGGGATAAGCCATGTTGAATTAACTGAAGAAGATGTTGTAAGACATCGTTTAGTTAAAGCAATTATTAAAGCTTATCAAAAAGAAGCTGAAGAACAAGGTTAATAAATAACTAATTTATTGAGGTTTAATAATAAGTAATAATTAAAATTTTCTAAAAGAAAAACAAAACATTTTTTTCTTTTAGAAAATTTTTTTTAATTTCTAACGTTTTCTATTGGTAATTCGACTATAAAACAATTATTAATACTTCAACAATGAAAAAGTTAATCTTTATCCTAACTGTGTTTTTCGCAGTTAATAGTTCATCAAACGCCCAGTACCAACCAAGTACTAGTGGTTCAACAAAGTATAAAACAGCAACAAAATATACTGGAGCTAAAAAATCTCCAGCTGTTTATCCTGTTCAAAAGCCACAACAAAAAAATGTTGTTTATCAGTATTTAGATACTACATATCCAAATGCAGAAAATCATTTTCCAGTTATGGGCAATGCAGGTATTGGAACAGATGCACCTCAATCTGCATTAGAAATAAAAAGAAATGCTGGTGACGGAAAAAATAAAAATTTCCTTTTACAACTTAGTAATATATGGAGTGGAAAAGGTTTAAATGAACCTACAATTATGTTTTCTAACGGCGATTTGGCTCCTAATAACGTTAGTTATTGGACATTGGGAGCAAGAGTTTCAGGAAATCAGATTGATAAAGAACCCGTAGCTTTTAAAATTGGTTTTAAATCTCCAAATGAAGCTGATGAACACGAATTGTTTTCTATAGATTCTTATCAAGGCAGAGTTAAAATAGGAAATTTAAACTCAAATGTTGATGGATATAAATTATTTGTTGAAGAAGGTATACTTACAGAAAAAGTAAAAGTTGCAATAAAAGATAGTGAAGATTGGTTTGACCATGTATTTAATTCAGACTATCAATTAATGCCTTTAACAGATTTAGAAAAATATATTTCAATAAATAAACATTTACCAGATATGCCAACAACTAAAGAAGTTTTAGCAAATGGTATAGACCTTGGTAAAACAAGTGGTTTATTATTAAAGAAAATTGAAGAATTAACTCTATACTTAATAGAAGTAAAAAAAGACCTAGAACAAACCAAAAGTGAATTAGCTCGTTTAAAAAAATAATAAACGAATTATTAGAGTTCCGTTTTTAAAATCCAAAAAAACCTTGCTTATGCAGGGTTTTTTGTTTTTGTATCTAAGCAAAAAAAAATGCCTTATTTTGTTTCTTAAATTAAAAAAATGAGTGGTATTCAATATCAAAACTTCAAAAAAAATTTCTCTCCCGAAGGTTTGATAAGCATTTATAAAAACATTTTATTACCAAGGATGATTGAAGAGAAAATGTTGGTGCTGCTTAGGCAAGGAAAAATAAGTAAATGGTTTAGTGGAATTGGGCAAGAAGCCATTGCAGTTGGCACTACACTTGCATTACAACACGATGAATGGGTATTTCCTTTACATAGAAATTTAGGTGTATTTACAACTCGTCAAATGCCACTTCATAAATTATTTATGCAATGGCAAGGGAATAAAGATGGTTATAGTAAAGGCAGAGAAAGAAGTTTTCATTTTGGCTCCATGCATCATCATATCTGTGGCATGATTTCACATTTAGGTCCACAATTAGCCATTGCAGATGGTGTAGCATTAGCACATAAATTAAAAAAAGAACAAAAAGTTTCAGTAGCTTTTACTGGTGAAGGTGGTACAAGCGAAGGAGATTTTCATGAGGCATTAAATGTTGCAGCAGTTTGGGATTTACCTGTAATTTTTATTATAGAAAATAATGGTTATGGATTAAGCACACCAACTAACGAACAATATCGTTGTGATAATTTAGTTGATAGAGCAGTTGGATATGGAATAAGAGGAATTCAAATTGACGGAAATAATATTTTAGAAGTTTTTCATACAATTAGGCAGGCTCGAGAATATTGCATTCAGAATCAAAAACCCATTTTAATTGAATGCAAAACTTTTAGAATGCGTGGGCACGAAGAAGCAAGTGGGGTAAAATATGTTCCAAAAGAATTATTTGAAGAATGGGGAAGAAAAGACCCATTAAAAAACTTTGAACAATTTATTATTGAAGAAAGAATAATAACAGAAATGCAAATTGCTGATATTAGAAATGGCTTTAGAAATCATATTGAATCAGAATTAGAATACGCATATAAAGCAGAAAAATTAATAGTAGATACTGAAACAGAATTAAACGATGTGTATGCAAAACAATCATCGCCTAAAAATTTAACACCAACTGCAAATAGTTTTGTAGAAAAAAGATTTATTGATGCAATTAAAGATGGGTTATTTCAATCTATGCACGAAAATCCAGACTTAATTATTATGGGTCAAGATATTGCTGAATATGGTGGTGCATTTAAAATAACTGAAGGGTTTGTTGAGCAATTTGGCAAACATCGTGTTCGCAATACACCCATTTGCGAAAGTGCAATTGTTGGTGCAGCTTTAGGTTTAAGTTTAAAAGGATTTAAAAGTATTGTTGAAATGCAGTTTGCAGATTTTGTTACTTGTGCATTTAATCAAATAATAAATAACCTAGCTAAAATTCATTATCGTTGGGGTGTAGCAGCCAATACAGTTATTAGAATGCCTACTGGTGGAGGTGTTGGTGCAGGACCATTCCATAGTCAAAGTAACGAAGCATGGTTTACACATACACCAGGTTTAATTGTAGTTTATCCAAGTAATCCATACGATGCAAAAGGTTTATTAATTGCTGCTATTAATAATCCAAATCCTGTATTATATTTCGAACATAAGGTTCTTTATAGAAGTATTTCTGGAAAAGTTTCTACAGAATATTATGAGGTTGAAATTGGGAAAGCAACTGTTGTAAATAAAGGAGATGATATAACAATAATTACTTATGGTGCAGGCGTACATTGGGCTATAGAATATCAAAATCAAAATAATGATACTAGTATTGAAATAGTTGATTTAAGAACCCTTGCTCCACTCGATTATAAAACTATTAAAGAAGCTGTTTTAAAAACTGGTAAAGTTTTAATTTTACATGAAGATACTTTAACTGGTGGAATAGGAGGAGAAATTAGTGCATGGATAAACGAAAATTGTTTTGAATATTTAGATGGACCAATTTTGCGTTGTGCAAGTATGGATACTCCAATTCCGTTTAATTTAGAATTAGAAAAAAACTTTTTGGCAAAAAGTAGACTTGAAGAATCTATTACCACCCTGATGAATTATTAATAATAATTTTTTTATATTTCTTTAAGTTTAATGAAATTTATATATGAAAAAAGATTTTTTTATGTTTTGGAAAAAGAAAAAAGAAGAACAACCACAAGAAGTAATACCAGAAGAAATTCTTTTTGATTGTGTTGCTGTAAATTACGATTATCAAGTTGAATGTGAAGAAGGTGAAGATTTTGATGATATAAAAGAACAA
>JANOVK010000185.1:0-1738 GCA_031417315.1 Chitinophagaceae bacterium | reverse complement strand
CATCGCTCTTTCTATATCTGTTGCAGATTTAAGCCTACTAGATAACTTATCTAATGGAATTGTAAGTTCATTCCCATCAATATTTAGAATAATAAAATCTTGATTGAAACGAATTGTCTCTATTTTATGTGTAGCTATCATGTTGTCTTTTTAAAAAAATTATTCCATGAATCAATTAAAATATCAAAGTTTTGAAATATTATTTTCCGTACTTCTCGTTTATCATTTGGTGACATATTATAACTATACTCTTCTTTAATATCCATCTCATGCCCGAAGTATAAAAATCTATATCTTTTGATTCCTTGATCATGATTTTAAAGGTACGAATTGTTTATTTTTCATCAAGTACTAAGTTAAGAAAAAGCAATAGATGTTAAAGGGAGTGCCTGCTGGTTGTTGGTGACGCAAGCCCTGCTTTATTTGCCGCACAAACACCACACAACGGCAGGCGATGGGCTTTGGGTTTATTATTGAACACCAACATCGGCGAAAATTGCACAAAACCTTTTAGCTGAAGTTGTAAGTTAATTCTATTAATGAGTTGTTTTAGAAATCCATTGAATTAAAAGAGTTATAAATGAACCAATAATTGAACTAATCGCTATTAGAAGGATTTTCTCCCCGTTTCGTTTAAGAAAGCCTGTTTCGTGCTTTCTTGATAAATTAATTTTGAAATTAAAGTGACGATTTAGCAAAGATGTCAAACATAAAATTAGTAATGCAATACTAACCCAACCTAACCATTGATAAGATAGTGTTGTAGTTTTCTCTTTTTGATAATTAAGAAAAAAAAACTCACTCCCAGCAAACCAACTTAGGCAAAACCAAATAGGAGGATTAAATACTTTGTAATGCCACGGAATTCTCTTTTGTAAAAAGTCTTTAAGTTCATAACCTAGGGAGTAAAGTTCAGTAGAACCTCTTAAGAATAGGCGAGCTTTAGCTTTTTCAAAACTTATCCCAATATAAGTGTATTGCATTTTAGTAGATTTACCATCAATATCTAATTGAGATAAAAAATTACCTCGATATTTTGGAATCTCATCAAGAGATTCATATGAGTATTTAGAATCAGATAATTTAAGTTCAATTGATTTTTCTACACATCTATTCATAATTTCTTCGATGTCATCACGAAAAAGCTGGACACCCTTAATGGTTTCGGAAAAAGTTGTAGATTCTATAAGTTTCATATTTTGTTATTAGAAGGTTATAAATTCGCCAGACAATTTCAGCTAACGTCCGGGTATTGGCGAAGGCGGGATATTTGTTGCTGTGTCCGCCCACATGCCGAACTATATAAAGAAACGAAATTTTGATGAAAACGTAAAGCTAATTACTGAATGGTCGGCCCATGACCGATGATTGGTAGCAGTTGACCCGTCCTGAAGAAAGTTTGTCATGCCCCGCTTTTACCAATACCATGTGTGTGTCCAGGCAAGCTGGCTATGTGATGAGAGTAGGTCTCTCGATGGGAGAAGTAGAGCAACCTTCACCATCAAACCGGTTGCATGCTGCGTTATTCTAAGGAATGAGGTGGTGAACGATGCAACAGGTGTGTCTGTAGGAGCCGAACGTACAGTGAAGCGGCTGTGAGGTCTCGATAATTGTTACCGATGTAAAAAGGAACGATGCACATGATTGTTTCAAAGAGTTAACAGTCGTTAGAAGTTGCCAGAAGTGTTAGCTGCATCCGGGATAAAGCCGCCGGGACTTACAGACAGGCTCATGGTCG
>JANOVK010000184.1:0-1603 GCA_031417315.1 Chitinophagaceae bacterium | reverse complement strand
TAGCAGTTGGATTATTGATGTAATCCGTTGCTGCTGCTTTAAAGTCTGCAATGCTGTTATAGACATACACACCCTGTGAAGAGGGGAAAAATACGTTATTCGACTTATAATATTCGTATGATAAGCCAAATGTCAGTGTGTGTTTACCTGCAAAATAAGAAAGGTTGTTAGTCAGGTTCAATGTTGAATAATTCAATTTATTACCTGGCGTAAAAGGGTCAAACCCAATTGAAGTATAGGTTGCTTGTCCTGCTCCGCTGAGGATATCGATGGTGGGAAACAAATCTGCTTTATACCGTCTGTCTTCCAACTGCTTATTGAATGTTCCAATAAAATTATTTGAAAACTTGTCGCTCAGTCTTGAGTTCAATTCCACCGCGATAGATCGGGTATTATCCTGAATGATGTAACCCGTGTTTTCTGGTGAAATAGCCAATGCAGAGTTGGTACGATTTCCGTTGCCGGCAGTATTACTACTATTACTGTTACTGATGATTTGATCTGATTCAGAATCATGATGAGAATAACGAACTGAAAGTTTATGATTCTGATTGATGTTATAATCCAATCTGAGCAATGCTTTCTTACTGGTGATCTTATTATTAAAATTATCAATCGCACCTAAATCACGTCCAAAATTGGTAAGCATAAAGTTGCTTAAATCCAACATGTCTGCTTCTGTTACTCGAGAAACGTTACCGGTAGCACCGGGCTTGTTCGTAACCCATGAAAGCGCAGGTGTTGAACGTTCGAATTGTTCTGCGTTAACAAAAAGGAAGAGCTTATCTTTGATGATAGGGGCTCCTATTCTGAAACCAAATGTTTTCTCATCAATGTTCACAGTAGGAAGTTCTTTGCCGTTTGCCTTCTCACCAACCATATTGCTATTTCTAAAGAGATAATACACAGATCCGGAAACTTCATTTGTTCCGGAGCGAGTAACTGCGTTAATGCCCGCACCCGCAAAGCCAGATTGACGAACATCAAAAGGAGAAATGTTTAACTGAACTTCATCAAGGGCATCCAAAGACACGGCTGTTGTACCCGTGCGACCACCTGCCTGAGCAGAGCTTCCCAAACCAAAACCGTTGTTGAATACCGATCCGTCAATCGTGAAGTTATTGAAGCGGCTATCCTGACCACCAAATGAACGGCCATTACCGTAGGCATTATATTTTACGATGTCATTCACCGTTCTACCAATGGTAGGAAGGCTGTTAATATTATCCTTGCCAAAAGAAGAAGCGGCACCAGTACGGTCAGAACTAAAAATATCATTCTTTGCTCCCGATACGATGATTTCCTCTAACTGAGTGCTCTCATCAGCCAGTTTCGCGTTTACGTTAGCGGCAACACCAAGGCTCAGGTATACATCCGTAACCACTTGCTCTTTATACCCGACAAAACTTACTTTAACGGTATAGGGTCCACCAACACGCATACCTGGTATTGTGTAACGGCCATCGGCTCTTGCGGCAGACCCATAAGTCGTTCCAGAGGGAGTATGGGTAGCTACGACAGTAGCACCAGCTAACGCCTCGCCTTTGGAATCTGTAACGATCCCCGAAAGGGATGACGTGGTAACCTGTGCCTGAAGCCCCAA
>JANOVK010000183.1:0-2230 GCA_031417315.1 Chitinophagaceae bacterium | reverse complement strand
ATATGAACCACAATCATCACCTTCAACTTTTGCAAATCCCGTAAGTCCTTCTTCATTTCCTCCAAATAATGCAACGCTTCCGTTTTGTAAGGTTACGCCTGAATAATTGCCTTCTCTACTCTCAAATTGAAGAACAAATTTTAATGCATCTGCAAAAGGTTTTAAGCCTTTAATTTTAATTTCTTCAGAGTTGGCATTGCTGTTTATTAGAGTATAAGCAGTTTTCAATAAATCTTCGCCTTCTTTAGTAATCGAATTAAAATTAGCTTCACCAATTAGCGTACTTTTAAATTCTTCATATGTTTTAGAGTCTATTGATATTGTTGTTTTAATTGAGTTTATAAAATTAACTACCCCATTTTCTAAATCTTCTTTTACTACTTCTTTGCTAATTTCTGTTGTTTGCAATTGTTCCTGCCCCATTCCTTTAAAACTACTAAAACAAAATACTAAGGCAATTAAGCCCATCATCATTTTTTTCATACAATTTTTTTTGTGTACTCAACTCTATAAAGCCAAATACGAATTATTAATAAAATACCATTTTGCATTACTTAAAATTTTGTAGCGTTTTATTTTATTTATTGGTTGTTGCTGTTGCAATACATAACCACACAGTGTAACGCTGCAATATTTTATAGTGTTTGCTATTGCCTTACAAATAATTGTTGGGCAACTTTAATAATCCTTACCATATTTTTGCAAGGTGCAGGTAAAGATTAATTTTTTACACCTGTCTTTGTACGCAGCCTACCTAACTTTTGTCGAGCGAGGGTGGGCTGTTTTATTTAGCCTCCCTTAATCCCTCCAAAGGAGGGAGATTGGAAAACTAAATTTGTTTTAAAAACATTGTTTAATTGTACACTTAAAACAAGAAACTTAAAATAATTCTAACAAACAAAATTTTGTACACCGAAATTATTTGTTAGAGCTTTTTTGTAATTACAAAGCAAACATAATAAGAAACAAAGTATCAAAAAGTATACATTTTTGGCTGTTTTTTGTTTCTTTGAAAGTTAATGTGGCAAAGGGTTCTAATAAAAAAGTAACAAAAAGTATAAGTTTTTAATCGAAAACTAAGGTTGGTGGTGGTTGATAAATATGTACTAATTTGGCAATGCCTAAATTGATTGCAATATTATTTAAATCGTTGTGATTTTTTGCACCTAAAGTATTTCTTAGTTTATCGCAATATTTTTGAATAGCAGGTTCACTCTTGTCCATTAGAGTTGCAATTTCTTCTCTATTAAAACCAGCTGCATTTAGTTGTAGATATGTTATTTCGTGGTCTTTTAAATAGCTGCAATTTTTTAAAATGATTTGATTTGTGCTTAATCTGTTTTTATATTTTTCTCCATTTTCTTCAAGCATTAAATCAACAAAGCCATTAGAGGTGTTTAAAATTTCGGTTAGTGCTTTTTCAAAAACATCATCATCATTATAAATTTTTTGTGTTAAAGCATTTTTTATTATCATAAATTTCGATAAAAATTCATCTCCCCCTTCGGTTAAAAACTCACTAACTACAATGCCGTCTGTATGAGATGATAAGCCTGCTATTTTAATTTCAGGGAATAATCTTTTGCAAATGATTGTTGCTAAAAGTCCATCGCAACAAGGCATTTGCATATCCATTAAAATTAATTTTGGTAATCTTCTTGCTCTTTTTAATTGCAGAATTAAATCTCTGCCATTTGTAGCGTTAATTGTAGTTTCAAAATTTTTAGTTTCATTTATTGCTTCTACAATTCTTTCTCTATGTTCTTTTATATCTTCTGCAAATGCAATTTGAATTTTGGTTGATTTCATTTGTTTTCTTTAAATTTTTTACTAATAAATTTTACTGATAAACAAATGCTATAAAAATTAAAAAATGAGTAATATTTATGCATACTTGCATACTTGCATACTTGCATACTTTAAAAAAAGCCGAATCAAAAATAAGCACATATTTATTATTTTGATAAAGTTTAAAGTTATGGATTATAATAAATTAGCAAAAATTATTTAAAATCAAAAAATACTAAATCTTCAACAATCCTTTAATGAGGTAATATTTAATCAAGATATACATTTGCACTAACAATTTATAATGAACAAACCCAAAAGATATTTAATTACCTCTGCCTTGCCTTATGCCAATGGTTTAAAACATATTGGCCATTTAGCGGGTGCGTATTTACCAGCAGATATTTATACACGTTATTTAAAAGCACAAAAAAGAGAGGTT
>JANOVK010000182.1:0-23554 GCA_031417315.1 Chitinophagaceae bacterium | reverse complement strand
CCATGATGCAGATGTACCAACTGTTCTATGTGTATTATCAAACGAACATGGGTCTAATGGATTAGTTCCATCAGCAACTTCTGTTCCATTAGTTACTCCATCTCCATCGCAATCTAAATTCTTCCAGGTTGTTGTTGTAGTTAATGTTCTGCTTGTTGAAATAAATGAACATGGATCTAATGTATTAGTGCCATCAGTAACTTCTTTTCCATTAGTTACACCATCTCCATCACAATCTAAATTCTTCCATGATGCAGATGTAGCAACTGTTCTGTGTGTATTATCGAATGAACATGGATCTAATGGATTGGTGCCATCAGTAAGTTCTGTACCATTTATTACACCATCTCCATCACAATCTAAATTCTTCCATGATGTAGATGTACCAACTGTTCTGTGTGTATTATCAAATGAACATGGATCTAATGGATTGGTTCCATCAGTAACTTCTGTTCCATTAGTTACACCATCTCCATCGCAATCTAAATTCTTCCATGATGTAGAAGTAGTAAGTGTTCTACTTGCTGTATTAAATGAACAAGGGTCTAATGGATTTGTTCCATCAATCTCTTCAGTTCCATTAGTTACACCATCTCCATCGCAATCTAAATTTTTCCAAGCATTAGTTGGAGGCAAGGTTATATGTAATGGGTTATATGAACAAGGATTATTTGGATTGGTTCCATCAATTACTTCTTGAATATCTATTACACCATCCCCATCTGTATCAACTGGTGCTACCACTTTAATAGTATCAACGGTTGTAGCACAATTTACAGGAAATAATTTATCGCACAATTGATAAGTTACTGGATAATTACCAGGAGTAGTTCCAATAACTACACTAATTGCTCCTGTTGTAGTATTTAATGAAATTCCTGAAGGCCATGAACCACTTTGTGAGATAGTTGCATTTCCACTAAACCCTAAACTTGCTGGATTGCCATTTACTAAATCGTTACTAACAATATTTACAATAGCAATACCGCCAGTGCTTGTAGAAACAGCTCCATTTTCTGGTACTGGAAATACTTTTGCTGGATTTACAATGATATTTACTACAGCAGTATCACAATCTCCATCAGCATCACAAATTTGATAAATTAATTTATCGCTGCCACTAAAATTAAAATTTGGAGTATAAGTAATATTATCATCAGTAGGATCATTTGGAGTTCCACCATTATTTACTACTGCAATTCCATTTGTTGGATTTGATGTAATGCTTATTGCTGTTGACGATGGTCCGTTTATTCCAAAATTATCATTTGTTAAAACATTTATTGTAACAGGAGTATTAATGTTAGTAGTTGTATTATCAACATTTGCAACAGGTACATCATTAAAACTTGGTCCCGTAATATTTATATAAAGTTTTGCAGTATCGCATAAACTTAGAATTGCTGGACATCCACCAGTTATATCACAAATTACATAAGCTAAAGAGTCAACTCCTGCAAAATTAAAATTAGGTGTATATTGAATTAATCCATTTGGCAATACGTTAGCAGTACCTTTTGTTGGTTGTAATATGCCACTTGGTAAAGAAACTAATAATGTATTATTATCAACATCATAATCGTTTGTTAATACATCCCAATAAACTATACTATTAACTAGGCCTGTTGCATAGTCATTAATTGCAACTGGTTTATTATTTAAAACATTATTAATTGCTACTACAACTAAAGCTGTATCGCATAATGATGGATTTCCATTATCGCATAAAGAATAAATAAATTGATCACTTGGACCAACAAATGTATTATTTGGAGTATAAATTATTTGATTTCCTACAACAATTGCAATTCCATTTAAAGGTGCAGTATTTATTGTAACGGCTAAATTTCCATTTTCAGGATCGGTATCATTTGATAAAACATTTATGGTAATTGGTTGGCATTTATTTGTAGCAACATTATCTTTATTTGCTATTGGTGCTTGATTGATTACAGAAATAACAACCAAAGCAGTATCGCATAAAGGTTGATCTCCACAGTTTATAGCACTTGATTCACAAATTTTATATATCAAAGTATCTTTGCCTGTAAAATTATTATTAGGTACATAAAGTATATTATCTCCAACAACTGTTGCAATACCATTTTTAGGATTTAATGTAATTGATGGTGTAGTTGTGCTTGGACCATCAGTATCACTATCATTATTTTTTACAGCAATACTTATTGATGTATTAGAGTTTGTTGAAACATCATCTCTATTTGCTAAAGGTGCAGAATTTGTTAATTGAACATAAATTCTTGCAGTATCTGAAAGTCCTGCATTATCTACAATTCTATATAAAAAAGAAGTTAATCCTGAGAAAGAACTATTAGGTGTAAATACTATGTTTGAACCTACTATTGAAGCAGATCCTCCAACTACAGCCCCAACTATGCTACTTAAAGAAATGGTGTTTCCCGCATCAGGATCAGCATCATTATTTAATGCTGCAATATTTACAGGGGTATTTGAAGCAGTAACAACATAATCAGGATTTGCCAATGGAGCTCTATTAGGTATTGTTGTACATGATAAAGGAAGTACGTATGTAATTGCAAATAATGGTCTATACGATGTTGTGCTGTGTTGTGCTGTAGCAAATTCTAATTTTTTATCAACCTGAGTTCCTGAAATAGTTTGTGCAATTATTAAGCCTCTATTATTTGTAGTATCTGCTTGCCATGCAATTGCAGGTGCTGTAATATTAAAACTAATTTTAGATCCATTATTTGCAGTTCCTGGTCTTGTTACCAAAACTGTTGAATGAGGATTGCTTAAAAAATCTCCCCCTAATGTATTCCACAAATTGCCAGTTTTTCTATTTTTCCAAGATACTGAAGTCTCGCTCCAATTAGGAGACCCAATAACTTGATAAGAAGAAAGCGACATTGTAGTATTATCTCCACCAACCACTGTTAATTGTAATGAAGCATTTGTTATTATTGCATTAGCTGGAATTTGACCTCTAAAACTATTAACAGTATTGTTGTTTGGTAATTGAATTAAAAGTCGTTTTCTGTCTCCAATTTTCTTACCAATATATGCAGTATTATCGGTACCAAAATTATAGGTTGATTTATATTCTCGAATCATAGCATCTTCTGTAAATGAACTTCCACTTAAAAGTTTTGTAACTGGAGAAGAATAATCAAGTGGTTTATATTGCCAATTTGTACAACCATCATCATCAATATTAAAAAATACTTTAGCAGTGCTGCATACATTTTTTGTATTGCAAATTTGATAGGTTAAAGAATCAACGCCACTAAAATCTGTGTTATTGATATAAGTAAGTGTTGAATCTAAATTTACACTAACAATTCCATTAACAGGATATTGCAAAATAGAAACTTGTAAAGGCAAACCAGTTGGATTGTCATCATTTTCTCTAACATCAAATGTTGTAGGAATATCTTCTTGAACAGAAATTATATCTGTAACTGCATTTACAAGAGTTGAAACACAACCATAAGTATTTACAACTAATGCATCCACTCTTAAATCAACAGATCCAGAAGTTTTGTAAATTATTAAATATCTAAATCCGGCACTTGGAATATTATATAGTTGAATGGTTTCATTACTAACATCAGAATTACTAATTGTTCCAATTATAGTTCTTGCACCACCTAAAGTACTACGAGCATAAATAGTTGCTATAACATTTGTATTATCTGTAGATGCAATGATGGCTTCGATTTTTTTATCTGAATTAAATGATATGATGCTTCCAAAATCTAAAACCAAAGAATCGCTTGAATTTTGTAGGGTTGCATAAGTGCCTATATCATTTGCATCATAATCATTATTAAAAGCATTTGTTGGATTAATGACAGAATTATTTGTTTGAGAAATAGCTGTATCGATAGCACTAATACCATAAGTAAACCCAGGATAACAACCATCAATACCTGGTGTGCCCACTCCAATTAAAATACTTGCAGTATCACATAAAATTGGGTTACAAACAATATATTGAGCAGTTGCCACTCCAATAAAATTTGCATTTGGTAAAAAAGTTACCGTTGTACCATTTGTTGACCAAGTGCCATTATTACTATTAATTATCCCTGTTACTGTTAATCCATTTCCATCTGCATTAATATCATTATTTAAAACACTTATTGTTTTACCAGGAGGATTGAAAGAACAACTTGTTGGAATAACATCTGCATCGTTTACTGCAATTGGTTTTCTTGGAGCTGGAATAATTGAAATTGGAATTGAAACAAAAGATTTTCTTCCACAATTATCGGTAATTACAGAAGTTAAAACACAATTTGTATTATTTGAAACTGTTGGTGTGGTATAGGTAGGATTTGCTGATGTTGTACTAGAAAAAGTGCCACCACAAGATGATGTCCATTGATACGTATAAGTTATTCCACTTAACATAGAAGAAGCAGAAACTGTTGGAAAATAATTTGAACCGCCATTTAAAATTTGTCCAGTTACTACTCCAGAGCTAATAATTTGTGGTGCTTTTTCGATATTTTGAAAAAAGCTAAAATTTAAAAATGCTCTTTGTGCAGCAACTGATGCAGCTGAAGTACCACCAAGATCATGTCCTCCTTCAAACATCACATAACCTCTTGCAGGGTTATCAAAACCTCTACCATATACAGTAATAGCAGCAACTTTACCATTTGCTAAATCTGGGTTTGGTACATTTTTTTGAGATGGGTCGAATGTAATAATTTTTGCTCCAGGGTTCCATCTTGTTGCACCACCTGTATTAGTTGATTGTAATGGAATAAACATTTGTTCAGATCCATTTTGAAATGCAGCATCTGTTATTCCAATATATTGTGCAACTGGGTCGCTAAAATATTGATGTGTATAAGGTGTAGAACCATTATCATGATTTTTCCAAAGTATTAAACTGTTTTCTGGCCAAGGATTTGGTGTTGTTACACTGTTTCTTGAACTCAAAAAATTCATTTGTTGTGTAGCATTTGCAGGATTAATTGAATTTGATAATGCACTTACAGCATGACACCCTGCCCAAATTGAACCCTTATAAGTAGAGTTCCAGAAATATAAATTACTATGTGTTGCCCAAGTTGGATCGGCATGTGGCATAACATAAACATCATCACAACCATCTAATAAAGCTGGCATTTTCCAATTATATGCACCCGGAAAAGCAGTGTTTGTAATACCAGCAGCATTAAGAAATTTCTCAGCAATAGAACCATTTGCTGCATCTAAAGTCCAACGAGGTGCAGATGTTAAAGTATAAGTTACATCAACTGTTAATGAAGAAGTTGTTGTAACTGTTACCATTCCTTGCCCTTGCCAATAAGCAATTCTACTTAAAACCGTAGCACTTATAAATTCTTTAGGAATGATAAAAGTTCCACCACGAAACTGTTGACTATTATAAATAAAATCATTACCATCTTTTGCTTTTGCTTGCCCAATTACCCATTTTATTGGCACTTGATGGTTACGCATCAAATCATAAATAGCCCCATAAGGCTTTAATGAATTTGAAACTGTTTGTGTTATGCTGCCCATATTAATTATTATGGAGCCCGACGAAAAAGTTTCGTTAGCAGCATTGACACTTTGTTTTGAGAAGCTCCAAAAAATTAAAACTAATAATAATTTTTTGAAAAATTTCTTTGTTGAATTGATGTTATTGTTGTTAACAACATCAAAACACTTTGCGTGTTTTTGGAGAATTTGTTTCATAGTTAGGGCACGTTTATTATGGCTGACTTTTGACTGTATTAACCAATAACAAATTCCATTAAGCAAACAGACTAGCTATTTACTAATGGATTTTAAAATGATCAAAACAATCTAAATCAACACGGGTACAAAGGGATTAAAGCATAGCATAAAACACTACTATACTAATAAGCTAACGAATGGTTATATATATTATTGTGTGCTATTAATAAAATATTTTTTTATAGTATTTATGCACAGTCTAATTTACTAAAATTTTGTTATAGGATAACTAATAAAATGTTGACTATTAATTATTTATAGAAATATTTTTTGAAATAAAAAATTAAAAAAATAAATCTGCAGCAATGTTATCTGCAATTAATTTTCCTTTTTTTGAGAGTATAAGGAAATTATTTTGGGTGAAAATATGGCCAGAGTTATGCCATTTATTTGAGTTGTTAATTATACTATTTAAAGACGTTTTTCCAAAGTTTACTTCCACAAAATTTAAATCAATTCCTTTAGAGGTTCGTAAAGAAATCATGATATATTCATTTAATTGTTGTGTTTCGGTTAAAGTTTCAGTTTCACTTACTAATTCATTTTTATCAATTAAATTAATGTATAAATTATTGTTCGATATATTCCAACATCTAGAAACAAAATTAAATGAATGTGCGGATGGACCTAACCCCAAATAATGTTTCCTTTGCCAATAACTACTGTTGTGTTTACTTTCGAAATTGAATTTAGAATAATTGCTAATTTCATATTGATGATATCCTTTGGCTTCTAAACAATTCATCAAATATTCAAATTGTTCTGCTTGTTTATTATTATCAATATTATCTATTTTTTTAGTTTCAACAGATTTGCCTAATAATGTTTTTGGCTCAACCGTAAGTGCATAACAAGATAAATGAGGTGGATTAAATGATAGGGCAGTTGCTATATTTTTTTTCCATTGTTCGTTTGTTAAAAACTGACTACCAAAAATTAAGTCGATAGAATAATTATCGAAATGTTTTTTAATTAATTCAATACTTTTTTTTGCTTGAGTTGAATTATGACTTCTGTTCATCCATATTAATTCATCATCAATAAAACTTTGTATGCCCAAGCTAAATCTATTTATTCCTATTTTTTTCCATGCTAATAAATTTTCTTCAGTTATATCATCTGGGTTTGCTTCTAGTGTAATTTCAGCGTTTAGGTTAACAGAGAAATTATTTCTTAAATTATTTAATAAAAATTCAATTTGATTATACTTTAAAATAGAAGGAGTTCCTCCACCAAAATAAATGGTATCAACAATTTCGGTTAAATAGTTTTTTCTTTGTTCTGCTTCTTTTGCAATTGCTTTAATTAGTTTGGGAATTAAATGATGTGTTGTAGAAAAATGAAAGTTGCAATAATTACAAGCTTGTTTACAAAACGGTATATGTATATAAATGCCAGCCATAATAATTACAATATTTTAACTAAGGTTATTCGTGCAAATGTATTGTGTGGTTTTTTGTGGTTATTATTTATGTTTTTAAATGTTACAGCAATTTCTGGACAAAAAATATTTTTAAAAATTAATAATTCAGATTCTCTTGATGTACATAAAATTATTTCTATAAAAAAAGAGTTTCTCAATAAGCCCTCTTGCTACAATTATATAAATCAATTGCCAAATTTATTAAAATTAAAAGGCTACATAAGTGCTTCGATTGATTCGGTTATTGAAAAAGATAATACCATACAAGTTTTACTATTTGTTGGTAATCGTTATTTATGGAAAAAATTATCTTACCCATTAGAATTTAAAAACTTTGCTATTTTAAATAACGAAAATTACGAACAAGTTGCAGAAAAAATTTTGCATTATTTCGAAACAACTGGTTATCCATTTGCACAAATAAGTTTTGATAGTATTGCAATACACAACAATCAAATTAGTGCATCTATAAAAATTGAAAAAGGAATTGAATATAGAATGGATAGCATTATAGTATTTGGTAACACTCAAATAAAAAATCAATTTTTACAACATCATTTAAAAATTTTCAATCAAGAATTATATAATAAAGAAAAATTAGAGAAAATAAATGATAGATTAAGCAAGCTAAATTATTTATCAAGTTTTAAAAATTGGGATTTGCTAATGTTAAATAGTAGCTATTTACTTAATTTATATTTACAGCCAAAAAACATAAATAAATTTGATGCTATTTTTGGATTTTTACCCAATAATAATCAAAAAAATGGGAAGTTATTATTTACCATAGACGCTAAACTTTTTTTAGAAAATGCATTTGCAAACGGAGAAAGTATTTCTCTAAATTGGCAACAAATTCAACCACAATCGCCAAGAATTGACATTGGATTTAAAATGCCTTACATTTTTAATTTAGATGTGGGTTTTAATTTCAATTTTAATTTATACAAAAGAGATTCTGCATTTTTAAATATTAGTACAGATGTGGGAATTGATTACGAATTAACCAATAAAACCAAGTTTAAAATATTTTTAAATAATTACAGTACTAAAATAATTGATGCTGATACTGCATATATAATTTTAAATAAAAAGTTACCTACTATTTTAGATATGAATACAGTTAATCTTGGCGTTGAGTATTTTTATAATAATACCAAGGGGAGTAATATTAACAAAACTAAAGGGTTCGATTTTTTGGTATCAACAAGTTTTGGCCAAAAGAAAATTAAAGACAATACAATTATTACAAGTTTAAAAACTGGTGGCTTTAATTATAAATCGCTTTACGATTCAATTAATACAAATACTTATCAAATAAAAACAAAATTAATTGCAGCAAAATATTTCTCTTTGACTAATTTATCAGTTTTAAAACTTGCAGCTAACTACGGATTAATTCTTACTAAAAATTATTTACAAAACGAAATGTTTCAGATTGGTGGATTTAAATTATTACGTGGGTTTGATGAAGAAAATATTTTTACTAATGAATATTTAGTGGCAACAACTGAGTATAGATATTTAATTGAAGCAAATTCGTTTTTATATGCTTTTATTGATGCTGGTTATACAAAAAATTTTGCACTAAATAAAAATTACAATTATTGGGGAACGGGTTTAGGAATTGCATTAGAAACTAAACAGGGTATTTTAAATATTAGCTTTGCAGCAGGTAAACGAAACGACTTATCATTTAATTTAAAAGAAACAAAAATTCATGTTGGGTTAATCAGCAATTTTTAGAATTTTATTATAGAAGATTTTGTTTGTTAATTTGCACACTTAAGAAAATTATTAATGAAGTACTTTGTATTTTTTTTATTTATTACAATTTCAATTAATAGCATTTCGCAGGTTGATTCCCTTTTCAATTCAATTTCAGAAACTATACAACCACAAAAACAAGTTGTTGTAAAGCCAAAGTTTAAAAAAATTGATTCTTTAAAAACGCAAATTATTGCAATAGTTGATTCTTTAAAAACTAATACTACAACAGATTCTACTGTTTTATTAAAGTCAGATTCAATAATTGAAATAAAAAAAGAAATTTCATATTACAATTTATTAATTAATCATCCTATACTTAATTATGCAGAAACAAAAGTTTTAATTCCAAATTTTAAAAAGAATTACGATAAAGACTATTTGTTTTATTTATTAGCTGGAATAGTATTTTTATTAGCTATTGTTCAATTCTTTTTTAAAAAATATTTTAATAATGTATTTAATATTTTTTTTCAAACCAATTTTAGGCAATTACAAACCAGAGAACAATTAACACAAGATAATGTTGCAGCACTTTTGTTAAATTTTATATTTATTTTATCTGCAAGTACTTTTGTTACACTTATATCCGATCAAGCTAAAATTATTAATAAACCATTCTGGCAAATTTTTTATTTGTCGTTCGCCGTTCTTTCAATTATATATTTAATTAAATTTGGTTTTATTCAGTTTATGGGATGGATTTTTAATAAACGTGAAATTTCAAAATCATATAGCTTTATAGTTTTTATAGTAAATAAAATTATTGGAGTAACATTAATTCCAATTTTATTATTACTAGCATTTTCAACTTTATATATTCAGCAGTTAGCATTATCTACATCGATAATTTTAATTAGCTTTCTTTTTCTATTTAGATTTTTTAGTGTTTATAAATTATTAAGTGAAAGATTAAAAATAAATGCCATTCATTTTTTTCTATACTTTTGCAGTATTGAAATTTTACCATTGTTAATAATGTATAAGGCTCTTGGAAATTATATAAACAATGGTATTTAAATTTTTAACAGAAAGTAACCAATGGCAAAAAGCGTATCTAAGGTAAAAGCAACGACACATATTATTAAAAAAATTCTCATTTCTCAGCCCAAGCCAGAAAGTGAAAAATCTCCTTACTTTGAATTAGAAAGAAGACATTCGGTTAAAATTTTTTTTCTACCATTTATTGAATTAGAGGGTATTGAAGCAAAAGAATTTAGAAAACAAAAAATTGATGTTGCCTCTTATTCTGGTGTAATTTTTACAAGCAAAAATGCTATCGATCATTTTTTTAGATTAGCTGAGGAAGCTAAAACAAATATTAATCAGGATACAAAATATTTTTGCATCAACGAATCTGTTGCTCTTTATTTACAAAAGTTTATATTATATCGCAAACGCAAAGTATTTTATGGTGCAGATGGAATGAATAAAAGTATGTTTGATGTAATAAATAAACATAAAGAGAACGTAAAATTTTTATATGTATGTAGCGAACATCAGCAGGATAATGATATTGTTAATTGGCTAAAACATAATAATTGCGAATTTGCTTTGGGCTATATGTATAGAACAATTAGTAGTAATGTAAAAGAAAAAATTTCTTGTATTAAAGATTTCGATGCTATTTGTTTATTTACGCCAAGTGGCGTAAAAAGTTTATACGATAACTTTCCAACATTCAAGCAAAATGGAACCATTTTAGGAGCTTTTGGCAGTAACACTTTTAAAGCTTTTGAAGAAGCTGGATTAACATTAAGTATTAAAGCACCAATACCTCAATGTTCAAGCATGTTTGCTGCTTTAGATAAATATTTATGCGAAATAAAAAAATAGATTTATAACCCTCTTCTCAATCTTGCAACAGGTATATTTAATTGTTCTCTGTATTTAGCAACAGTTCTTCTGGCAATATTGTAACCTTTTTCGTTTAATAATTCAGTTAGTTCTTCGTCTGCAAAGGGCTTATGTTTATCTTCAGCATCAATAATATTATTCAATATTTTTTTTACTTCAATTGTGCTTACTTCTTCTCCACTATCGGTACTTAAACTTTCACTAAAAAAGTATTTTAATTTAAATGTACCAAATTCAGTTTGTACAAATTTACTATTGGCAACTCTGCTAATTGTACTAATATCTAAACCGGTTTTTTCTGCAATATCTTTTAATATCATAGGGTTCATTTCAGTTTCATCACCACTTAGAAAAAATTCTTTTTGATGTTGAATAATTGCCCACATGGTATTTTTTAGAGTTTCTTGTCGTTGCTTAATCATATCAATAAACCACTTTGCACCATCAATTTTTTGTTTAATAAAAACTACTGCTTCTTTTTGTCTTTTATCTTTTTTTGCACCACGTTCATATTCTTTCATCATCTCTACATATTCTACACTTACTTTTAAATCAGGTGCATTTCTACCATTAAGCGAAAGTTCTAATACTCCATTATTATTTAAAATATAAAAATCCGGAATTACAAAAGTTTCTTTATTATTATTAAATCCTGCATCGTCTCCTGGCTTTGGGTTAAGCTTTATTATTTGCTGAATTACCTGTTTAAAATCATCGTCTTCTAAATTTAATACTTGTTGCAACTTAGGGTAATGTTTTTTAGTAAAATCATCAAAATATTTATTTACAACCTTTAAAGCTACATCTACATTATCACCATCTTTTTGTTTACGATTTAATTGAATTAACAAACATTCTTTTAAATCTCTTGCTGCAATACCAAGTGGTTCAAACTGTTGAATTAATTTAATAATAAATTCAACTTCTTTTTCATTTGTAACAATATTTTGCCTAAATGCTAAATCGTCAATAATACTACTTGTTTCTCTTCGTAAATATCCATCGTCATCTAAACTTCCAATAATTTGCTCAGCAATTTTATATTCTTGTTCGTTTATGTTTAACATATTTAATTGAGAAGCCATCAAATCGTAAAACGAACTTTCACTTTTAATAGGAATAACTCTTTTGTCATCTATTTCAGGATAATTATCATCACGTGTTTTATACTCAGCAATTTCATCATCACTATCATTTACATATTCACTTAAATCTAAATTATCATATTCATCTTCACTACCATCTAACTCTTCAAAATCTTCATTAGCTTCTACTTCATCCTCTTTAATAGTATTATCTATATCATCAATATCATTTTCATCTTTCATTTCTAATGCAGGATTCTCTTCAATTTCAAGTTTAATTCTTTCTTCAATAGTTGCAGTAGGCACTTGCAACAACTTCATTAATTGAATTTGTTGTGGTGATAATTTTTGTTGTAGTGATTGGTTTAATGTTTGAGAAAGTGCCATTTCTATACTCCTTTTTTGATTGTCTTATTACAAGCAAAAAAACCGAAAAAAATAAGAAGAAAGAATTTTTTATTCTCTAAATTTTTCTTATTATTGATAGCAAATTAATTAAACATTTTCAACTATAGTTAACAATACTTGCCAAGCTTTTTCAACTTCATTTTTTAATAATAATTCTTTGGCATAAAGTTGTATTTCGTTTTCCATTGATGAAGGATTAATAGAATAATATTGAATAATGGATTTTAGTTTATCATCTTCAAAAGCTGTGTTAATTAGGGGTAATTGGTGCACATTAGCTAACATGCCCAAATCGTTTCCAGAAAGTATTTTACTGTTTTTGATATTATCGGGTAATGCATCAACACCAATACCAGATTGAGCATTAGGTTTTGGAACTTTAAATAAATTGTTACTATCAGTTTTACAATACCAATCGCCACCCAATCTAGCAATTAAATTAATTTTTGTTTGATCAATGTTTGATTGTTCTTCATTTAAAATACTTTCATCTACATGCAACATTAAAACTTCAGCAATAATTAATTGTCCTGCACCTTTATTCTCACCTAAACTTTTTATTTCAATTACTTTACATTCTAATTTAATTTTTGCTTCTTTAACCAAAGGTGGTTTAATTAAAACAGCTTTTTGTTCATTAAATCCGGCTTTTTCAAATTCATTTATTCCTTTTGCATATTCGCAACTTGCCAAACTAATTTGTTGCACCATATCAAAGTCGCAAATATTAATTCCGACTTCCATGGTTTCCATAACATTTTCGAGTGTATGTTTAATTGTATTATCTCTAACCCGTCTTGCAGGAGAAAAAATTACGATGGCAGGGTTTGAAGAAAACAAATTAAAAAAACTAAACGGACTAAGATTTACTTTTCCATCTTTATCAATAGTGCTTGCAAATGCAATGGGGCGTGGTGCCACTGCATGTAATAACCAAGCCTGCCGTTGTGCCGGTTCTAATTTTTGAATATCTATTAGCATAAAACAAAAGTAGTTTTTCTTTTTTCAAATCAACATTCATTATTCATTACTTTGCTATATGGAAAAAAAATTATTTCTACTCGATGCATTTGCTTTAATTTTTCGTGCTTATTATGCATTAATTCGTTCTCCTCGAATTACATCAAAAGGAAGAAATACCAATGCACAATTTGGTTTTACCAACGCCTTAATAGAATTAATTAGAAAAGAAAAACCCACACATATTGCAGTTTGTTTTGATGTGAGTGGCCCAACAATTAGAGATGAAAAATATGAGTTTTATAAAGCCAATAGACAAGAAGCTCCAGAAGATTTATTAGCAGCTGTACCCGATATTAAAAAAATTATTGAAGGTTTTAATATCCCTGTTATTGGAATTGAGGGTTATGAAGCAGATGATGTGATTGGAACTTTAGCTTGGAAAGCACACGATGAAGGTTATACAGTTTTTATGGTAACACCAGATAAAGATTATGGTCAATTGGTACGAGATGGAATTACTATTTACAAGCCAGCTTATCAGGGTGGCGATGTTGAATTAATGGGACCTAAAGAAGTTTGTGATAAATGGGATATACAAAGAGTAGATCAGGTAATTGATATTTTAGGTTTGATGGGAGATGCTGTAGATAATATTCCTGGAATAAAAGGTGTTGGAGAAAAAACTGCTGCCAAACTTTTAAAAGAATTTGACACACTTGAAAATGTTTTAGAAAATGCTGATAGTATTAAAGGTTCGTTAGGAGAAAAAGTAAGGGCAGGAAAAGAAAATGCCATTATGAGTAAAATGTTGGCAACTATTATAACTGATGTGCCAGTTGAATTTCATGAAGAAAATTTTTCTATGTCGGAGATGAATAAAGAAAAACTTCTCGAAATTTTTAGTGAGCTTGAATTTAGAACTTTAGCAAAAAGATTGTTAGGAGAAGAAATTACTTTGTCGGCAAAAAGCAATATAAAAACAACACAAACACAGGGAACACAAACAGATTTATTTGGAAATTTTGTTGAACCTACAAAGCAAAAATCTACAACAAAAAATGTTGCAGTCGCTGAAACTTCTCGTCATGGAAGTATTGCTATTCCTAGTTTTATACAAAATATTCAAACTAAAGTTGAAGAAACGGCTACTACAGGAATTGCAAATATTACAACAACAAAGCATCAATATCATTTAATAAATACTACAGAAAAAATAGTTGAACTAGTAAATAAATTAATTAATGAAACAGAAATTTGTTTCGATACAGAAACTACAAATATTGATGCTAATGAAGCAGAGTTGGTAGGAATGAGTTTTGCAATTACACCACACGAAGCTTATTATATTCCACTACCAGAAAATAGAAATGAAATATTACTAATTCTTCAATCATTCAATCAATTATTCAACAAATCATCTATAACATGGATTGGACAAAATTTGAAATATGATATGCTCGTATTAAAATGGTACGATGTTGAGCTAAAAGGAAACATTTGTGATACTATGCTAATGCACTATGTTATAGAACCTGAAGGCAAAAGAAGTATGGATGTGTTGAGTCAGCAATTTTTAAATTACGATCCCATACATATTGATGAATTAATTGGAAAGAAAGGAAAGAATCAAGGCACGATGAGAGATGTAGAAATTGAAAAAATAAAAGAATATGCCGCAGAGGATGCTGATATTACTTTACAATTAAAAAATATTTTACACCCCTTTTTAAAAGAAAGAGAAGTAGAGAAAGTTTTTTATGAAGTTGAAAACCCTTTAGTGAAAGTGATTACCGATATGGAGTTTGAAGGAATAAAAGTAGATGAAGTATTTTTAAATGGTTATAGTAAAGAATTAGAAAAAGATGCAATTGCTGCTGAAAAAAGTGTATACATACAAGCTGGAGTAAAATTTAATTTAGCATCGCCAAAACAATTAGGAGAAGTATTATTTGATAAATTAAAATTGGATGATTCAGCTAAAAAAACCAAAACTGGTCAATACCAAACTGGTGAAGATGTGTTGTTGAAATTGGCTGTTAAAGGTCATCAAATAGTTGATGATATTTTAACATTTAGAGAACTTACAAAACTAAAATCTACTTATGTTGATGCCTTACCCAAATTGATTAATAGTAAAACAGGAAGAGTGCATACTAGCTATGCACAAGCAGTTGCAGTAACTGGCAGGTTAAGTAGCAACAATCCTAATTTACAAAATATTCCTATAAGAACCAATAGAGGAAAAGAAATCAGAAAAGCATTTATTCCAAGGACTCCTGAAAGAATTTTAATTAGTGCAGATTACTCTCAAATTGAATTAAGAATTGTTGCTGCCATTAGTGGAGACCCTAATATGTGTGATGCTTTTAAAGCTGGTAAAGACATCCATACTGCAACTGCAGCAAAAGTTTATAATATAGACGAGGATAATGTTACAAAAGAAATGCGTTACAAAGCCAAGAGTGTAAATTTTGGAATTATATACGGTCAAGGAGCATTTGGTTTAGCTGAAAATTTAGGAATCAGCAGAACTGAAGCAAAAGAAATTATTGATAATTATAAAAGAGAATTTGCTGGCATTCAACAATACATGGACAACACTATCAACTTTGCTCGTGAACATGGCTATGTAGAAACTTTAATGGGACGTAAACGTTGGTTGAGAGATATAAATTCTTCCAACTTTACTGTTCGTGGTTTTGCAGAACGTAATGCTATTAATAGTCCCATTCAAGGTACAGCAGCAGATATGATTAAGTTGGCTATGATAAAAATTCATCATCAACTTAAAAAAGAAAATCTACAATCAAAAATGATTTTACAAGTGCACGATGAATTGGTGTTTGATGCTATAGAAAGTGAAATAGAAATATTAAAACCATTGATTTTAGAGAATATGAAATCGGCTATGATTTTACCCAATGAGGTGCCAATTGAAGCAGAATTAGGCATGGGAAAAAATTGGTTAGATGCACATTAAGGAATGATGATTGGATGATTTTTTGATTTAAGATTTTTTTCTCTATCGGTTTGTGTCTTCACAAAGTGAAATTATTTTTAAGATACTAATTAATCGATTTTTTTTAAAGTAAAAATGTTATTTATTTATTATATAAATTTATTTAATGAAAAAGATTTTTTTTGTCCTATTTACTTTTTTTATACTTGATGCATTTGCTCAAGAAAAATATGTGGTAGATAGTTTAAAAGATGTTACAATGGTAGCAGAATTAGATACAACAAATCTCAATAGTTTTCTTGATAAATGGGGAAACAAGACATATGTATATAAAGATAGTTTAGGTGTTGATAAATATTTTATGATTGGCATACAATCGTATTTTAATGGAGGAGAAGAAAGTTGGATAAATTTTCTTGTTAAGAATTTAAACGTTAATAAAGTTGAAAGAAAACTTAGACGTAAAGATTTTATCGATAATGAATTTAGACAATCTGCAGTGCTTGAATTTACAGTTTGTACAGATGGAAGCTTATGCGATTTTAAAGTGATAAATGAAGTTCACCCTTTAGTAAAAGAAGAAGCTTTAAGGGTTATAAAAATTTCTCCAAACTGGAAACCCGGGATATTAAATGGTAAAATTGTAAAGACCAGAAAGAGACAAAAAATAACTTTTCTTGTTACAAAAGATTAATTTGGGTAAAGTGCTTTGTAAGAATTAATAATTCTTCATCATGATTGACTATATTTTTCTTTATCGGTTTGTGTCTTCACAAACCGAAATTGTTTTATTGAAAACTAAATTGAGCTTTATACAAAACATTGTAGTAAACATGAAACAAAATTAAATAATGACAAACGCAGAATTTTTTCATCAACTTATCACTGGAATTTTTCATCAACTTATCACTGGAATACAAAATACATCTTCATTAGAATACATTGCTGTATTTGCAGGCATTGCAAGTGTATTGTATAGTAGAAAAGAAAATATTTTAGTTTATCCTATTGGTTTAATTAATACAATAATTTTTATTTACATAAATATTAAAGGACATTTATTTGGAGAAGCTAGTGTAAATTTTTATTATACCATCATGAGTATTTATGGTTGGTATTTATGGACCAGAAAAGACCCATCTAAAAAAGAAATTATTTTACATATTACCAAAAGCAATAAAAAAGATTGGACACAACAAATTATATTTTTTCTCAGTTTTTATATTGTAATTTATTTCTGTTTAGTATGGATAAAAAATGCTTTTGCCCCTGAAGCCATTCCGTGGGCAGATGCTTTTGCAAGTGCAACAGCCTATACTGGAATGTGGTTAATGGCTAAGAAAAAAGTAGAGAGTTGGTGGTGGTGGATTGCAACCAATATTGCATCTATTCCATTATACTTTGTAAAAGGTTATGTATTTACAAGTCTTCAATTTTTTGTTTTTTTAATTATAGCAATTGCAGGGTTAATTGAATGGAAGAAAAGAATAAAAATGATGAATGTTAAATGTTAAATGTTAAATGATGAATGATGAATGAAGTAAAAAAAATTGTAATCATAGGCCCCGAAAGCACTGGCAAAAGCACATTGTGCAAGCAATTGGCAGAGCATTACAATACTTTGTGGTGCCCCGAGTTTGCAAGAGAATATTTATTAAAACACGGCACTAATTATTCATTTGAAGATTTAGCCATTATTGCAAAAGGACAGTTACAATTAGAGAATAATTATGAGTTAAGAATTATGAGTGATGAGTACAAAAATCTGCATTCAAAATTCAATATTAAAAATTTAAAATTATTTTTAGATACTGATATGTTAGTTATGAAAGTTTGGTGTGAATACGTTTTTGGAAAATGTCACAATTTTATTAACGAGGAAATTACTAAAAGAAAATACGATTTGTATCTGCTCTGTAATATAGATCTGACTTGGGTTAAAGATGAATTAAGAGAATATCCCGAAGAAAAACCCAGACAAGAATTATTTAAAATATATAAAAATATATTATCCAATCAACCTACTCCTTGGAAATTAATTAGTGGAATTGGAGAAGAAAGATTACAAAATGCAATATCGGCAGTTGATACAATTTAATAAATTATGGTTTGTAATTTACTTCGTTAAAAATGGTTGTGTTAGGTGTTTGCATTAATTGTTGCAAATTGATTTTAGGATTATCTTTCATCCACTTTTTTACAATTTGCCATCCTGTAAATTGGCCAATATTTCCTGGTGCAGTTTCGCTGAGTTCTTGTGTTTTGGGTCCATCTGTTACATAGGGAGAAACAATACTTGGTTCTCTTTCGAACAATAAATTTGCTTGAACAAAATACGCCCAAATATTTTTTTCATTATCAAAACATTCTTGTAACTGATTTTGTGTATAGCCTGTTTTTATTGAATCTGCAGTAGTTGGCAATAATGCATCTAATAAAAACAATCGTTTGCCTTGTTCAATTATTCTTTCAGCCAATGGTCTTCCAGTGCTTTTATCGGGATACAATTCTTCAATAACATTTTTAATGCAATTGGTAGCTATATATTGCTCTTCGAATCTTTTTGTTTTATAAGGAGGATACGTTTGTACAATGTAAGTATCGTGATAAGCAGGATAATCTTTTCCCAAATATCCTTGCAGTCCAATTGCAAAATTATGATCGCTGGTTAATGCAGTTCCAATACCATCTATTGGACCTACAAAAGTGTATATTTTTTTTGGAAGATTATAATTTTGAAAATAATATTTAGTTAGTTTTAAACCAAGCTCTAGCTCAGTTTTTACCTTTTTTAGTGATACAAATTTTTTCATTGCATCAATATTAATTTCTCTATATATTTTATCTGTTAAAAATAATTTTGCTTGATTGATAGCAGAATCGGGTTGTGTTTGTAATTCTAAAATATGGAATAAATAATCCGGGAAAAAAGATGGATATTGTTGGTTTAACTTTTCGAAAGATTGAGTTAAATTATTTGTATCAGAATTAAAAAAATCGTTTTCAAATCTTTCAATTTTTAAATCAACTTTAATATTAGAAACATCTGGAATGTTTTTGTTGTTGTTGCAAGATGAGCTTGCAATAAAAATAACAAATGTTACAAATAATAACTTCTTCTTCATGTCACAAAACTAATAGTGTATTTATAAAAGATACACAAAATTATCAGCCACATTAATACTCCTATAGCAACCAAGCAAGTATAATAGTAAGCGAAGCAATAAAAATAATTTTAGAATGAAAAAGACAAAATTGTAAAAATTTATACTCGTTTAAATTTTATAACATTATTAAAATAGTAGATCGTTTTCAATTGTCCACTTCACGATAAAAATAAGCCCTATGTAATGTGCGAATGATGTAATTTATTTCAAATGTTATATAATAGTTCTTGGGCATTATGTATCAACTTCGCAAATGAAAAGAAAATTAGTATTGTAAACAACAGCTTCGCATTACTTCTAAAAGTATTTTATTTTAAAACATACTTTATTTAAGTAAATAATAAATCAAACGTCTATTGGTGTTTGCACAAATGCTTAATTTCTGTTAGTTTGAGATAAAAATTATGGTTAGGAAATTAATTTTTTCATCTGATTCTCTTGAATTTCATTGAAAATAAAGTCAAAAAATTTACAGTCACAGCATAATAATTCTAGTAGACAAATTACATCATTTCAATTTAAAAAAATTATGAAACAACAAAGCATTCTATTAATAAGTTTTATAGTACTAACAATGACAAGTATTTCGGTTTATTCGCAAAAATATAAAACAGTAGATGATACTATACAATTAAATAAAGAGTATGTGAAGGTTAAAAATGACATTGCAGAACTTAATGCTTTACTTATCATAACACAAAACAATTTGCCAGGTTTCAGATCAAAAGCAAATGTTGCAGTCATTGATGCCCAAGATGCAGCAACCACCAGCAGCAATCAGGCTTTAGAGGCTACAAATGGCAATTTTAAAGATGCAAAAAAAGCAAAACGAAAAGCAAATAAGGCTTTTAATGATGCAAAATATGCCAGGTTGGCAAACAAGAATGTAAGTAAACAGGAAAATAAAATTACAAAACTTAATTTAAAGATTAATAAGAAACAGCAACGTTTACACCAATTAGAATTAATGCATTTAACTATAAAAGAAAAATATAATCTTCAAACTCCTAACTATTTGCAACAATAATAATTCATCATTAAAAGCAACTATAAAATAACATAACAAGTTGCTAACAGCATCTGTTTTGTAATATTAGTTTAGCTGTACAAATAAATTTTATTGTTTACTTTCATTAGAGTTAACTTACAGCATAACTTCCTACATAAGCTTAGAAAAATAACTTAATGCAGCTTTTTTTATTCAATAATAAAAAGGGGTTCAGCTAAAAAATATAATTCATTAATGTGCAAAAATTTTTCTTAAAATCGATTGAAATCTGCCCTAATAAAGATTCAAAAAAAAGTAGTTGGGTGTGATAATTTATCTACTATATAAAGCTGAAATTGTGATTTGTTATTCATTTATCAACCCTAGTTTGTGCTCAACATCTGACCAAATAATTAGTATATAAGAAAATTACAATTCTAAATTTTACTTACGCTCTTTATACTTCTTTATGCCATAAGCAGCAACTGCTGCAATAAGTATTGAAACTCCTCCATCAAAGGGAACACCAGGGTCTCCACCAGGATCTTCTGGACCATGAGCAAATAAATAAACAGGACTTATAATAAGTATTAATACGATGACTATTTTTAAAATACGAATTAACAGATAAAATTTTTTTAAAGTTTATTGTATAATGATGGTTTGTTGTAGTTGTATGCCGGTACCTATTACACCAATCTGATAAACTCCTTTGGCCCAATTAAGTGTTGATATTACTTTTTGCTGATTAATGCCATCATAAAAAATAATTTTTCTTGATATCTCTTGTCCTAAACTATTCAACACTTTTAACTCATACTTGCCATTTGGTAAATTATTCAGATTTATATATAACTCTTCTCCAATAGATGGGTTTGGAAATACATTGATACTTTCTTTGCCTTTACCAATATTCACTTTAACGGTTTCACTATATTTGAATTCACCATTTTTGTCAATGACTTTTACCCTAAAATAATTTACTCCTAAAAATGGTTTGCTATCAAAAATTGTGTAGCTGGTTTCTGAAGAGGCACTACCTTTTGGAACAACAGTTTCTATTTCTTCGAAACTAAGACTGCCGTTGGATTTCTCTATTATATATTGACCAATATTAATTTCATTTGATACCATCCATTCTAATTGAATACCTTCTTGTTTTTGATATGCTTTTATGCTAGTAAAGTTTACTGGTAATGGAACAGTAGGACGATACACAATTCTAAATCTATTAGCAACAAAACTGCCTGCATCTGTATTTACCAAAAATTGATAAGCACTGTTAGCACTTAAACTAATGGCAGTTTCTGAATTGGTATAAGCATCTTGTAAAAAAGCATCTAAACCAGAAGTTTGTAAATTGCTTGGATTAAAATTAAACTTATAATTAAACTGACGCATTTGAGCCATATTCACGAACAAAGTATCATTGGCAGCCATTAATGGTCGGGCTTCCAATGCCAATTTTTTATTGTTTCGAATTAAAGAAACTGTTTCGTGACTATTAGTAAATTTTGCTGCATCAAACTCATCGGTAATATCTGCTGAATAACTGTTATCATAAATTGCTGAAAAGCCATCAGCCAATTGCCAACTATTATCTGGATTTTTAAAGCTAATATTTACACTTAAATTTTGAGAAGCTCCGCCACGAAAAAGTGTAGCAATACTATTTGCTACTTTATGCGATTCTTGAAAACTTACACTTGACCCTCCAGCATTAGATTTTACAAAAAATGCTTGACTAGATTGAATGTACCTATATTCTGTAGCATTATTTGGAACATAAGTAAAAGTATTAACCCCTGTTCTTATAACTAAAATATAAGCACCAGATGTGCTTAATTGAGCATCCCAAATATAAAAAGATGTGCCGATGCTTGATAAATTAGTGGAATAAAATAATTCTAAATCTACTGGCGAAGCATAAGGATTTCCAATTAAGTTATTATGGCCATTTGTATTTGAAATACTAGATGTAGCCCCACCTGTTACTAAAGTACCTGTAGTTTTAATTGTGGTAAGCGTTGAACCAGAGGTTAAATTACTTGATCCATGAGGACCAGTAACAAATACAGCATAGGCATTATTAGCACTTGATGTAGTTATATTATTTGATGTAGTGCTTGTAAGATGTGACCATGTATTTGAACTTGGATTAAAGCTTTGAATATTTGCACGACTACCGCCTGATGTAAATCCATTTCCTCCACCAGGTTTATACAATAATACACCTTCGCCATTAGTTTGTTGCCATGCAGCACTTATACTTTGATCAATTCCTGATCTTAAAGGTGCAGTTAATAATCTCCAAGCTCTACGTGCTGGTATGTAACGTTGCACAGTTACTACACCACTGATACTTCCATAAGATTCTGCTACACGGGCAGTACCATTTGCAGTACTGGTTAAAGTAAGATTTGCATTTGTTGTTAATACTCCTGTAACAGTAAGATCATTAGTAACACTTACTGCATTTGTACTGCCACTACTAATGCTTGTTCCTGCTGTATTATTAATGGTAAGATTAGCAATATTAACAATGCCACTAATAGTATCTGCAATGCTGCCATTCTTTATTAAATTACCTAGTCCTGATATGTTGCCCTTACTAATTATACTATTTGTGATAGCCAATGTTGCATTAGAATCAATTGTTAATACTGCTAAAGAATCAATTCCAATATTATTTACTTCGTGTGTTGATGATACTATTGTAGGTTGATTATTTACAAAATGTATATATGCTCCATTAGCTATTGCTGGTACAGATGTGGGACACCAATTACCAGCATTATTCCAATTCGTATCAGCAGAACCATTCCAGCTATGTGTGTATCCAATTGGTATTGCAGACTTTAAAACAATATTATTGTGCAAATCAATGGCACCAGCTTTTGTTAGCACCTGACCATAAATTGCTGATCCTTCTAATAAACTAACTGCTCCATTTACTAAGACAGTTCCTCTAAATACTGAAGACGCTCCTAAAGAAAAAGCCCCACCCACCTGCCAATAAACATTACATAAAGTTGCAGAATTAATCAACGAAATATTCGAAAAGTCACTTGTTGAAAAAGCCCCACCAATTTTAAATATAAAAACTGCATTAGGGTTTCCTTGTCCATCTAAAATTAATGTACCATTAAGAGTAGTTGCTTCCCCTATGCAATAAATATTCGGTGTTAATGTTTG
>JANOVK010000181.1:0-9920 GCA_031417315.1 Chitinophagaceae bacterium | reverse complement strand
GTAAAATCTAAATTTACACCAACCGAGAAATGAAAACCAGTTTTTGGTAAACTTAATTTTGCAATAGTATTACTTGTAGCAGGTTTAAATCTTACGTATATTTTTAAAGACAACTGGCTTAATATTTACGATAACATTAGTAAATATCAGCCATCATTAAATCAAAATCATAGATTTTTATTTGGGTTGCAAACTGGAGTTTCATTTAATTTTAATGATAAGTTATCATTGAATTTAATAGCACAAAAAAACTTAAGTGCCGTGCAAAAAAACTCATCAAAATATTATTGGCAACAATTAGATTTTCAAATAATCATTCCATTTAAATCATTAAAAAAATAAATATGAAAAAGTTCATTCAATCGCTACTTTTTATTTCAATTGTTACATTCTTTTTTTCATCATGCTTAAAAGATATTGGAACAAAACATTATAAAATGTATACTCCAATTATCGAAACAATGAGTTCGCTTAAAGCAAAAGTTAAAAGTATTGCACCAATTTCTGTTAGTAATGCAGGTAAATTATTTGTAATAGGTAATTATGTTTTCTTAAACGAAAAAGAAAAAGGAATTCATGTAATAGATAATACCAATCCATCAAATCCAATAAATAAAGCTTTTATTGTAATACCTGGCAATACTGATTTGTTTGTAAAAGGCAATATACTTTATGCAAATTGTTATACTGATTTATTGGCAATTGATATTTCTAATTATAATTTAATTAATACTACAAAAAGTATTGATGATATTTTTAGTGATGTACGTTTTATTAATGGATATAATGTATTAACTGGTAATGCAATTACTGGTTGGATAGAAAAAGATACTATGATGAATATTGAAATTGCTGAAGGACAAGGTATTTGGAGTAATGGAAGATATATTTCTGGTGGCTGGTTTGGTGGTGGATTCGCTACTATTGGCGGTGGACCTCAGTCTCAGGCTGGAGGTTCTGCAACTGGTAAAGCAGGAAGTATGAGCAGATTTGCAATTGTAGATAATTATTTGTATGCAGTTTCTAACTCTACTTTAAATTCTGTTGATGTTTCAAATGCAGCACAGCCATTAGTTTCAGCAAAATTAAGCATAGGGTGGAATATCGAAACAATTTATCCTTTTAAAGACAAATTATTTATTGGCTCTCAAACTGGAATGTTTATTTATGGGTTAACAAATCCGTCACAACCCAATTATATCAGTGGGTTTTCTCATGCAAGATTATGCGATCCTGTAATTGCAGACGATAATTATGCTTACATCACTTTACATGCAAGTGCAAATATTTGTGTGGGCACACAAAATGAGTTAGATGTTGTTAAAATTTCAAATATCACATCACCAGTTTTAGTAAAACAAATAAATCTTACTAAGCCAAAAGGATTAAGTAAAGATGGTAATTTACTATTTGTTTGTGATGATGATGCTGGAATAAGAGTTTTTGATATTACTAATCCAGAAAATCCAATTTTAAAGCAAACCATTCCATTAGCTGCAACTTATGATATTATTTGTAATAATGGAATAGCATTGGTTTCTGCTAAAGATGGGTTGCACCAATATAATTACACCAATGCAAATAATGTTGTAAAACTTAGCAGTTTTGTTTATTAATAATTAGAATAATTGAATTATGAAAAAGTATCATTTTATATTGTTTGTATTCATTTCTTTTTATTCATTTTCTCAACAAAAAGTTAAACCAGTTTTTACAAGCATAAATAGTATAGGTACATTATGGGGCAGCAGCCAGAATGTTTTTGCAATGCAAACAATAAATGGTTTTAGCTTTAAACAATGGAACGTTGGCTTGGGTGTTTCTTTTGATAGTTATGGCACTCAAAGCACACCCATTTTTATTGATGTAAGAAGAAATATTTTTAAAAACAAAAACCTATTTTTTTATACCGATGCAGGTGTAAATATTCCTTGGCGAACTACAAACTTCCCAAAAAAACATGCTTGGAATAATGAAGATGCATTTAAATTAAACACATCTTTTTATGGAGAATTTGGGATTGGTTTAAAAAAATTATTAGCAAATAAAACATTTTTTATAGCCAGTATTGGCTATAGCTATAAACATTTTAGTTATGTAGAACAAAATGTGCAAACTTGGGGAATTGGAGGGGTTACAGGAAAAAGTGATTTCAATTACGATTTTTATTATAAAAGAATTGCTTTAAGATTAGGAGTTCAATTTTAATTTTTATTATAATTGCAAATTGCATTACAACATTCATCAATCATATCAAAAACTTTAATAAAATCTTCTTCTTTACCAAACCAAGGGTCAGGCACATTTCTATTTTCATTTTTATAAATAACATTTAACAGTAAGTCAACTTTTTTTTCATTCCAGATATTTCCACAAATATTTTTTACATCATTATAATTTTCTGTATCCATCACATAAATTATATCATATTTAAGAATATCTTCTTTCACAAATTTTCTACATTGTTGATTGCTGATATTTATTCCATTTTGTTTTGCGATTTTTTGAGATAAATAATGAGGAGCTTCTCCAACATGATATCCTGCTGTACCAGCACTATCAACTATCCAGTTTAATTTTAGGCTTTCACATTTCGATTTTAAAATGCCTTCTGCCAATGGGCTTCTACAAATATTGCCCAAACAAACCATTAATATTTTCATTTTTCTAAATTAAGTAATTGCAAATAATGTTATAATTATTAAAACAATTTATTTTTTTTATGGAAAGATTATGCATTCATCATCTTACAAAAAACAGCTAGCAGTTTTCAATATTTATTAACATCCTTATTTTCTTAAAGAAAAAATTGGGCAAAAAAATAATGATATGAAAACAGAGAATATTTTAAAAACAGATTTACTCGATATTATTTTTTTAAATAGAAATAAAGAGTATGGAGCTTATGAATTAAGAAAACATTATAGTAAAAGATTATTGAAATCAATATTAATTACAACAGTAATGGCTGTAGCGTTTACAATAATTCAAAGCTGGAAAATTCCTAAACAAACAGTAACAATAATTAGTTTTTTGGATAGTATGAAACTTATAGAATATGTAATTCCAAAAGATGAGGTGGTTTTGAAAGAAAAGAAAAAAGCAATTTTAAATAAATCTATTGCTTCTGCAAATACTACAAAACCGGATATTGTAAAATCAAATATTATTGATGAACCTATGCCAACAATTGATGAAATTGATACAGCTTTTAGTGGCACAAAAAATAATAAAGGTATTGCTTCAAATGGAATAATTGGAGAAGTTGCAGATGATACAAGCAGTTTTGGAAAAGATGCGAAATTATTAAATTCTGATAGCACAGAACAAGAATTTTTAATAGAAGAACCGATTAACAATCCTTCAATAAATCCAGAATATCCAGGTGGGTTAATTGCATTAAAAAATTTTATGTTGCGAAACTTGCATCAACCAGAAAATATTGAAGAGGGAAATAAAATTATTGTAGTTGCAAGATTTATTGTAGATAAAATTGGCAATATTTCCGATATAGTAATTTTACAAAATGGACGTGAAGACTTAGATGCTGAAGTAACTAGAGTAATTAGTAAAATGCCTAAATGGAAACCTGGTTTTCAAAACGGAATTGCCGTGTCAGTTTATTTTAAAATGCCAATTACATTTATAAATGATAATTAAAAAATAATTTTATTTTATAATGATATTCTAAATTAATTGTTACTTTATATTTTGTTTTATTTATTTTGCAAACTTTTAATTAAGTATTTATGGAACTTGAAGATGATGATAAAAGTCCTATTGAAATTTTTAATAGAATAAGACATATTGTTATGGGATTTTTATTTGTTACAATGGGAGTGATAATGATTTTTGCAGAGCAATTTAAAATTCAGCAAGTTTTAACTTTCGATAAATATTTTCGATATTTTTTTGGTGCTATTTGTTTGTTTTATGGTGGGTTTAGATTTTATAGAGGAATAAAGAATTTTAGTTAATGAAGTATTTATTTGTAATTATATTTTTTTTTATAGTTTCTTGCGATGGATTTAAAAGCAAAAATTCAACATCAGACACACCCGAATATGGTGTTATAAAAATTAGTGTTGATGAAAGCTTTAAACCTGTAATCGAAGACCAACTAAAAGTTTATAAATCATCAAACCCAAATACAAATATTATTGTTAGTTATAAATCTGAAGTAGATTGTTTTAACGATTTATTAAATGACTCAACACGATTAATTATAGTTTCAAGAGGGCTTACAAAAAAAGAAATTGAATATTTTAGGGCAACCCTATCATTTAAACCACAGTTTGATATTGTTGCTTACGATGGTGTTGCAGCAATTGTAAATAAAAATTCTACTGATTCAACATTTACATTAAATGATTTAAAAGAAATTTTAGCGGGACAAAAAAATATTACAGTAATATTAGATGGTACCAATGCTACAAGCACAGTAAAATATTTGCAAGATTCTATTTTAATGGGAGCTGAATTTGGAAAAAATGTAAAAGCTGTTAATGGTAGCAATTCGGTAATTAGTACTATAAAGCAAAATACTAATGCAATTGGATTTATTGGAAATAGTTGGGTTAATAATATTTTTGATGAAGTACAACTTAGAAATTTCGATAAAATAAGATTGGCATTAATAGAATGTAAAAAATGTGGAGAAAGTGGTTATTTTGCAAAGGCATCTCAAGCAACTTTAACTAATGGACAATATCCTTTGGCACGACCATTGTATTATATAGTTAAAGAAAACAGACTGGGATTAGGAACAGGGTTTGCGAATTTTTTAAGTTTAGAGAGAGGACAATTAATTTTTCGTAGATCTAGTTTAGTACCAGCAAATTTAAATTTTAATAAAAGAGTAAGTAGGTTAAAAGAAAAATAAAAAAAATGAAAAGAATTATCAGTGTAGGATTTTTTATGATTTTTTCAATTGCAATTTTAAATGCTCAAACAATTAACGATGCAATTAAAATGCTTAGCTATGGAAAAAATATTTCAGCTAAAGCTCAACTTCAAAAACTGTATGAAGCAAACGATAAAGATGAAACTGTGGTATATTGGTTGGGCCAATCAATGATAGCAGTAGATGATGTTTCAAATGCGAAAGCATTTTATCAAAAGGCTTTATCAAACGGATTAAATCTACCATTAATATGGATTGGTATTGCACACACAGAGCTATTAGAAGGTGGAAATTGGGAAGCTGCTCGTGAAAAATTTGAGCAAGCTATCACCTTTACTACTGAAACTCGTGGAAGAAATAAAGGGAAGCCAAGTGTAGCTGTTTTAAATGCAATTGGTAGAGCAAATTGTATGGGCCATTTAATGTTGGATGGAAGTAGCAAATTTGGAAATATGGATTATGCGATTGAGAAATTAAAATTAGCAAGCACAATAGATATTACAAATTCTGAAAGTTTTATTTATATGGGATTATGTTATAGAAAAATGGGAGGGGAGTTTGGAGGAGAAGCACAAAAAGCATATATGGAGGCAAACAATCGTAATCCATTAAATCCAGTTGCAAATTATTTAATTGGTAAAATATATTTAAGCCAATTAAATAAACCATTTATGGAACAATATTTTAATGCTGCTTTAGCTATTGACGTTGCATTTGCTCCAGTTTATTTAGATTTTTACAATTATTATTCTAATAGAGAAGTTAATATAGCTAAAGATTATATTGAAAAATATTTACAGTTTGCCGATAAAGATTGTAACAACGACTATTTTTATGCAGATTATTTATTTAGAGCAGGAAATTATCAAGCTAGTTTAAATAAAGCAAAAGAGTTAGAAAATACAGAATGTAAAGCTAGAGTTCCAATTTTATTTGCTTATAATTTTGATAGGTTAAACGATTCTTTAAAAGCAAAAGCTAATATCGAAAAATTTTTCTCTACTATAGCTCCCGATAAAATATTAGTAAGCGACTACGAAATTGCTTTTAAAGTATTCGCAAGATTTCAGGGGTTTGAGAAACAATCTGTATGCTATGCTAATAAAGTGATAGAGTTGGATACTTTAAAAAACACTAAATTACAATATTTATCACAAGTATCTGAATTGTACGAAAAAGCAAAAATGTATTTGGAGCAAATTAAAATTTTAGATCAAATTGTAGTAGTTAGAGGCACTAAAACTGAGTATGACTTTTATAAAATAACATCAACTTCATACAACTCTGGCAATTTCGATACTACAATATTATTGGCGAAAGATTATATTATTAATTTTCCTGCAAAGCCACAAGGCTACGACTTTTATGTAAAATCTGCAAAGAAAATTGATACAAGCAATGTGACTGGATTATATTTCGAAGCAATATCAAAACAAATTGAATATTATTTAACCGATACTGTAAAGTATAAACAAAGTTTAGTTAACAATTACTATATACAAATGGCCTATTATAACGATACTAAAAAAGATTATGTTAGGGCAATTGAAGTTTGCGATAAAATTTTAATTTTGGTACCAGGTGAACCACAAACTGTAAAAATTAGAGAGTCATTAGTAAAGAATTCCGGAAGGCGTCAATAGTACATATTGTTCTTTAAACTATAAAATATTTATTCGTATATATTTTATCAAAATAAACATAAAACTCAACTATTTATTGCTGAGTTTTTTTATTTGTATTTATTACACAACTATCTTCGCAACTCAATTTTTAATATGCCCTATTTAATTGATATTACAAATTCTTCACTTGATTATTTGCCAATTGCAATTCAACTAATTTTTGTAATAGGATTTATAGCAACAATGTTGGCATTATCAGCTTTAGTGGGTCCAAAAAGAAAAACAAAAGATAAGTTAGAAACTTTTGCAAGTGGGATTGCTCATCATGGAGATGCAAGAGAGCCTATTGCAGTTAAATATTTTCTAGTTGCCATACTTTTTGTTTTGTTTGATGTAGAAGTAATTTTCTTTTATCCATATGCAGTAAATTTTAAAGCCTTTGCTTTAAATTCTGCTTTGGCTTGGAAAACATTTATGGCTGTTTTAATGTTTGTAGGATTTTTTGTAGTTGGGTTTATTTATATAATTAAAAAAGGAGCATTAAATTGGGAAGATTAATGTGCAAATAAGCAAATATGAAAATGTGCAAATTGAAAGCAAGTTCACTCAATCATTTTCAAATTTTCAAATTTTCAAACTAAATGAGACCAGTACGATTTAACATAACACCAAAAGAAGCTAAATTAAGCGATAGTTTAATGGTTTCAGAATTGCCTGAAGGCCATATTGGCGAAGGTTTTTTTGCAACTAGTTTAGATAAAGTTGTTGGGCTTGCCCGAAAAAATTCTATTTGGCCTTTACCATTTGCAACAAGTTGTTGTGGAATAGAATTTATGGCAACTATGGGCAGTCACTACGACTTAGCCAGATTTGGAAGCGAAAGAGTTGGCTTTTCTCCACGCCAATGTGATTTATTAATGGTAATGGGAACTATAGCAAAAAAAATGGCACCAATACTTCGTCAGGTTTATATTCAAATGGCAGAACCACGTTGGGTTATAGCTGTTGGTGCTTGTGCATGTAGTGGTGGAATTTTTGATTCGTATAGCGTTTTGCAAGGAATAGATCAAGTAATTCCTGTAGATGTTTATGTGCCAGGTTGTCCACCTAGGCCAGAAGCAATTATTGATGGTGTGATGCGAATTCAAGATTTAGTGCAAAACGAAAGTTTAAGAAGAAGAGGCTCAGAAAAATATCAAGAATTGATGAATAGTTACGGAATAGAATAAAAAAAATTAAAATTAAAAAGTAAAAAGTAAAACATTTTTTTGGTTTTGACTTTTAACTTTTGACTTTATTATATGGGTTTAACAAACGAATTAATAAAACAAAAATTAACTGAGAAGTTTGGAAACGAACTACTGAATTGGGATGAACAATTTGGACTCTTGACCTTTGAATCTTCAAAAGAAATGAATTTGAAAGTATTGCAATTTTTGTTTGATGATGAAATTTTAAACTTCAAATTCATGACAGATTTAACTGCTGTTCATTATCCTAATGAAGTTGGAAGAGAATTAGCAGTTGTTTATCATTTACATAATTTAATAGATAATGTAAGATTAAGATTTAAAGTATTTACATCTATCGAAAGCCCAGATGTATTTACAGCTTCACAATTATTTAGTGCAGCAAACTGGATGGAAAGAGAAACTTACGATTTTTATGGAGTAAATTTTATTGGTCATCCAAATTTAAAACGAATTTTAAATGTTGATGAAATGGATTATTTTCCAATGAGAAAAGAATTTCCATTAGAAGATCAAACGAGAATTGATAAAGATGATGAAATGTTTGGAAGAGGATAAAGCCTCCCCAACCCCTCCAAAAGAGGGATTTTTTAAAGCAATTTAAATGAACACAGAACAATTACAAACACAAGCTCCTATAACCTCCCCTTTGGGGAGGTTAGGTGGGGCTTCACATATTAAATTACCCGAAGGCTCAATTGAAAAGCAAACGACAACATTAAATTTGGGTCCAACTCACCCTGCAACACATGGTGTTTTTCAAAATATTATTGAGTTAGATGGTGAAAGAATTGTTAGTGCTGAACAAACTGTAGGCTATATTCACAGAGCGTTTGAGAAAATAGCAGAACGCAGACCTTATTATCAAATTACAACATTAACAGATCGTTTAAATTATTGTAGTAGCCCTATAAATAATATGGGTTGGCATCTAACATGCGAAAAATTATTGCAAGTTAAAACTCCAAAACGCGTAGATTATTTAAGAGTAATAATTATGGAGATTGCTAGAATTACAGATCACTTAATTTGTAATTCTATTGTTGGAGTTGATGCCGGTGCTTATACAGGATTTTTATATGTAATGCAGTACAGAGAATTAGCTTACGAAATTTATGAAGAAATTTGTGGGAGTAGACTAACTACAAACATTGGAAGAATAGGTGGCTTTGAAAGAAATTTTACGAATGTTGCTTTTGAAAAAATAGAGAAATTTTTAAAAGAATTTCCTGGAGTTTGGAAAGAGTTTGAAAGTCTTTTTAAACGCAATAGAATTTTTATGGATAGAACAATTGGCACTGGTGCAATTAGTGCTGAAAGAGCTTTAAACTATGGATTTACTGGTCCTAATTTAAGAGCAGCAGGAGTTGATTATGATGTAAGAGTTCATTCGCCGTATTGTAGTTATGAAGATTTTACTTTTAATGTTCCTGTTGGAAATACTGGTGATAATTACGATAGATTTTTAGTTAGAGGTGAAGAAGTTTGGCAATCACTTTCAATTATACAACAAGCATATAAAAAAGTACAAGAATTTAAAGGTACTGAAGCAGATATTTTTCATGCTGATTGTCCTGCTTATTATTTACCAGAAAAAAGTGATGTGTACAATAAAATGGAAGCATTAATTTGGCATTTTAAAATAATTATGGGCGAAACAGATATTCCAAAAGGAGAAGTTTATTCTTCTGTAGAAGGTGCTAATGGCGAATTGGGTTTTTATTTAATCAGTGATGGAGGAAGAACGCCATATAGATTACATTTTAGAAGACCATGTTTTATTTATTATCAAGCGTATAGTGAACTAACAAAAAATGGTATGTTAAGCGATGCCATTATAACTATGAGTAGTTTAAATTTAATTGCAGGTGAACTTGATGCATAATAGCTAAAAACTAAAAAGTTAAAATCTAAAATTTTTGGTTTTGACTTTTAACTTTTGATTTTAAAAAAATGAAATTTAACGAAGAACAACTTAAAGAATTTAATAGATTAGTGTCACATTATCCTGCAGATAAGGTTAAGAGTGCTTTACTGCCTGTATTACATCTTGCACAAAATAGTTTTGGAGGATGGTTAAGTAGTGAAACTATGGATTATGTTGCAAATCTTTTAAAAATTGAACCCATTGAAGTTTATGAA
>JANOVK010000180.1:0-3645 GCA_031417315.1 Chitinophagaceae bacterium | reverse complement strand
GAGCAGTTTAGTTGAAGAGGGAAAAGTTAATATTAAAGTAATTGATGATGCTGTTAGAAGAATATTAAAAGTAAAATTTGAATTAGGATTATTCGATAATCCTTATTTGTATTGTGATAGTGTAAGAGAAAAAGAATTAACTAATTCTACTGCATTTCATGAAGCTGCATTGGATGTTGCAAAAAAATCAATTGTTCTTTTAAAGAATGAGAATAACATCTTACCATTACAAAAATCTCAAAATAAAATTGCAGTTATTGGTGTTTTGGCTGAAGAAAAAAATAGTCCTTTAGGCTCTTGGAGACTAGGAGCACAAGATAGTTCAGCTGTTTCTGTACTTGAAGGAATTTCTAAATACACCAACAATTTTACTTATTCAAAAGGGGCTGCATTAAGTTTAAATGCAACAAATTTTATTGACGAAGTTGTAATTAATGAAACCGATAAAACTGGTTTTGCAAATGCAGTACAAACTGCAAAAAATGCCGAAGTTGTAGTAATGGTTTTGGGTGAACATGGATATCAGAGTGGTGAAGGAAGAAGCAGAACCAATTTGAATTTGCCTGGTGTTCAACAAGAACTTTTAGAAGAAGTTTATAAAGTGAATAAGAATATTGTACTTGTTGTAATGAATGGTAGACCACTAACTTTAAATTGGGCAGATAAAAATATTCCTGCAATTGTTGAAGCTTGGCAATTGGGTTCTGAAAGCGGAAATGCAATTGCTCAAGTATTGTTTGGAGATTATAATCCATCAGGGAAATTGCCTATGAGTTTTCCTAAATCTGTTGGTCAATTACCTCTTTACTACAATCATTTTAATACAGGTAGGCCTGGCCCTAAGAAAGAAGTATTTTGGTCTCATTACACAGATGAGTCTAATGAACCCCTTTATCCATTTGGCTTTGGTTTAAGTTATACTAAATTTGATTATTCAAATTTAATCATCAATAATAAAAATTTAAAATCAATAAAGGTTAGTGTAACAATAAAAAATTACGGGAAGTTTGATGGAGAAGAAATTGTTCAATTATATATACAAGATAAAGTTGCAAGTATTGTAAGACCAGTTAAAGAATTAAAAGGATTTAAGAAAATAAATCTAAAATCTGGCGAATCAAAAACAATAGAATTTATTTTAACCGATAAAGAACTCGGATTTTATAATGCTAACGGAACTTTTATTGTTGAACCAGGCGAATTTAATATTATGATTGGTGCATCATCAAAAGACATTAGATTAGAAAAAATGCTTACTTTATAGCATTGAATTATTTTTTAGTTTAATTTATTTTTTCTTTATCACCATTTTACTGATTTAAAATTTGTAATAAAATTTAATGAAATACAAGTTTTTAATATTATATAGCATAACATGTATTCTTATTAATTCATTAAAATCTCAACTTTGTCAAGGTAGTTTAGGAGATCCAATTATTAATACAACTTTTGGACAAGGCTCTAATCCAGGACCACAAATAACTGCAGCTACTACCTTTTATCAATATGTAGCAAATGATTGCCCAGCAGATGGTTTTTATGCGGTTAGAAACAGTACAAACTCTTGTTTTGGAAATACATGGCATAGTTTAAGTTCAGACCACACAGGTGATGTTAATGGTTATTTTATGTTGATTAATGCTTCACATCAACCAAGTGATTTTTTTATTGATACTGTTCGTGGTCTTTGTGGTAATACAACATATGAATTTGCTGCTTGGATTATTAATGTGATTTTGCCAACTGCTTGTGGAGGAAATGCTAATCAACCAAACTTAACTTTTAAAATAGAAAAACTTGATGGCACAATTTTGCAATCTTACAATACAGGAAACATAACTTCTTCATCATCTCCAATTTGGAAACACTATGGTAATTTTTTTACAACCCCAACCAATGTTACAGATATTATTTTACGAATTACAAACAATGCTGTAGGTGGATGTGGAAATGATTTAGCTATTGATGATATTACTTTTCGTCCTTGTGGCCCTTTACTTATTCCATCATTTCCAGGTTCTGTAAATACTTCAAAAATAATTTGTGATGGTGTTAATAATGTAGAAACATTTGTTTGCACTGCATCTGTAGGATTTACTAATCCTTATTACCAATGGCAAGAAAAAATTGTAAATGGAAGTTGGACTGATATTGCAGGTGAAAACAATTTAATTTTTACAAAAATATTTCTTAGTACTATTCCACTTGGTGATTATGAATACAGATTAACTGTTTCTGAGCTTAGCAATTTTGGAATAGCAAAATGCAGAATAAATTCTCAATCACTTAAAGTAACAATAAAAGCAAAGCCAATTACTACTTTGACTAGTAGTGGAGTTGTTTGCCAATATAAAACAGTTACTTTAAGTTCAACAGGAGGAAATGAATATCAATGGAACGGACCAAATGGTTTTTTTCAAACTGGTTCAACAGTTCAGCTTACAAATATTCAACTTAATCAAGCTGGAAAATATTTGGTAGAAGTAAAAAATAGTGATGGATGTATTGCTAAAGATTCAGCAATAGTTGTTGTTCATCCCAGCCCAATAATTAATATTTCTGTAACAAAAGATTCGATTTGTGTAGGAGATAAAGTTCAATTAATTGCAAGTGGTGGAACTTATTATTTATGGTCTCCTTCAACTAGTCTATCTGATACAAGCATTTCAAATCCTTTTGCAAATCCAGTAACACCGACAAATTATAAAGTAGTTGTAACAAACTTATTTTCATGTAAAGATTCTGCAAAAAAATCAATTGAAGCATTACCTCTTCCCATTGTAAATGCAGGTGCTGAGAAAACAATTTTGTTTGGACAACAAATACTTTTGAATGCAATTTCAAGTGATATAAATAGTAGATATTTATGGACTCCACAATTTTATATTAGCAATGTAAATTCATTACAACCAATTGTCAATCCACCAATCGATACAAAGTATATTCTTTCTGCAACTACTTTGTTTGGTTGCAAATCGATTCCAGATACAATTTTAGTTAGAGTTTTTAAAGAGATAGTAATTCCGAATGCATTTAGTCCAAATTCAGATGGAATAAATGACACTTGGAAAATTCCTGAATTAGCTGCAAATCCAAATTTTGAACTTTTAATTTTTAACCGTTCTGGACAATTGATTTATAATACTAAAAGCAATCCAGCATCATGGAATGGAAATTACAAAGGAATCCCTTGCTCAATTGGAACTTATTTTTATTCTCTTAAAACTGGAAAAAATAATGAAGTGATAAATGGTACTGTTACAATTTTAAAATAAATTTCTTATCCAATCTTGGAGTCAGAAATAAAGTATAAAAAATAGTTCTTAAGAAATTTGCTTTGTCAGTAATCTTAAAACTCTACAAAAAAATAATTATTAGCTATTTTAAAAATTTATTACTTTTGTATTGAAGCAATTCGACTAATAATGAAACCAAGTGAAAGTAATTCACAAAAGTTAATTATAGCTCTTAAATTTTAGTTATAAATATTTGATTTACAATAGCTTAACTACAAACTTTTAGACCCTAACGCGGTCACAATTTTTTAAGCACAATTAATTGTGCTTTTTTTGACTCCATAGTTCAATGGATTAGAATATCAGATTTCGGCTCTGATGATGAGGGTTCGAATCCTTCTGGAGTCAC
>JANOVK010000179.1:0-2231 GCA_031417315.1 Chitinophagaceae bacterium | reverse complement strand
CATTTAATGGAGGTTATTGTTGTTGATGGTGGAAGCAAAGATGGCACTGTAGAATCCATTCAACAATTCTCTAACAACGGTATTTCTTATCATGTAATTGATGCACCCAATACAAGTGTTTACACAGCTTTAAATATTGGTTTAAAAAAATCAACTGGCGATTATATTGTTCGTGTAGATGCAAGAAGTATTATTCCTAATAATTATATTTTTACTTGTATTAAACATATTGAAGAAGATAAAGTAACTGTTGCTGGTGGTGTGCAAATGCAATATGGTGAAGATGTGTATCAAAAAACTATTGCCACAGTTTTACAATCTAAATTAGGTACTGGCAACGCAAAATTTAGAATTGGTAATTATAGTGGATTGGTAGATACAGTGTATTTAGGTGTTTTTAAAAGAGAAGTATTTGAAAAAGTTGGTTATTATGATGATGATGGAATTGTAGTAAGTGAAGATTCTATGATGAATGATAGAATAAGAAGCAGTGGTGGTAAAATTTATTTAGATGGAACTCTGGTAGTTCAATATCCTGCCAAAAAAACAATTAAAGAATTAGCCCGTCAATATTTTATTTATGGTGGAGCCAAAGCACACACATTTAGTAAGTATAAAAAACTAACAGCAGGCCGTCAATATTTTATTTTATTGGCTTTTATTGCAGCTTTATTGTTATCTGTATTTACAATAACTGGACTTTTACCTTGGCAATTTGCAACTGCATTTATTAGTTTTTATGCATTATTAATTATTAGTAATGCCATTTTATTAAAGTTGAATAAAGGAAAAGACTTTGCATTATTTTATGCATTAGTAGTTTATCTTGCAATACATATTTCATGGACCTTAGGTTTTTTTAGCAGATTTATTTTTGGAAAAAAATTTGCTCCAATTTTCTTTCAAACTAAAAAAAAGTAGATGAGCTTTAATGTAGCTTTCAAAAAAATATTTGCTCCCTTTAGATTAAAAGTTATTCGTAAGTATAATCAAGCAAGTGATATTAATGTACTTGATGTTGGTTGTGGTAATAACTCTTGTGCTATTTCTAAAAAGTGGTTGCCCATAAAACTATATCATGGGTTAGATAAAGAGTTTTGGCATGGCAATGAAGCAGATTATAAAACAATGGATAAAGTGTTTTATATTGATTTGCAAAACGAGTTAGAAAAATTAATGGAGTTGCCCAATGATTATTATGATGTCATTATTTTATCTCATGTAATTGAACATATAAAAAATGGAGAAGAAGCCATTAGTAAATTAGTGAAGAAATTGAAAGTTGGTGGATTAATTTATATAGAAACGCCTCATGCAAGAACTTTAGGTTATCCTTCAGCACTTGGTTTTTTTAATTTTAATGATGAGCCAACACATGTTATGATATATAGTTATTATGATGTTGCAAGAACTATGTTGCAAAATGATTTGCATGTGATAAAAGCAAAAACCAGAAGAGATTGGATTAGAATTATTTTCTTTTCTCCAGTTTCTATTTTATTGAACTTAGTATTTTACATTCCCTTTAAGCAAAAGCTATATGTAACAGGACTTTGGGATTTATTTGGTGTAGCTTTTTATGCAATAGCTCGAAAAAAATAATTATGATTATTACTCGTTCTCCTCTTCGAATTTCATTAGGTGGTGGTGGTACTGATTTGCCTTCTTACTATCAAGAAAACGAAGGATTTTTAATTGCTGCTGCAATTGATAAATATGTTTATGTAACCATCAATCGTCCGTTTTCAAAAAATATTTTACTTAAATATTCTAAGATAGAAGATACTCAAGATGTAAATGAGGTGCATCATCCCATCATCAGAGAATCTCTAAAATTATTTCCAGAATATCATACCAATCCTCAAATAGAAATTACCACTTTAGCAGATATTCCTGCTGGAACTGGTTTGGGTTCTTCAGGAAGTTTTACAACAGCATTATTAAAAGCTTTGTATGCACATAACAAACAAATGTTACACACAGATGAGATTGCTGCTTTAGCATGTGATATTGAAATTAATAAATTAGGTGAGCCGATTGGCAAGCAAGACCAATACATTGCTGCTTACGGTGGATTATCTTGTTTTACTTTTTGTAAAGATGAAAAAGTTATTGTAAAACCTTTGCAAATAAGTGATGATACCTTATTTGATTTAGAAGATAATTTGTTATTATTCTTTACAGGATTTTCAAGAAGTGCAAGTGGCATTTTAAAAGACCAAAAACAAAAA
>JANOVK010000178.1:0-1650 GCA_031417315.1 Chitinophagaceae bacterium | reverse complement strand
TGCGCACCCCGCGGGGTCGCGACATCGATGCCGCCTGCGGGCAGTTGAAGACGTCGGCCGAAAAGAAGAGCCGCGCCGAATTGGACCGACAGGCCAAGGACAAACTCGCCGCGACCGGCTAATATCGTTCCGCCATCGAATCAAAAGTTTGCTTTCGTATGTGATCTTTGGTCAAACCGACTCTCGGCGGAAATCCGCCGAATTGGGGGGCGGGACAAAATGGCCGAAGCGGCGGTGCCGGCAGTGCCGGCTGGCATTCCCAAGCGTTACGTGCTTGTCGGGCTATGCTTTCTCGCGACCTTCATCTGCTACATCGACCGGGTCAATATTTCGGTCGCGATCATCCCGATGGCCGAGGAATATGGCTGGTCCGGAACGACCAAGGGGCTGGTGCTGTCGTCGTTCTTCATCGGCTATTTGGCGGCGATGATCCCGAGCGGCTGGCTGGCCAACCGTATCGGCGGCAAATTGTTGCTCGGGCTGGCGCTGATCGGCTGGTCGTTGTTCACCGTCCTGACGCCGTTAGCCGCTGGAATTTCGCTGGCCGTGCTGATCGTCACCCGCATCGCGATGGGGGTGGGCGAAGCAGCGACATTTCCCGCGATTTACGGTCTGTTCGCGCGCTGGCTGCCGCCGACCGAACGCAGCCGCGCGGTGGCGTTCAACCTGACGGGGATCGCGGTTGGGACGATCTTCGCGTTGTCGACGACCGGCTGGCTGGTCGCCAATCACGGCTGGCAGAGCGTCTTCTATGTGTTTGGTTTTGCCGGTGTGCTGTTCGCGGTCGCGTGGTTCATGTTGGTTCACCCGACCCCCTCGGCCCATCCGGCGATTTCGTCCATGGAGCGCGCGTTGCTCGCGCCGATGGAGGCCGAGGTCGGCGATCACCCCGAGCCGGTGCCGTGGCGGCGCTTGTTCTCGCATTCGGCGGTGTGGGCGCTGATCATCAACCATTTCTGCACCAACTGGTCGCTCTATTTGATGCTCGCCTGGCTGCCGAGCTATTTCCGCGACGCCCAGCATCTGTCGATCACCGGGTCGGGATTGTTCGCGGTCGGGCCGTGGGTCAGCTATTTCGTCGTCGGCAATGCCGGCGCGGCGCTGGCCGACCGGCTGATCGCGCGCGGGACCGACCTGACACGGGTACGCAAGGGCTTCCAGGTCGTCGGATTGCTCGGCACCGGCGGCTTCACGTTGCTCGCGGCGGGCGCGACGACCCCGACGATGGCGTTGCTGACCTTGTGTGGCGCGCTGGGCATGCTCGGCCTGACCTGGTCGGGCTTTGCCTCCAACTATTTCGATATCGCCCCCAAGCACGCCGATGTGCTGGTCGGCATCACCAACACCGCCGGGACGCTGCCGGGAATCATCGGCGTTGCCGCGACCGGGCTGCTGCTCGACTGGACCGGTGGCTATACCGCGACTTTGATCATCGCCGCGGGAGTCAATGTCATCGGCGCCGGAGTCTGGCTGATCTGGGGCACGGGCAAGAGGATAATGGACTGAGCAGTCGCCGCCCGAGCCTTGCGCCGCCGGTTCGAACGGTTAGGCTCACTCCCGGGGAGGCAATATGGCGCTGATCGACAATCTGCTCGGTAAATTGATCCGCAAGGGCACGCTGACCGTGGTGATGCCCGACGGCAAGTCGCG
>JANOVK010000177.1:0-1541 GCA_031417315.1 Chitinophagaceae bacterium | reverse complement strand
CTACAATTTCTGCAAGAAATATTTTTTTGTTTTTAATATCAACCAAATTGCCTTTTACTAAAAATGTATTTTGAGTCATAAATTATACTATGGAATTTTATTAGGAATATCTGTATCAATTATTGTAGACATTTCTTCTTTAGTTGGGTTTTCGATTTTAGAGAGTCTGTTTGCTTGTTTCTTTATTGTTTCTTCAAACCAAGTTCTAATTGTTCTAGCATTTGAATTAAATTTTCCTTTGTCATAATATTTTTCAATTATATGCTCAACTTTAAATTTTGCACCAGGTGTAAGATGAGCTTCATAATCTTTAACCATCTTTTCAAAAATTTTTCCTAATTCATCTTTAGAAAAATCTCTAAATTGAATTGTTTTTGAAAATCTAGATTTTAAACCTGGATTTGATGTTAAAAGTATATCGATTTCTTTGTCATAACCAGCTATTATTACTACAATTTTATCCCTATGGTCATCCATTAATTTTAGTAAAGTTGTAATGGCTTCTATTCCAAAATCACTATCATTATCAGGTCTATAAAGTGAATATGCTTCATCAATAAATAAAACTCCATTTATTGCAGAATCAAAAACAGCTTTAGTTTTTTTAGCTGTATGACCAAGATAACCTTCAACAAGTCCTTCTCTATCTACTTCAATTAACTTATTTGTTTTTAATAACCCTATTTCAAAATAATATTGTGCAATTAATCTGGCTATTGTAGTTTTTCCTGTACCAGAGTTTCCTTTAAAAATCATATGTAATGTAGAAGGATTTAAAGGCAAACCATATTTTATTCTTTGACTTCTAAATTTTACAAGTGCTTTTACTTCTTCTAATTCTAGTTTTATTTCTTCCATTCCAATATAATCATTTACCTGAGGTAAATTAAATTGTGACGGAAGTAGTATTACATCTTCGGGTGAAATTTCATCTAATTCATCATTTTCTTCATTACAAATTTCCTCATCAACAATTTCTTCATTTAAAACTTCTAATTCTTCATAGTTTTTTTTTGCCATCATAAGGTAGGCATCAAGTTTTTCCTTGTCAGGTGTTGTAATTGAAGATTTTGCCGTGTATAATAAGAATAAGATATCAAGCGAATAATCAGGAGAGAAACCAGGCTCATCAGCCCCTGAAATTGGTATTTTTTCAAAAGTTGGGAAAAAAGTAAAGTATTCTTTATTTATACCATTAACATCATATATACCAGAACCCTTTTTAAATTGTAGTTTAGGATAGTTAAAACCTACATTATTTATAAGAACTTCTGTAGAAAATATACTATTCGCATCTTTTACTCGTTCCAATACATATTTAAAATCAATTCTAAAATGAGTATAATGTAATTGAAGATCTAAATTATGTAATGGGCTTTTACTGGTTTCAAAATTTGTAGTTGTACTAAATTCTAATATATTGTTTCTCTTATTATAATTAATATATTTTAAAATACAATTTCGGTTATCTGGAAAATCTTCTGAAATAAATCTCAAAATTAACTTAGCTTCAGCGTTTTCAAAATTCATTGCATTTTCAA
>JANOVK010000176.1:0-2978 GCA_031417315.1 Chitinophagaceae bacterium | reverse complement strand
GCTCGTGATGCACGCCAAATGCTTGGAGGAATGGGTATTACAGGTGAATATAGTATTATGAGGCATATGATGAATTTAGAAAGTGTAATTACTTACGAAGGTACTCATGATATTCATTTATTAATAACAGGAATGGATGTTACAGGCTTGAATGCTTTTAAATAATTTATCCCCCTTGAATTAGGGAACTATTTCGCGAATTTTATTTCGTTATTTTACATCTTATCAATATCCAATTTTGTGAATGAAAATTTGTAAGTATATACTATTTCTTTGTTTAATTATTTTGTTTTCTTCTTCATGTAATAAAAAAGCATATTTTAGTTCAGACATAAGAAAAAATTTAGAATCTCAAAACATAGACTTAAAAAAAATTCAATATTTTATTGATAATGATATTGTATTATCGAGAGAGATTGCTTGTGAAGCTGCAAAAGTTTCAAGAGGAAAAGTTATAATTGAGAACGGGAAATATTTTGAGAATATTATTTTAAGAGCAAATACAAAGGGCATTTGTACTATAACTTATCCCGATAGAATTCAAATTTCATTTGAAAAAGGAGAAAATAAAACTTTAACTTTTGCTACACCTAAAACACTTGGCAATCATAGGGTGTATCAATTAAGTAACGATGATATTTATGGTAATTTTTCGAATACTGTAAATTACGATGGCAATTTATATACTCTGGTAATGAAAGATTATTTTCCTAGATTAATGATCGAAAAACAATTAATCGAAAAAGAAAACAGAGAAAATAGGACAATGAAAGGACGTAGAGTAAACTAAATTTGCTTTTGTAAATATTTCATTGTGGCATTCAGGTCTAAAATTAAACTTCAAAAAACTTCCACATTATTTTTTTTAATTGGATTAATGGGTTCTGGAAAATCTTATTGGGGAAGATTATTAGCAAAAAAAAATAATTTCAATTTTGTTGATGTCGATAAGTTTATTGAAAGAAAAATGAATCTTACTATTAGTGAAATATTTAATAATTATGGGGAATCTAATTTCCGAAAAATGGAATCTGAAATTTTAATTGAATTAAGTTTACTTAAAGAACACACATTTATTTCAACAGGTGGTGGTACTGCTTGTTTTAATAATAATATAAATTGGATGAATGAAAATGGCATTACTATTTGGTTAAATGATGATGTTGAAGCAATTTCTAAAAGGTTAGAATTTAACAAAATTCAAAGACCATTATTAATAAATATTGCAGAAAATAATTTGCAAGAATATTTACACGAACTTTTAAAACAAAGAATACCTTTTTATTCAAAAAGTAAGCATCAACTTTTAGGTGAACAAATCAACGAAAATAATTTTCAAGCTATAATAAATAATTATGTTTAAAAGTGTAATGATTATTGCATCGTGCTTTGCAATTCTTGCAGTATTATTAGGGGCATTTGGGGCACATTCCTTAGAAAATTTGTTAAGTATAAAAAATGCTACATCGTACGAAACAGCTGTTAAATATCAGTTTTATCATTCATTTGCAATTTATTTTTGTGGATTTTTAATTTATTTATTTCCAAATAAATTTTTTCAAACTGCATCAAAAATGTTTATTGTAGGAATTATTTTATTTTGTGGATCATTATATCTTATAGTTTATTTAAAAACTTATAATATCCAAATAAATAGTTTTATTGGTATTATTACTCCAATAGGAGGGATTTGTTTTATTTTAGGTTGGGTATTTTTAATTTTAGGATTAAAAAAAATCGATATACAATAGTAAAAATTACATTTATATTTACAACTACAGAAACTAACTATGCCTTACCAGTATTCAATTTTATTAGTTGAAGATGAAGAGAAATTGTGTAATCTTATTAAAGATGAATTACAAACAAATGGATATAAAGTTGAAACAGCATCAGATGGAATTAGAGCTGAGCAACTTTTTTACAGTCGTAAATTTTCTCTTGTTATTTTAGATTTAAGTTTACCTGGTAAAAACGGATTCGAATTATGTAAAACATTTCGAGCTACTAATAAAAAAATTCCTATTGTAATATTAACGGCATTTGGAGAAATTCAAAATAAAGTTGATGCATTTGATTTTGGTGCAGATGACTATATTGTTAAGCCATTTCATTTTGAAGAATTAATTGCAAGAATAAAAACATTACTTAAGAAAACTGAAATTTCTAAATTAAACGATAATGATATTATTGTTATCGAAGATTTAGAAATTAATAATAATAGTAAAAGAGTTTTTAGAGCTAATAATGAAATTTCGTTAACAGCGAAAGAATTTTTACTATTAAAATTATTGGCCGTAAATAAAGGCAGAATTACATCTAAGCAAGAAATACTCGAAAAAGTTTGGGACCTAAGTTTCGATACTGGCACTAATACAATAGAAGTTTATATTTCTTTTTTAAGAAACAAAATTGATAAGCCATTCGAAAGAAAACTTATTTATACGAAAAGCAATTTTGGCTATTATATAAAATAAATTAAATGACTTTAAAGCTGCGATTTGCATTGCTATTTAATTTAATAGTAGCTATCATTTTAGTTTTATCTTCTATTGCAGTTTACTCTTTTTTTTCTTTACACAGACAAAACGAGTTTAAAAATAAATTAAGAACTGAAGCCATTATAGCTTATAGTGAAATTGGTGGCGAAAATCAGAATTTGAGAGATTTAGGAATTAATATCTCAAATGAATTGACAGAAATTTATTTGTTTGAAAAACAAATAAATTTCTGAAGATAAAAAAATCCATACTAAAGCAAATTTACTTGGAATAGCGGATAAAGTTTATAAAATTGAAAGCTTTCTTGAAAAAGTAACATCTGAAAATCCTGAATTAGTTGATTATAAGGTTTTATCTGTTCAGAAAGTTGATTTTGCCGAAGTTAACATAAGAGATGGTTTTTTTGATAGTTTCAGAGAAGATTATGCTGAATTTGATAAGTGGTTTAATAAAAAAGCTGACGATATTTGTTATGTC
>JANOVK010000175.1:0-16336 GCA_031417315.1 Chitinophagaceae bacterium | reverse complement strand
CAGCAGTTTGTGCAGAAGTTTGTTTGTTAAATATTAGAATAACAAAAACTAATAAAAAAATACGTGCTAATTTACCCATAACCATAGTTTAACTAATTAAATATGTTTTCAGGGTAGATGTAATACTTATTAACGATAATTTATGAATGATATTGTATTTAAAAACTATCTTTTTTCTTAACTTTTTTTAAACAAAAAAAACCTTGCGTTTGCAAGGTTTTGAATATAAGATCTTTAAATTAAAATCCTGGGCAACGCACTGCATCACCAGCAGCTGACCTACGATTTAACTTTGCACGATAAGTTGCAGATAATTCCATACCACCACGAGATTGATTTAGAGTACTGAGTTTTGAAATAGTAAAATGACCATTGCTCCAATGTCCTGCCAGCCTTGCAGCAAACCCAATGTTAGCAGATGTTCTTTCTCTATTATTCTTCAATTATTACAGTCATTTAATAGGCTAAGGGTTACCAACCTAAATGTTCATTATATTTAAGAACGTAATTTCCTTCATCATCAAAATAGATCAAAATATCATATCCAAAATCTAAACCATCACCTTGTGCTTTGTATCGTGCCTTAAGTATAAAAACACGTTCTCCTTTATAATATACAACTGCCAATCCATTTCTCAATAATTGCTTGATCTTAATTTCAACTTCTCTTGAATTGCCCAAAGCTTCTTTTTCATTTTCTCCCCCAGCAGGAACAGTCAGTTTCTTCAGATCAGATCCGTTTTCTGCTTTTTTCAACTGTTCAGCAGTTTCCAAATACATTTTAGCACTAAGGTTGAAGGAAGCAATAACAGAATCAGGGTAATAATTTTTAAGATCAGGATTTAAGAAGCTATTACCTGTACTGCGAAAATTATTTTCTAATACATCTAACTCAACATAAACTTTATAATCTCCTATTGCCCACGATCCTAATCGTTTTTCATTCAATGTTTTTGATAGCTTTATTTCGTAATAATGTTGGGAATGACCTGGGAGATATAATGCTATTAGAAAGAAAATTAGGATATGCTTCATATTTCAAATGTAGAGAATGAAAAGGAGATGGAAATGCAAGTATTTAGAATTGAAAATAAAGTTACACCTTTCTTCGCCACAACGTCTCCTTTCAAAGCATTTTGTGTTTAGCCAAGGGACGTTGTGGTTTCTACTCATCTGCAAGTGTTTTATAATTTTTTACTTCATATATTCCTTGTTCTCCTGTTAAATAATATTTCGCCGAGCAATGCAAATAATCTATCGAACTATTAGCTAAACTCCACTTGCCTTTGCAAGGATTGCTGTGAATATATTGCAGCTTTTGTTCAATAAATAAATCACTATCGCAACATTTCCAGTCGAAAGATGTTTCAAATACTTTATGCTTTTTATTAGCTTTTATTTCAGCAGTATTTCTGGCGTTACTTAATTGATGAAGTATGCTTGTATTTTTTTGTTGCTCTAACTTTTTTACAATATCGTAAGCCATAAATCTTTTGCCATTCGACACGATAGCATTAATAGATTTTCCAAGATTTTTAAAAGAAATTATAGTATGTATGTGATTGGGCATAATTACATAACCAATTATATGATGACCATCATTTTTTAGCACATTAAACCAATTGTAAACACTATCATAAGCGTTGGTTATTTCAAAAAGAGGTATCCAATTGGTACAAGTAAATGTAATAAAATAGGTGCCATCATTGTTGGCAATATTTCGTCTTACTGGCATTAAGCAAATATATAATTGTTGGGCTTTTGAAAAGCATTACCACAACGTCCCTTAGCTAACACACATCCCTTTTAAGGAGACGATGTGGGGAAGGAATTGTTAAAAACCCTTCAATAAACACTCATTCTCTCACAGATAACACAGATAGCACAGATAGCACAGATATTTTCCGTGCTATCTGTGTTATCTGTGAGAAAAATATCGGCTCTTTATTTTAAAATTTGGTATAACTCCGTGTTCTATCCGAGGTTTGTGTCTCACAAACCTGTTTCTTTTGCTGTTTCGTGGGACAGGAACCACGACGGGGGGGGAATAAGAAAAACCTTGCGTTTGCAAGGTTTTGAATATAAGATCTTTAAATTAAAATTAAAATCCTGGGCAACGCACTGCATCTCCTGCTGATGACCTACGATTTAACTTTGCACGATAAGTTGCAGATAATTCCATACCACCACGAGATTGATTTATAGTACTGAGTTTAGAAATAGTAACATCGTAACTTAAACCAAAATTCCAATCGTAAATATCAAAATTAATTACAGGTATTAAAGCATCGCCCCATCTAAAAAATGCACCAAAATTTACGCCCATAGTTTTTTCATCATTATATCTTCTATTCAACTCAACTCCATATAACATACCTGCTAAAAATTGTTCGTTTCCATCTTGTTTAAAATAATCTAAATAGCCCTGAACTTTATTATTGTCGCTAGTTTGAGCAGTTATTCCAGCATTTAAAACTAATTTTCTTCCTAATACACTAAACTCGGTATTACTAGAAAAATAATTTAATTGAGGGTTATTAATATGATACATAGCAGCACCTAAATAATAACGAATATCGTCTCCATAATTACTACTATAAGTTAAACCTGCACCCATATCCCAATAAGTATATCCAGTGTTATTTAATGCCTGAACTTGATGCATTTTTATTTCTGTAGGATTAAATTGAGTACTTACGGGTCCACCCATAAATGCAATTGATAAATAACTATCATTAATTTGGCTTAACGATTTATTAAAACTGATAACAGGCAATAAGGCTGTTCTTTTAAGTTTAATATCTCCAGCAACATCATTGGTAGCTTGCAATCCCAAAGTAATCCAATCTCCAACAGAATTATTTAAAGGCATTTTATACTCGGCACTAAAAGCACTAGTTTGAAATGGAACTGTAATGCTAGCCCATTGACTTCTAAAATTTCCTTTAACTCTAACATCTCCATTAAAAATTCCAGCTAATGCAGGATTTCTTAATAATGGTGCTTCGTAGAATTGAGAAAATGTAAGGTCTTGGCTAAAACCTGCACTACCCATTACCAACATTAAACTTAGCGATACAATAATTTTTTTCATATCAAAATTTCTAATTCAATTAATTATTTAATTACTGAAATATTTCCAGTGTAAGTAAACTTAGACCCGTTTTCGCAAACTACTTCACAAGTATAAACATATACATCTGTAGGTGCAATAACGCCTTTTATTTTTCCATCCCAACTATTTATTCTATCAAAATCTACAGGAACAAAGTTGGCTCTTTCGAACACTACTTGACCCCAACGACTAAATATTCTAAAGCTTTTAACTTGCTTAATTCCTCGAGCTTTAATCCATAAATAATCATTTACTCCATCACCATCTGGTGTAAATGCATTTGGAATAAATACTTGACTTGCTTCGCAGAAAGCAATGATACAAATATCGTCATAGGCTTTACAACCATAAATGCTTGTTGCTTCTACATTATAACAAATATTACTTTTTACTGATGCAATTGGATTACCACAATCGCTACAACTTAAATCTGTTGCAGGTGTCCAATTCCAACTTGCAATTGGACCATTTGTAATTGATGGTGTTAGTGGGAATGTAGAGCCACCTTGTAAACGAACAGTATCTGCACCTAAACTAATTTTGGTTGTATCTCCAATTCCAATTGAAATTGATGCAGAAGTATTAGGGAAACAGTTTGCTGCATTAGTTCCTGTTACTGTATAAACTGTTGTTGCATTAGGTGTAGCAACAACTCTTGGGCCTGTTGTAACATCTAATCCTAAGGCAGGTGTCCATAAATAAGTAGCTGCTCCATTTGCAGTTAATACAACGCTTTCGCCTAAACAAACACTATCTCTTGGTGCTGCTGTTACAGTAACTGTGTATGGTTGTACAACATTAATATTAATACTAGCAGTATCTGTACAGCCTCTTGCACTTGTTCCTGTTACAACATATTTTGTTGAACTTGTTGGAGATGCAATTACTGATGATCCAACAGTTGTGTTTAAACTAATAGGTGGATACCAGCTGTAAGATGAAATAGGTGTTGACCCACTACTAAATGCATTTAATGGTATAGCAGCTCCTAAACAAATTGATGTATCAACACTTGGATTAATTGAAACAGTTGGTGTTCCATTAATTACTATTGGACTTGAAACTAAGGTACTGCTACATCCTGTAGAAGTAACAATTGTAATAGTATCAAAATAGAATCCGGCAGATCCAAAAATATTATTTGAGCTTATACCCGACCCTGTTAATCCATTTCCAAAATTCCAATTGTAATTTACAATAGGATCTTCACTAATGCTTGTATTTGCTGTATAATAAACAGTTTGGCCAGTACAAGCAGTATCTTGACGAGTAATGCTTAAAATATTTGGAATATTATTAACCTTAACAAAAACTGGAGTTGTTGCAACCGAATCAAAACATCCACTAACCGATGTTACTTGCATCCTTACATTATAAACTCCAGTGGTATTAAACGTCATACTTGGATTTGTTAATGATGAAGGTGTGCCAGCAATATTCCATAAATAAACAGCCGATAATGGTGTTTGATCTACTTTAGAAGTATTGGTAAAACTTAATGTTGTTGTGCCACAAACTTGTACTTGTGGATTGATTGTGTACGTTGCTTTAACATAGTCAACTCTTACAGTTCCCATTGCACCAATAAAGTAAGTACAACCACTAACAGATTTTAAAGTAACTGTAGGAATAAAGCTTCCTCCTGTTGTATAAACGTGAGTAAATGGATTTGGTAAAGTACTATATAATTGAGCAACTACAGGTGTTGCATCTCCAAAATTAATGAAACAAGTATCAGTTGATACTGCATTTATTTGGAAATTTACTGGAGTATTATTACATACATAACCAGTATCGTGAGTCCATGTACCAATAGGTCCATCAACTATTATTTTTTGGCTATCTATATAAGTACAACCACCAGCATTTCTTACTGTTAAATTAATATTATATTGACCTAATGCTGTATAAGTATAATTTGCTGGGTTCGATGTTGAAGTTGCACCAGCAACACCAAATGTCCAATTAGTAGTACTTATTGGTAAGGTAGATATTGGTGTATTATTTACAAATTGAACTGAGTAAGGTAGACAACTTGTACCAATTGGATTTATTGCAAAAACTGCAGGCATAGTATCTCGTACAGTAATACTTTGTAAACTTGAAGTATCGATACAAGATAAAATTCCACCTAATGGTAATGAATGATTACGAATGGCTGTTAATTTAACGTTGTAAAGTCCACTTGAATTATAAACTCTAAATGGATTTACTGCACTGTTTGTACCATTTCCAAAATTCCAAACATAACTTGTTGCGGTATCTGTTAAGTTAGTAAATGTAACTGTATCGCCTTTACAAATTGTTGTATTTGTATTAATAGTATAACCTACAATTGGTGTTCCATAAGCATAAATGCTATCTGTTTTAGTAACTGTACCACAACTTGTACTACCTGTTAAAGTAACAATATATTTTCCTGGTGCAGTATAAATATGTATAACGGTATCAATACCTTTTGAAGTTGGTACAGATAATGTTCCATCTCCAAAATTCCAGAAATAAGAAGTTCCGCCATTACTATTAGAATAGAATGTAACCGTATCTGGTAAACATTTGTATCTATCAGTACCCTTAACAGAAATATTTAAAGTAACCGTGTTGGCAGCAATAACCACTGTATTTTTTGCTGAATCACTAGCACATTCATTGGTTGCAATTAATGTTGGAATTTCTGTTGTTATACTAGTTACATTGTAAATATAAGTTGGGTTTGAAAGTGTTGAAGTTCCTATACCATCTCCAAAATTCCAGTTCCAAGTTAAATTAGGGCTACCCACAGTTTGATTTGTAAAAGTAACAGGACCTCCTGAACATTGGTAAGCTGGGCTAAGACTAAATAAAACTTTTGGTCTAGTTCTTATTTTAATAGGTATTGAAAATTGTGAACTTCCACAAGCAGGTGAAGTTGCTGTTATGATAGTTGTATATATAGTATCTAACCCTGTAGAACTTGGCCCATAAGTCATTGGCAATGGATTAGGGTTTCCTGTAGAACTACCATTTCCATAATTAAATACATAAGTAAACAAACCTTGATTTGCAGTAGTATTAGTAAATGTAAATGTAGTTGTATTTAAACCAGTATTATTAGCACAACCACTATCAACATTTACTGTATAAGCAGCAAATGGTGTAGCAGAAGTGTAGAACCATTTATTGGTACTATCTGGTTTGCAACCTAAAGTACTTGTTGCAATTAAAGTAATTTTAATACTATCTAATCCTGTACTAATTGTATAACCAGGGAAACCAGCACCTGAGCCAATAAATGTTCTTACAACAGGAGAACCTGTAGTTGCATACCAATCGTAATTTGTATTTAATGGAGGTGGTAAAGGAGTTTCAATAAGTATTTGAAATGGTGCACAAGAAACTAATTTATTTGTTGTATAAACTGCTTTTGCATCAGGATAAACAGTAACACAATTTACCATTGATGTATCTGAACATTTGCCTGAATTTACAATACGTCTGAAACAAAATGTATCAACCAAATTAATACCAGGTGAATAATTTTGAGTTGTTGTTGCTACTGTTGTCCAAAGATTATTTATGATATTGATATTAGTTGCTTGATTCCAAACATAAGTGTATGAATTGTTTCCACCTGTTGGTAATGTACCATTTATAGTAGGAGCTAAATTGTTTGTACAAATTGCTGGAACCGCTGGTGTAATTACATTATTTACAATGAGTGGATGAACAATAAATTGAATAATATTACTATACGAATAACATGAATCAGATTTAACCACTCTTCTTACCCAAACATTTGTAGAGGCACTAAAGCTATAACTATTTGCAGCTAAAGAACCTGTTGACCAAGTAGTGCCAGTATTAGTAGAGTATTCCCAAGTATAATTATAAATGCCACTACCACCTGTAGGCACTGTACCTGTAACTAAAATTTGAGTACCAAAACAAACCGTATCAATAGTTGTTCCAATTGCATTATTAATTATTGGAGCTGTGTTTTGTACTGTAATTGTATCAGCAGTAGCATCGCAAGTTAAATTTTTAATTGTCCAAACAAATTGATAGGTGCCGTATTGTTGAATGTTAGCGTTAATTGGATTTAGCGAGGTCGTATCTCCTGTTGGTGGTGCGGTAAAAGTATGTGTGCCAAATAATGGCGTATTAATCAACCCTTGAATCATTTTCCAATATCCACTACCAATAAGTGGTGTGTTTCCTGTTAATAATATTGAAGTAGCATTACAAACTGCAGTATCATTTCCTGTACTAGCTGCACCAGCACCAGAGGGTAAAAATATTCTTAATGGTGGTGTTGTATCAATCGAGCAGTTTCCATTTCTAACTAAAGCTCTATACCAAGTTGTTGTAGTAACTGGTACAGAAACTGGGTTTCCTAAAGCAAACCCTGAACCATAACCAGAAGTAGCATTTGTTGTTGATCTTAGCCATCCAATTACTGAACCTCGGAGACCATTTACACGTAAAGTAATTAATGTATTTGGAGTACATACTATTGTATCAGTAGCAGAAATTGTTCCTGCAATTGTTGTGCTATCTACATTAATATTATATCCACTAGTAAAGACTGAATCTTTACAACCAAAACTCCAACCCTTTGAATAAATTAAAGCCTGAAAACCGACAGATTCAGTTGGAGTAAAAGTAAAAGGATTTAACCCATTACCAACATTAAAGGTAGTAAATGGTGGTCTGAAAATTTGATAAACCCATCTACCAATATTTCCAACACTTGTATCATAATTTGAAGTTAATGTAAAAGGTACTCCTTGGCAAAAACTACTTTGAATGGGATTTACAGTTATTGAACCCCCTAATGGCTGAGTAAAGGCTCTTACTAGCATAGTATCAACTTTATCTACACAAACAAAGTTTTGTACTCTCATTTCAACAACATTAACTCCTATGTTAGTAAAAAAATATGGTGTTGTTAATGCAGCAGGGCCAACTCCATTGAAATAAACAAATTCTGTTGGTAATAGCGGTCTTGAAAGTGACCCATTTACTATAAAAACACGTTGTGTAACCCCATTAACATCACAAAAAGCAGTATCCATACCTGCAAAAGGTGTAGGTAAAGAATCTGTAACTTGAATCTCTATACTATCTGTTGTTGTTACACATCCTGCAAGAACTGGTGCAACTTTCCATTCAAATTTATAGGTACCCCCGGGTTTCATTCCACAAACAATTTTTGTAGAATCATTTAAGTTTGTTATTGTAGGATTTGGGGCAACATTACTAAATTTTAAACTAAAGGTTCCTAATCCTGCTGCACCTGGTGTATTATGTTTAATGGTATCGCAACTTAAATTACATAAATATTTAATTAGATTACCAGAAATATCTGCAACATTCGGTCCAGGAGTTACAATAATAAATGTACTATCAAAAGGACCCACACAACCATATTTTGTAGTTGTATTTACCCTAAAAGTAGCAGTATCAGTTAAAAATGGAGAAGTGTTATTTATTAATGTGGTAATGATTGGACTTGGTAAATTAGAACCAATTGTTAAGCCAGTAATTTTACCAACATGGTTTCTAGAAGTCCAGCTAAACAGATCGCTTGATGAACTACCGTTCATTTGAATACGTGCAGTATCTCCACTACACATACTCTTTGTAGGATTATTTGGTTTTAATAATGTTAAAAGTGGTTTATTAGGAATGGGTCTAACAGTATCCCATAAAAAAAACTGATTTCCAACACAACCATCTAATTTTGGAAAGAGGGTATACCGAACTATTCCATTTCCAGTTAATACATCAGTTATTACTGTTGATCCAACTGCATTATTAGTATTTCCAGTTGCAATACCAGCAATTACTGTAGAGGTCCAGGTGAAAATTGAACCCACTAACCCAGGTTTGGTTATAGAATAATTTACGGCTGAACCTGAACAAGAATTAAACTGTGTGTTTGGAACCGTAACACATGGTCTAACAAACAATCTTCTGTTACTTGAAACGATTGCACAATTTGAAGGGCGAACACCAAAAACAGACATGGTAAGAGTAAATGTAAACCCAGTATCACATGCAAGAGCTTTATCAGCAGCACTTGGAATATAAGTTGGGTTAAAAATATTTGGAGTAATCGGAGTTCCTATAGCTGGTAAAAAAGTTCCTGTACCAGTTGTTGACCAAATTATTTGTCCTACTGTACCTCCTGTCCCTGTATTAGCTCCACTAATATTAAAAGAATTTGTAGTATGACAAATAGAATCTATTAAGCCGCCAGCATTTGCAACAACAGGTTGGCGATAGGCAACATATTGAACAGCAGTTTTAGGCTGACAGTTATTACTAAACAAGATTGAAACTTTATACAATCCTGGGTTATAAAATCTAAATATTGGATAAGCAGATGTAGTAGTAGTACCACCAATAGTATCATAATCTACGCCATAAGATCCTGGGGTAATTGTCCATTTATAACTCAAAGTTGCACCAGCACTTGCTTGGTAGGTATAACTTACAGAATCTACTAATCCCAAAAATGTATTAAATCCACCTGTTGGGCTATAATCTATTGTTAAAGGAATAGGATAACTACAAGTAGATACCGTATCTGACCCAATAGGAAAATTAACTCCAGCATCACCATTAGCTTCTATATATTTTAACATCCTTAAACTTGAATCTAATAAACACTTTGCATTAGCATTTAATTCAATAAAATACTTACCCGTTTTATTAATTGAAATGCAGGGTTCTCTGCTACTATTATTTCCAGATGTGTAAGAAAAATTTCCAGAACTTTCTGGTATTTCAGGATAATTAGGACCAGGAACACTAGCATCTAAAACTCGCCATTGATAAGTAAATAATGTACTATCAACACATAAAGTTCTACGAGTCATATTTTTTAAACAAAAAACTGGTGCACATCCCACTAAACTATCTCTAAATATACCAACTCCAGCACTATCTAATACAAATATGGGTCTAACTTTTGCAGTATCAACACAAATTACTTTTGTTGTATCGTGAGATGGACAAGGAGCTTGTAACCCATAATTATTGTTAATATAAAGTGAAACATTATGATAGCCAACTTGAGAAGAATTAAAAGAATAGGCAGTATCTTTTTTTAATTCAATTTTTGCAGATTGATATAATGGCGTACCTACATTACCATCAATAACCCAAGTATAATTTGCTAATTGTGCACACACTGTTGTTCCACCTAAGTTGGCGAACCCTTGTCCCGGATCTGATGTATTAATAAACTTTACTGTATCCATTGCACAAACCACAGAGTCCATATTAAACTTGGCTTTTGGCGGTGCAAAAATAGATGCTTCTATAATTGTTTTTGCCCCAGCAGCACAAGTACCTGTTATGCCTGGTCCATTAAAAATATTAAATGGATTGGTAACTGTACTTGTAATTTTAAAACTTGGTGTACCACTTGCACTGCAGGAACCTGCAGGATAGAACTTTTTAATTCTTCCATTTGCAGCAATAATTTGGCATTGTGTAAAATTTTGAGGTGCTCCTGAATTCCAATCTATATTTATAATTGCACCAGGAAAATTTTGCTGTAAATGTTGAAACTGACTTCTATCTAATGAAATACCTATAGTAACAGAGTCTCCTACACAAGAATAAGTTGTACCAGGAGCCTTAGCAATAACAACTGTATTAATATCCCAACTATTATTAATAATATGGTAAGCTTTAGTTGAAAGTATATTACCAGCAGAAATAGTTTTTACATAAGCTGTATAATATGCATCTCTATATCTTCCTCCAAGCGTATCGGTGGGAGAAAAAGTTAAATTAAACCTATTTAAAACACTTGGTACAAATTTAGTAATCGGATTACCAATTCTATAATCATCAATTAAAATTAAACTATCAGTACCACCTGCTGAACAACTATCGTATAAAGAAAATCCAGCTAATGGATTACCATCACAAATACCATAATAATATTGATCTAATAAAATTAAATCTGAAATAACAGGAGTTGCTTTGGCAACTACCGGAATGGCAACATTGGTAACAGGAAATAATGCTGAAGTATCACTTACAAATCCTCCATTTCCAAATACTGCAACTTTATAATTGCCAGTTGCTAATGTTGTTGGTAATTTTATATTAATAAAAGTGGCATAAAAAACACTAACAGATGTATATGGAGATACAGGCACATTGCTACTATTTAATACAACTGCATCAAAGCTATTTGTTTGAGCGAAACAACTATTAAGTTTAATTGGAATGGCTACATTACTTCCACTACCATAAGTTTGAGGTGCAGGATTTAAACGTGCATTGTCAATTTCGATTTGTTTTTGTGCATTTAATTGAGACCCTACCAAAAACATACACAAGGCGATAACAATTCTGTTTTTTAACATAAATATTAGCTTAACTAATTTAAAATTTCAAAATAAAATACAATTTCTTGTTCTATTTTATTTTATATAACTCATCAAAAAATATATGATACCATTTTTATTTAAAACGCTGCTTTAAAAAGTTTACAAATAAATTATAATTTATGGGAAAAGCCAAATTCGTAAAAAAAATAATTACCCGCTTTAATTAAAAGCACCATCAATATTCTTATGTGTTTATGGAAGATAGAATTAACTGAATTATTAAAACCATTTCATCAACCCAAACTAAAGCATAAAAAACTTAATTATTTTATTATTGGTTTCATTCCTCTAATTCCCATATCTATAACTTGTTCTCCTTTTAAAGGATCCCACATTCCATTATTCACAATTTCTCTCCACTCGAAACTTTTATTTGTTGACAAAGAACAATCAACAATAATACTTTCCTTTTCTGTTCCTGTTATTATTAAAGGAGCCACAATATTAATTGAGGTACCATCTTTATTATATTTGGCTTGATTAAATGCTGCTGTTACAACACAAGAACCACGCGGAATTGGGCTTGATGCAAATAATGGATTTACAACTGTTGTTGCATTATTAGGTGCTTGACCCGTTTTTGTAATTGCCGGATAATAAATACCTCCAGAACCAACAATGGTTTCAAAACCCCAATAACCCTGTGGTCTAAAACTATTTAAGCTTACTGATTTAGTTTTTATTGTATAAGATTCTATATATGTTTTAAAACCAATAAAGGATGCAATAGTTCCAATATAATTGCTATTAAAATTTTGACCATTTAAAATTGTATCTAATCTATAGGGAACATCAAAATTTTGATAGGCTAAAGAAACTCTTAACCATTGATAGGTTCCTGGTTTAATACTACTTAATGGAATTGATAAAAATGCATCTCCATCAGCTCCAAAAACTGATTTCGAAAAATCTATGGCAGTATCAAAAAGTGTAGTTACTTCTGGGGCTTTGTACAAGATGATTCCTTTACCTAATTGAGTTGATGAATCATTAGCTAATTCTACATAATGAGCACTCATGCTATTAAAACTTGGAGTTGCTGCTCCATTACCTGCAGCAACAGTTACTATGTTTCCTACAGAATCTAATCTCTCTTGAAGCGGATTAAATTTAAATTTTAATACCAAATATCTTTCTGTTGTACCTGTTTTAGTGCATGAAGAAAGTAAGAAAAAAATAATTGGAACGAACCCAATTTTTCGCATAAATTTTGCCATCGTTTAAGAAATTTTAAAATTTCGAGTGCCGAAGATAGTTTTTTCTGCATTGCAACAGCAGTTATTTTTGCTTTCTTATAAATTTTAATGAACAAAAACTTTCAAATTATTCCATCATCAGAAATTGATTCTATAAAGTGGGATAATTGTGTTCAAATAAATAAAGCTCATATTTATTGTAGAGTTCTTTATTTAAATACCATGTCAATTAATTGGCTTGGTTTAGTTTATAAAGATTATGAAGCTGTTTTTCCAATATGTATTAAACAAAAATTTGGTTTTAAATATGCTTATACTCCTCCATTTATTCAACAATTAGGTTGTATTGGAAATATTAAAACAGATACAAATATTTTAACAAAAGAAATAAATAAAGTTGTAAGCTATGGTGATTTTATGTTTAATTACAATAATTGTTTTAGAGAATTAATAACCCTATCAAAATCGAATTTTATTTTAGATTTAAATTCTGATTATGAAACAATTTTCGAAAATTACAAATCAGATTTAAAGCAAAATTTAAAAAAAGCTACCAAAGAAAATATAGAATATTCTTCAAGCGAAAACATAAATGGTGTTATTGATTTGTATAAAAATATTTATGCTAACAGAATGGATAAAATTATTGATACAGATTTTATAAATTTTAAATCTCTTTGTAATAAATTACATAAAACAAATAATTGTATTGTTCGTCAAATAAAAAATTCAAATAACCAAATATTATCTGCTGCACTTTTATTAATTGATGAAAATAGAATTTATAACATAGCAAATGCTACAACTAAAATTGGCAGAAAAACAGAAGCTAATCATTTTTTATTAGATAGAATTATACACGAATTCTCGGAAAGTAATTTAATTTTCGATTTTGAGGGCAGCGATATCCCAGGTGTAAAATCTTTTTACCAAAAGTTTGGAGCCATTAATCAACCTTATTATCACTGGCATTTTAACAACCTTCCATGGTGGATTAAATGGATAAAAAAATAAATTATTTTACTAGTAATTCTTCTGCAACTTTTAAATCAATTGGGGTTGTAATTTTTATATTATTATAATCCCCTTCACACAAATAAACTTGCTTGCCAAAATATTCTACAACGGTTGCTTCATCAGTAAAATATTCTTGATAATTTTGATTATACGCTGCAATTAATGTGTTTGAATGAAATGTTTGTGGCGTTTGAATTCTTTTTACTGAAGCACGTTTAATAACTCTATGCGAATCTCCCTCAACAATTCTAATACTATCAATTGCAGAAACTGCAGGAATAGCAGAACCCAATAAAATAGTTTGTTCATAACATCGTTTAATTAAAGTTTCTGTAATTAAACATCGTACTGCATCATGTACAAAAACTATAGAATTTTCTTCAACCGATTTTAAACCATTTTGCACCGAATGAAATCTTGTTTCACCTCCCATTGCAACTGTGATTCTTTTACCATCAATTAAAAAGTCTTTTCTTATTTGTTCACCAGTTTCAATATATTCTTTAGAGAGAACTATAATAATATTTATATCGTTGAATGTATTTAAAAAACTATTAATAGAATGCCATAATATAGGCTTACCATTTAATAATAAAAATTGTTTTGGGGTTTCGCTACCCATTCTTAAGCCACTGCCAGCAGCAACAATAACTGCAAATTTTTTCATAGTTCAAAAGTAATATGTTTGTCAATCTAAAAAACAAACAGTTTTTTTATGAAATTTAGTCAAATTATTTTTTTTATTTGTATGCTATTTGTAAGTGCATGTATTGCAACAAAAAATAAAAAATATAGTTTCAATAAAAAATATGCAGCCTCTAAAATTAAAGATGATATTAGTTTATTAAAGAAAATTTTAGAAGCAAATCATCCTTCACTTTATTGGTACACATCGAAAGATAGTTTAGATAAATTATTCGAAACTGCTATTAATTCTACTACAGATTCATTAACAGAAATTCAGGTTAGAAATAAGATTGCTTATATTACCAGTAAAATAAATTGTGGGCATACTTCTGTAAGATTTTCAAAACAGTTTACCGATTTATCAAACAAAAATAAATATCCTCAGTTTCCTTTAAATTTAAAAGTTTGGAAAGATTCTATGATTGTTTTATCACGGTATAATATTAACGATTCTATATTAAAAAGAGGCACTATTATAACATCCATTAACGATTTAAAAAATAAAGAAATTATTGATAGCATTTTTCAAATTATTGCATCAGATGGTTATGGTATTAATTTTAAAAACCAATTATTAAGTAACAATTTTAATGCATGGTATAAAACAATATTTGGTATTGATAGTGTTTTTAAAATTACCTATCTCGATTCAATAAAAAATGAGCAATCAATTTCTGTAAATTCTTTTACAGAAAAAATTGATACTTCGAAAATTAAAACTGATTCGCTAAAAATTTTATTAAAAGAATCAACTAAAATATCAAAAAAAGAAAATAAGAAAAATAAAATATTAAGCTATAGATCTTTAAATATTGACTCTTCAATTAACACAGCTTTTATTCGATTGGCAACTTTTAGCAAAGGCAGATTGAGAAAGTTTTTTAGGCAATCATTTAAAACAATTCAGGATAAAAATATTAAAAACTTAGTAATTGATTTAAGAGAAAATGGTGGTGGAAGTGTTGAAAAAAATGTGCTATTAACAAAATATTTAAAAGATACTGCATTTAAAATTGGAGACACCATTGCTGCAAGAAGTAGATCATTTAATTTTGGTAAACATATTCAAGGTTGGCTACCATATTGGTTTGTAATGCAATTTGGAACAAAAAAAATGAATGATGGATTATATCATAATAGATATTACGAGAACCATTATTTTAACCCAAAAATAAAAAATCATTTTAATGGAAAAATATTTATTGTTCAAGGTGGCTATACTTTTTCTGCAGCAACTATGTTTGCTTCATCTTTAAAAAATCAAAAAAATGTAACTATTGTTGGAGAAGAGAGTGGTGGTGCATTTTATGGAAATTCTGCAATGTTGATACCTAATATAATTTTACCCAATACTAAATTAAGAGTTCGATTACCATTGTTTAAATTAGTAATGAATAAAGACAGACAAAAAGGAAATGGAATAATTCCTGATATTGAAATTCAACCTTCATCAGATGCAATAAGAAATGGAGTAGATTTAAAATTAGAAACTATTAAAAAAATAATTAAAGAACAAAATATTTCTTCTCGAATTCAGTAATTAATCTTTTACTAAAGAACGTTTTTTTATCATCCCACCCTTGGTGTCTTTAACACTGCTCATTACCATAAAAGCATTGGGGTCAATCTTTTCAATTTCAGCTTGAAGCTTAGCAATTTCTAAACGTGTAATAACTGTATAAATAATATCTGAAGTTAATGAAGTTGTTTCTCCTCTTCTTCCAAAACCACTTTTACCTTGATATACTGTAAAGCCTCTACCAATTTTATTTGTAAGCATTTTTTTGATTTCAGAACTATGAGATGATATAATAGTTACACCAGTATATTCTTCAAATCCTTCAACAATAAAGTCAACAGTTTTAGAGGCAGCTAAATAAGTAAGAATAGAATACAATGCACTTTCAATTGAAAGCAAATAAGCAGCT
>JANOVK010000174.1:0-4787 GCA_031417315.1 Chitinophagaceae bacterium | reverse complement strand
GAGCTCATATCGACGGTAAGGTTTGGCACCTCGATGTCGGTTCGTCACATCCTGGGGCTGGAGAAGGTCCCAAGGGTTCGGCTGTTCGCCGATTAAAGTGGCACGTGAACTGGGTTCAGAACGTCGCAAGACAGTTCGGTCTCTATCTGTGGTGGGCGTTAGTAAATTGAGTGGACATGACCTTAGTACGAGAGGACCGGGTCGTACGTACCGCTGGTGTATCTGTTATGCCGCCAGGTGTAATGCAGAGTAGCTATGTACGGACAGGATAAACGCTGAAAGCATCTAAGCGTGAAACCTTCCACAAGATGAGTTTACTTTTAAGGGCTGTCAAAGACTATGACGTTGATAGGCTATAGGTGTAAAAATGGTAACATTTGAGCCAAGTAGTACTAATTGCCCGTATGCTTTATTTTTTATTACATTCATCTGAGTTTTAAAAGCTCAGAAATGGTGAATGGTTTTGATTATGAGTTTTTCCAATATGATCTTATTATAGTTAATGGTAATTAGTTTAAAATTAGTAAGGACAACCTGCTAATAAATGACAATTTTATCAAAAAACTAAAAATCTTATGGTGGTTTTGCCGAGGGTGTTCACCTCTTCCCTTTCCGAACAGAGAAGTTAAGCCCCTCATGGCCGATGGTACTTGGATTTTCCTGGGAGAGTAGGTAGCTGCCATATTTATTGAGCCTCAACTTTAATTAGTTGGGGCTTTTTTTATTGTGTAAATTGAATATTTTACTTAGAATAGTCTTCCTCCTAATCGAGAATTTGAAGTATTATATCCAACTAATTCGTCATGCCTACCAGAAAATGAACGATAATAAATAAAAACGGCATAAGTATTTTCGGTTTCCCAATAATTTCCTTCTGTTAAATCAAAAGAAGATTCATTTTTTTTATTATCAATATCCCTTGTTATATAGTTATAAGAGTAGTAACCTTGTTTTAGTAAAAGCGTTTTTTCATAAACACCTTGTTCGGCATTATAGCTTAATTTATTTTCAAAATTTACTTTGTTCCCAGTAAATTCACCTAATAAATAAATTTCTTTTCCTGAATAAGGTTGATTATTTTCTGGAACATAAGTAAAATGAACATTTGCATATCCAGTTTGCCACCAATTATTAACTAAATCTGTTGTAGTAATATCGAACCAACCATTAATATCTCTATAATATAAATATCTTTGGTTAATTCGTGTTTCATCTTTTTTTAAATAAACATCAATAGGATTTTTTGTTTCATCTTTTTTTAAAATTCTATCACTTTCAAATCGAAAACTTCTTAAATCAAGCCATCTATATTCTTTTCCTGCTGCAAAAACACAATCTTGTTCTCCATTATACTCATAAATATTTTCTCTAATAAATGATGGTTGTAGATTTTGTATTGCATTATCCCACCTTTGATTTTGAACTAAAGAAACTTTTAGTTGTTGTTTAAAATTGTATAAGTTTAGCTGACTAGTATTTAAAGTAAATTGTATTTTTTGATGAGTTCGATAAATATTATTATCAAATGGCTGTAGTATTTGCATATTAACAGCTGCAATACTATTTACAATAAACATTTTTTTGGAAAAAGCAAGTTGATTTATATCTCCATTTAAATAAACTTTTAATAAATAGTTTCCACTTTTTGTAGGAATGCAATTTTTCTCTGGCAATGTAGCTTGATAATGAATATATTTTGATAGTGTAATTGACGAAGGCCTTGCTTGAATAATTCTGTTTTGTGTAAATCCCTTTATATAATCAAATTGATTTACATCTGCTTCACTCCAATCGGCATTACATAATTGATAGGTATAAAAATAATTTTTTTGATATCCATCTAAATCATCAAAATGTAATTCTAACAAATCTGCTGAATGGAGATTAATTATTGGTAAACTTTGCTGATTGTTTTGTTGAAAAAGTTTAATACTTTTTATGTTTGAATAATTAATGGCATCTGGTTCTGTTTGCGAAAAAGCAATTGTATTAAAACTAAAACTTAGTATTATAAAATTTTTTTTAAACATAAAGAAATTTGATTCAAAAATATTGCCAATTGAGTACTTAGGATATATATTTTTAGTTTGTGAACCAATATTAATACTTTTTTGAAAAAATAATATTTTCTTATCCATATTATCGCTAACATTGTTTATTAAAACGCCTAAAAATGTTTTTAAATCCAACCATAAAACTTCCTGTATTATATAGCTACAATCCTTTGTGGGGTCAATGGTCAATGGTCAATGGTCAAATAGCAACTACACAATATACACCAAATTATTTTTTAAAATTTACTATACACAGCCGCAACTTTCTACAAGTTGTGGCTTTTTTATTTCAACTGCTGCTAGAGGAAGTCCAGCGATGCTTACAATGTACGATGTATTTCGACACAATCTTTAAATTTTCAAATTTCTATCTCCTACAAAAAATTAGGTCACACTGGCAAAATGTTAGAAAGCCCTACAAACTTGCAGAGGCTTCTAGTAAAAAACTATAAGGCTCTTCAAAAAAAATAGGGCGTTAGTACAAAAAGCTAGAAACTGCTGCAAAAAAATAGGGAGGTTTGGCAGAAAAACAGGAAAGTGCTGCAAAAAAATAGAACAGTTTTGCAAAATGCTAGAGATGCCTAAAAAAATATAAAATATTGAAAATCAAACTAAAAATAACAATTAACAACTAACAATTAAAATTTATTATATGAGCGATTTTATTCCAAATAAAGAAAACGACAAAAAAGCGTGGTATGGCAATTTAAAAACCAAAACAGGCACTTTAGGTGCTGGTTTGGGTTTAACCGCAGGCGATATTACCGATGTGCAAACCACTTGCGATGGAATGACAACGGCAATTGATAACCACGCTGCTGCACAAACCACTGCAAAAACAGCCAAAGCAGCTAAAGAAACAGCAGTTGCCACAGGCGAAAAAAAGTTGAGGCAATATATTAGAAAAATGAAAACACATAGTGCATACACCGATGAAAAAGGAAGCAGTTTGCAAATTATTGGCGAAGATTCGGCTATTGATTACAGCACTTATAAACCCACCATTACTGCCACTGTGATGCCAGGCAGGGTGCGAATAGATTTTGCAAAAGATGGCTTAGATGGAGTAAATATATATGTGCGATTAAAAGGGCATGCCACTTGGCTAAAATTGGCTTACGATAGTTATAGCCCTTATGAAGATAATAGACTATTGGCTGCTGCTGGCACACCAGAACATAGAGAGTATATGGCAATTGGGGTGATACACGATGAAGAAGTAACCCTGCAAAGTGATATTATAGAAGCGGTGTTTGGAGGATGATGAATAATGATTAGTGATTAGTGATTAGTGATTAGTGGTTAGTGGTTAGTGGTTAGTGTTGGAAGTTGGTTGAGTTTGAAGTGAGATTAGTAGCAGGAGGCTGTTTTAAAAAAATCATCCTTTATTAAAATATACAGGGTTTTAATAAAAGGATTCTACATATAAAAAAATCAAAAACTAGTTAAAAAAATAAGAACGCTATTCTTAGCCATTTCTTATAGGTATTTTATATTTTAACCAACTTAGCTATTATACAACACATTAATTTGTGGATGGCTGGGTATAAATTTTTGATTTTATGAAAAAGAAAATTTTAACACTGTTTTTATTTTTAGCCACTATTTTTAATTTAGTAGCACAACCTTGCAACAATGCAATTAAGGGTGTAATTTCTGGAAATTATTCAAATACTGTTTATTGTATTACAGCCGATGTAATTATTTCTTCGATTGTAAATTTTACGGATGCAGAGTTTATTATTAATCCTGGTGTAAGAATTATTGTAAATGATAATGGAAGTTTAAATATTAATGGAAGCCATTTATATGGAAATGGTGCAATGTGGGGTGGTATTTTAGTTGGAAATGCTAGTTGTAATATTACAAATGGAATTTTACACGATAACAGTTTAATTGAAGATGCTGATGTTGCAATTAGATTTGGGAAAATTATTAAAACTAATAGTATTACTGGGATAACTATAGAAAATACAATATTTAATAGAAATAGAATAGGCATTGAACATAACTTTCAGGATTTGGGACAAGGAAGTGGAACTTTATTACCATTTGTAATAAACAATTCTATTTTTACATGCAGAAATATACCATTTTTTCAAGGTTCTAATGAATGGGTGAATTATAACCAATTCAAAATGTCGCCATTAAGTATACATACCCCACTTACTCAAGTACCACAAACTTACGGGGCACCTTACATAAATGAAGCCACTTTTTCATCAACACACCAAGATGCTTATTTAAAACCACCTGCAAGAGCATTTAGTAAATCGGAGATCGGTTTTTTTGCAAATTGGACTGTGTCTTTTTTTAGCAACAGATTTAGGTTTGGGAACTCAACTATTTCTGCAACTTCAAACAATACAATTATTTTCGATAATCAGACTATAGGAATAAATTTAATTTATGGAAGTGCTGAAATAACTAATTGTTTGTTTCAAAATATACCTAATGCTAATAGAGAGTTAGAAACATTTGGTATAAAAGCAGCAAATTTAGATGAAGGAGACATGTTCCTACTTACATATCAAAGAGATGCTCCACCCAATGCTTTTTTTGATTGTAGATATGCCATTCAATCTGAATTTCTAACAGATGTTCAATTAGCAGATAATATTATTAGAAGCAGTAAAGATGTTAGTAATGTTAAAGATGTTATTGAAGGATTGAATGGAATTATTATCAGAAATAATTCGGAACATTCATATTTAAATAAAAATGTTATAAAAA
>JANOVK010000173.1:0-7145 GCA_031417315.1 Chitinophagaceae bacterium | reverse complement strand
AGATTTAAAAACAACTAAAGCTTTTCAAGATTTTCAAACACAAATTGAAGGAACTGAAAACAGAATTAATGTAGCTAGACAAGATTATAACAAATCAGTTGAAGGATTTAATTTAAAAGTAGTAAGGTTCCCTAATAATATTTTTGCAAAAATGTTTGGTTTTAAAGAGAAAGCTTATTACAAAGCTGATGCAGGTTCTGAAAAAAATCCAGAAGTAAATTTTAATATTAAATAAATTATTTGTATTACTAGCTAATAATTTATTAGCTAGTTTTTTATTTTTTTTATGAAAAAAGATTTTCTTGTAATAAGTTTTTTTGCTGTATGGTTATTAATTTTAGTATCATTTCTTTTTAAATATTTAGGAGATGGTTATACTCAATTTAATCTAACACTTCTAATTATTTTAGTGGATTTAATTTTTATTTACCTAGTGATTAAAGAATTAGTTAAATCCATTCAAATTGAACGACATGAAAAAAGAATGTGGATAATTGGAATAATTTTCATGAGTACTGTATTAGGATGGATTTATATATTCTCTGCCAGAAAAAGAATTATTGATTTAAAAACACAGCTTAACTAATAACATGCTCAACTGGTTTAAACATAAAGCTGAAGATTATTTTACTTTGCACGAAAAGCAAATAATTGCAGCAGCTATTCAACAAGCTGAATTGCAAACCAGTGGCGAGGTTCGTGTATTTGTAGAAAGTAAGTGCACTTATGTAAATGCTATTGATAGAGCAAAAGAATTGTTTGATAGATTGGATATGCATAAAACTGCAGAAAAAAATGCTGTAATTGTTTATGTTGCTTTAAAACATAAGCAAGTAGCCATTTATGCAGATGAAGGAATTTATAAAAAAACTGGTATTAATTTTTGGAATATTGAACTTAAAGAAATGATTTATCATTTTAAAAATGAACATATTGTTGATGGAATCACTAAAGTAGTTGAGCATATTGGAGAAGCTCTTAAATCTCATTTCCCTTTTCAAAAAGATGATGTGAATGAATTGCCAAACGATGTTGTTTTTGGTAAATAAAATTATATAAAAAATTAATCGTTGAAAAAACTCTTAGCTATTTTTCTCAGTTTTTTTTGTTTGCAATTATTTGCACAAAAAAGTTTGCCCAAGCCTAATCCACCAAGCTTGGTTGTTGATTATGCTAACATTATTTCAGCTTACGATAAACAAGAACTTAATAAAAAATTAATTGCAATAGATGACAGTTCTAGCAATCAAATTGTTGTAGCCATAGTTCAAAGTTTAAAAGGTGAAGTTTTAGAAAATGTTGCTTTAAATACATTTAGAGAATGGGGAATTGGAAATAAAAAAACAAATAATGGTGTACTTCTTTTAATTGCTTTAGATGAAAGAAAAGTTAGAATTGAAGTTGGTTATGGGTTAGAAGGTGCCATACCAGATATTACATCAAAAGATATTATTGAAAGAGATATTAAACCCGCATTTCGTCAAGGTCATTATTACAGTGGAATTAATGATGCAGTTGATGATATTGCCAAAGCTGCAATTGGTGAATATAAAGTTAAACGAGAGCGAAAATCTGAAAAAGGAATAGGAGGATTTGGTTTTTTAATCATACTTATTATAATTATAATTATTGTAAGTGCTGGTGGTGGTGGTTCTGGAAGAAGTAGAAATGCAAGTTGGATGTTGCCCTTATTATTTAATTCTGGTGGCTTTGGAGGGGGTGGTGGAAGTTCTAGTGGAGGTGGTTTTGGGGGATTTGGAGGAGGAAGTTCTGGTGGAGGTGGTGCAAGTGGAGGATGGTAATTTAATTTTAAATTATTAATTATAAATGATTAATTATAGCCTTTCTTTTTTATAACTAGAAACCAATAATCAATAATTAAAAATTCTTCAATAATCTTATAATTCAAAATTCATAATTCATAATTACTCATACATGTCCAAAATTTTAGAAATAGAAAATCTAGTAAAATATTTTGCTACTCAAAAAGCTGTTGATGATATTTCTTTTACAATAGATGAAGGAAAAATATTTGGGCTTTTAGGCCCTAATGGTGCTGGGAAAACCACATTAATTAGAATGATAACAGGAATTTTTTATCAAGATAGTGGCACTATTAAATTCAATGGCAGATTATTTAATCCAAATAAAGATGTTGTAAATATTGGATACATGCCAGAAGAGCGTGGCTTATATAAAAAAATGAAAATTGGTGAACAAGCCATGTATTTAGCACAGTTAAAAGGTTTAAGTAGTGCTGATGCAAAAGAAAAAATAAAATTTTGGTTCGAACGATTAGAAATGCAAAGTTGGTGGAATAAAAAAGTTGAAGATTTAAGTAAAGGAATGAGTCAGAAGCTTCAATTTGTAACAACCGTTTTGCACGAACCCAAATTAATTATTTTAGATGAACCTTTTAGTGGATTAGATCCTGTAAATGCAAATTTAATAAAAGACGAAATTTTTGGTTTAGCAAAACGTGGAAGTACTGTAATTTTTAGTACGCATAGGATGGAACAAGTAGAAGAAATTTGTGATAAAATTGTACTTGTAAATTTGGGTAAAAAAATATTGGATGGAACTGTGTATGATGTTAAGCAACAGTTTAAAGAAAATAAATTTAAAATTTCTCTCAAAGAAAATATTGAAAATACTTCACATCAATCTTTTACAACTTTAAGTACTACTGAAAATTCTTTTACAGTAAAAATAAACGAAGGGTTTAAAAGCAACGATTTGTTACAATACTTTTTGCAACAAAATTGTAACATAGAATCGTTTAACGAAATTCTTCCTTCATTAAACGATATTTTTATAAAACTTGTTGAGGGTACTAACGCTACTGCTAGAGCATTTCAAACAATAAAAAATTAAGATAAGCACTATGAATAAAATATTCATCATTTCAAAAAGAGAATTTTTAACACGCGTTCAAAAGAAAACTTTTCTGCTTACAACTATAGGGTTGCCAATTTTAATTTTTGGTATTTATGCATTAATTATATTTTTTGCTGTTAACGATTCAAAAGATTATAGAATTGTGATTGCAGATGAAGCTAAAATTTTCAAAAGTAATATTCAAGACAAGGAAAAAGAATTAATTTTTACACTTGTAAAAGGAGAAACACCAGCCTCTCTAAAAAAATCATTAGAAGAAAATAAATTTGAAGCATTTGTTTATGTTCCAGCAAATTTTAACCTCAATAATAATTTTGATTCGTTAACTGTAATGTCATCGAAAAGTGTAGGCTTAATTACTAAGAAAAATATTGAAAGAAAATTAAGTAATGCACTTGAAGAAAATAAATTAATTGCTTCGTTAAATTTAACCAGATCTCAATTAGATAGTTTACAACATACTAATGATATTAAATTTACAACATTAAAAGGCGATAATAATTCTGATGCAAAAGCTGGAATTAGCTATGGAGTAGGAATGGCATCAGGTTTTTTAATATATATTATCTTATTTATTTATGGCACAATGGTTATGCGTGGTGTTGCAGAAGAAAAAACTAATAGAATTGCTGAAGTAATTATTAGTAGTGTTAAGCCATTTCAATTAATGATGGGCAAAATTTTAGGAATTGGCTCAGTAGGTTTATTACAATTTTTAATTTGGATATTATTAGTAGTAGGATTGCAATTTTTATTGCCACTTATTTTTCCAAATTTGTTAGATCAAATGCAAAGCCAACCAGTTCAACCTGGAATGATTGGAGCAGCATCAGCAATGGAACAATCTGGTGCATTAAATAATATTAATTCAGTTTTAAATCAAATAAATTTTCCATTAATATTAAGTTGCTTTTTATTTTATTTTTTGGGAGGTTATTTTATGTATGCATCTTTATTTGCAGCAGTTGGTAGTACAGTAAACGAAGATCCTATGGATGCTCAAACACTTACTTTACCTATTACAATGCCAATAATTTTTGGTTTTGTAATTTTAATGCAAGCCGTAAATAATCCAAATTCTTCATTGGCAGTTTTTGGTAGTCTATTTCCACTTACTTCTCCAATTGTAATGATGGCAAGAGTTGCACATGGAATTCCTGATGGAGTTACTGTTTTTCAATTAGTGTTAAGCATGTTTCTATTAATTCTTGGTTTTGTTGGTACAACTTGGGTTGCATCAAAAATTTATAGAACTGGAATTTTAATGTATGGTAAAAAAGTTACCATAAAAGAAATTGGGAAATGGTTATTTCGCAAAAATTAATTTCAATTTAATTTGCTAACAATCGTTAGTTTTTCAGTAATATATTTGCATCTTAATTTTTAACATGGAAAATAAAGTTGTTTATGTGGTGAGTGCAGTACGTACTCCAATTGGTAGTTTTGGTGGAAGCTTAAAAGATTTTTCTGCACCACAGTTAGGTGCAATTGCAATTAAAGCTGCTGTAGAAAAAGCAGGCTTAAATCTAAATCAAATTCAAGAAGTGTATATGGGTTGTGTTTTGCAAGCTAATGTAGGACAAGCTCCTGCTCGTATTGCAGCAAAACTTGCAGGATTAAATGATAGCGTAATTTGTACTACAATCAATAAAGTTTGTGCAAGTGGTATGAAATCGATTGCATTTGCTGCTCAAAATATTTTGTTAGGAGACAATGATATTATTGTTGCAGGTGGTATGGAAAGTATGAGTAATGTACCTTATTATTCTCCAAACTTGCGTTGGGGAAATAAATATGGAAACGTAAATTTAATAGATGGATTAGCAAAAGATGGATTAACTGATGTATACAGCAATACAGCAATGGGTAATGCAGCAGATTTTTGTGCTAAAGAATGTAACATTAGTAGAGCGGCACAAGATGAATTTGCAACTGAAAGTTATAATAGAAGTCAAGCTGCATGGACTAATGGGAAATTTTTAGATGAAGTTGTTCCAGTAGAAGTAATAACAAAAAAAGGAACTATAATTGTTGATAAAGATGACGAACCATTTTCTGTAAAGTTTGATAAAATACCCACATTAAAACCTGCATTTTCAAAAGAAGGTACAGTTACTGCAGCAAATGCAAGTACAATGAACGATGGGGCTGCTGCATTAGTTTTAATGAGTAAAGCAAAAGCAGATGAATTAGGTATAAAACCAATTGCAATAATTCGTTCTTATGCAGATGCTGAACAAGCACCAGAATGGTTTACAACAACACCTTCCATTGCTTTACCAAAAGCAGTTGCTAAAGCAGGATTACAAATGAGTGATGTAGATTTTGTAGAATTAAACGAAGCTTTTAGTGTTGTGGGTATTGCTAATTGTCAGAAAATGAATTTAGATGCTGCAAAGGTTAATGTTAATGGAGGTGCAGTTTCTTTAGGTCATCCATTAGGTTGTAGTGGTTCTAGAATTTCTACAACTTTATTACATGAAATGAAAAAGAGAAAAAGTAAATATGGGTTAGCTACAATGTGTGTAGGAGTAGGGCAAGGTGCTGCAATTATTTACGAAGGGTTGTAGTTTAATAATTAATTTATTAAAAAATGCCTCTCCAATTGTAGAGACATTTTTTAATAAAACACTTTTATAATTATTCTGCAGAAATTTTTTCTGTAGTGGCTTCAGCAGTTGTTGCTGTAGTTTCTTCAGTTGTAGCTTCTATTTTTTTCTTACCAGCTCTACGAGTTTTCTTAACGGGTTCAGTAGATTCTGCAGTTGCAGCTACCACATGTTTACCATACACATCGTTAAAGTCAACCAATTCAATCATTGCCTTTTCTGCATTATCACCTGGTCTAATACCTAATTTAATAATTCTAGTATAGCCACCTGGTCTGTTTGCAATTTTAGGAGCAACAACAGTAAATAATTCTTTTACTGCTTCTTTATTTTGCAAATAACTAAATACTATTCTATGCTGATGACTAATTGATTCTTTAGTTTCAGCTTTTTTAGTTTTAGTTAATAATGGTTCAACATAAGTACGTAATGCTTTAGCTTTAGCCAAAGTGGTTACAATACGTTTGTGATTAATTAAAGAAATGGCAAGATTGCTTAATAAAGCTTCTCTGTGGGCTTTCTTTCTACCCAAATTGTTGATTTTGTCTCCGTGACGCATAACTTTTAAGTTTTTTGCACTTGTACCGTGTCAGGATTTACAAGTGTTGTGTGGTTTAACACACGTGATTAATTATTGTTCAAAATACTAATTACTTACTTCGCAGTACTAGTTATCAATATTATCTAAACCCATTTTCATTAAATCCATTCCAAATCCTAAACCTCTTTCGTTTAAAACTTGTTCAATTTCGCTTAAAGATTTTTGACCAAAATTTCTGAATTTCATTAAATCTTCTTGTTCATATTGTACTAATTCGCTCAAGCTGTTAATTTTAGCAGCTTTTAGGCAATTAAAAGCACGAACTGAAAGATCTAAATCTTCTAATGGAGTTTTTAATACTTTACGTAATTGTAACACTTGTTCATCAACAACATCCTCTTTCTTATCTTCTTTAGTATCGAAAGTGATATTTTCATCAGTGATGATCATTAAATGTTGAATCAAAATACGAGATGCTTGTTTAACTGCATCTTCAGGATGGATAGTACCATCTGTAATTACTTCTAAAATTAATTTTTCGAAGTCTGTTTTTTGTTCTACACGATAGTGTTCAATAGAATATTTCACATTCTTAATAGGTGTGTGAATAGAATCTATAGCAATATAGCCAAACACATTATCTTTTAGTTTGTTTTCTTCACTAGGTACATATCCACGACCACGTGCAATAGTTAGTTCAATATCTAATTTTGCTGAACTATCCATTGTGCAAAGAAGTAATTCTGGATTCATTACAGCAAAGCTTGCCGTTTGTTCACCAAGTTTACCTGCAGTTAATTCAGTAAGTCCTTTTACAGAAAGATTAATTTTTTCAGAATGAACTTCGTGTTCAACTGTTTTTTTAAATCTAACTTGTTTAAGGTTTAAAATAAGTTCTGTTACGTCTTCAGTAATACCTTTCATGGTTGCAAATTCATGGTCTACACCTTCGATTTTTACACCAATAATTGCATAACCTTCAAGGCTACTTAATAATACTCTTCTTAAAGCATTACCTATTGTTAAACCATATCCTGGTTCTAACGGACGAAACTCAAATAATCCTTCAAAATCATTTGCTTTTTGTAAAACAATTT
>JANOVK010000172.1:0-1562 GCA_031417315.1 Chitinophagaceae bacterium | reverse complement strand
CACCATAACTTCTAGTAAATCCGTTTGCATTTTGAAACTGATACATAACAGCACCTTGTTGTAAAATAAGCGGACTGTTTAAATTAGTATAAAAAAACATTTGGTTAAATTGAATAAACGTTCTATTTCCAAAATTTAATTTATAACCAATATCTGCATTCACCCCAAACGATTCTTCGGCTTTGGTAAACTGCCTATCAATTGGTAATACATATTTAAAACCTAATTGCTCTGCTTCTTGGTTAAAAATGCTTGCATTTCTATAACCCATACCTCCACCAATTCTTGTGGATAATTTACTATTCCATTTTAATAAAACAGAGGCTCTGGGCAGTAAATAAAATTTATCTGTAAAAACATAATCGCCTCTTAACCCTGTTTCTATTGAAACATTTTCATTAATATCAAAAGTATAATTTGCAAATCCGCCAAGGGTTTTACGATTTTCGTCTCTTAAAATAGGAGAGTGAAAAATGGTTTCTTTAAAATCATCGGTATAATAATTTAATCCGGTAATTAAAACATTTTTATCTTTTTTTACAGCGTATGCAATTTCGGAAAAAGTAGAAACTTGTAATCCAGAAAATCTATATTCCCCTTCAACAAAAGAAGGGGTAATAAATAAATCTCTATTAAAAAAATTGAACGAATTTTTTATTGTGATGGATTGGTTTGTATTAAACTGATGTTCGAATTTTACTTGAGTAGTATTACGAGTTACATTATTTTTTTCGTTATAAAAATTACTGGTAGAAATAGGCTCGTTGTTTAAAAGTTTTACATCGCCGCCTTTTCTTTTTTCGTTAGTAAATGTGGCTCCAATATTTAAACTTGTTTTATTATTAAAATAAAATACAATTTTTGGATTGATATTATATTTTACCAATTCTGGCAAGTCTGTAAATCCATCATCATCTGCATCAAATGGATTGTGAGCATTGCGTTGTGCCAATAATGTAAATCCAATTTTTTTATATTTTTTTGATGTAAAAAAATTTACATCAGTAGCACCAACTTGAGAAGCGTTTAAGTGTATAATTGTTTCTTCTTTGGTAGGTTCTTTAGAAATTAAATTTATTAAACCAGCAATAGCACCACCACCATACAATGTAGAAGCACCACCTTTTATGTACTCCACTTGTTTTAAATCTAATGGTGGTATTTGCATAATACTTAAACTGCCTGAAAACCCACCATATAAAGGAAAACCGTCTTTTAAAATTTGAGTATATCTACCATCTAAACCCTGAATTCTAACATTGGCAGTATTGTTTGTTGCTGATGTTTGTTGTACTTGAATGCCAGTGCTGTGTGTTAATAAATGAGCCACTTTACTGGGGTCCATTGTTGCAGCTTCATCAATCTCTTCTGTTAAAACTTCTACACGTGTGGGCGTTTTTGCAATGGTTCTATTATTCCTTGTACCTTGTATAATTATTTCTTCTAAATGCTCCTCTTTTTTCTTACTCGTGTCAATTAATACTTTTGTTTGACTATATAAAGATTGAAAGAGAAGCTGACTTATAAAAAAAGCAATTAGTTTTTGTGTATACATAGTTGCA
>JANOVK010000171.1:0-3729 GCA_031417315.1 Chitinophagaceae bacterium | reverse complement strand
AACGTTTTATCAAAAAGGTGCCATACAAACTTTTATAATTTAACTTTTGTTGGTTCGTAATGGTATTAGATTTGACAACTTTTAAAAAGTTGTCAAATCTTTAAATTTAATAAATAAAAATCAATGTTGGTGAAGAACACACAACATTGGCGTTAACAAAAAACCCTGCTAAAAATTAACAGGGTTTCATTTTTATTTTAAGAAAAAAATTAATCTTTGCCGTTGGTGTTTTCTTCTTACCAACAAAAATAAACTTAATAAAAATCAATGTTGGTGAAGAACACACAACATTTGCTATTTGAGTTTTAAAAATATTACTCTACACGTCTTTGCGAGATTGGGTTCTTGCCCAACAAAGCAATCTCACTTAATAATTATGCAGACTGCTTCGTTCCTCGCAGTGACATGATATTTTATTTCTTTGCTTCAACGTCCTCTTGCAAGGTTTTTTGTAAGCCTTGAGTTTATTAGCTTTGACAACTCATTCGCCTCAACGTCTCAATACAAGTCTTTTGTGTAAGCCATTGGACGTTGAGGTAATGTTTAGTACAAAAGCTCAATTACTATAAATTTGATTATTGCTATTAAGTTAAATTATAACAAATAGCTTGGCGTTTATTCTAGAATTGCAATGTCCCTTACCTAATACACAAAGCTTTGCAAGGAGACATTGCATTGAAATAGATTTGGTTCTTGCCAAACGAAGCAATCTCTATTCAATTAGACTGCTTCGTACCTCGCAGTGACTTTGAATTATTGTATTAAAAAACCCTGCTAAAATTTAACAGGGTTTCATTATTATTTTAAGAAAAAATTAATCTTCTATTTTCACTTTTCCACCTTTGCTTTTTGCAATTACTTCTTCGGCAATATTGTTAGGGGCATTATTATAATGAGAAAACTCCATTGTTGATGTTGCTCGTCCTGAAGATAAAGATCGAAGTTGCGTTACATAACCAAACATTTCACTCAAAGGAACTTTAGCTTTTATAACTTGTAAGTTAGCACGGGTATCCATACCTTCTAACATACCACGTCTTCTATTTAAATCTCCTGTAACATCACCCATGTATTGGTCAGGTGTTAAAACTTCTACTCTCATTATAGGTTCTAATAAGGTAGGTTTTGCTTTACGACCAGCTTCTCTAAATGCAGATTTAGCACAAAGTTCAAAACTCATTGCATCAGAATCCACATCGTGATAACTACCATCAAATACTCTAACTTTCATATTATTTACAGGGTAACCAGCTAAAACACCTGTAACCATAGATGTTTCAAAACCTTTTTGTATTGCAGGAACAAATTCTTTTGGAATAGATCCGCCAAATAAATCGTTTACAAATTGAAAATGTTTTCCTTCGTTAGCTGCCATCCATTCTACATCGGCAGGACCAAAATCAAATTGAATATCGGCAAATTTTCCTCTACCACCCGATTGTTTTTTCAAAACTTCTCTATGTGTAATAGTCATACCAAAAGATTCTTTATAAGCAACCTGAGGAGCACCTTGATTTACTTCAACTTTAAACTCTCTTCTCATTCTATCGATGATAATTTCTAAGTGAAGTTCACCCATTCCACGTAAAATAGTTTGATTGGTATCTTCATCTGTATTTACACGTAATGTAGGATCTTCTTCAACCAATTTAGCAATTGCCATTCCCATTCTATCAACATCTACTTGAGTTTTAGGCTCAACTGCTATTGCAATTACTGGTTCTGGAATAAACATATTTTCTAAAGCAATTGGATGTTTTTCATCGCACAAAGTATCGCCTGTTTTTATTTCTTTAAATCCAACTGCTGCTGCAATATCTCCTGCTTCAATAAATGCAACAGGGTTTTGTTTGTTAGCAAACATTTTCATAATACGGCTTATACGTTCTTTTTTTCCACTTCTCACATTTAACACATAACTACCAGCATCTAAACGACCAGAATAACATCTAAAGAAAGCTAAACGCCCAACAAAAGGATCGGTCATAATTTTAAAAGCCAATGCAGCAAAGGGTTCTGTAACACTTGGTTTACGATAAACTGTTTCGCCCGTATCAGGATTAATACCTTCGGTATCATCAATATCAACTGGAGAAGGCAAGTAACGACACACTGCATCTAATGCAGTTTGTACACCTTTGTTTTTGAAAGAAGAACCACACATCATTGGAACAATGCTTAAATCGATACAAGCTTTACGGATTGCTTCGTGCATTTCATCTTCAGTAATGCTATTAGGATCTTCGAAGAATTTTTCCATTAGAGTATCGTCATATTCAGCAACGGCTTCAACCAATTTAGCTCTCCATTCGTTAGCTTCTTCAACCATATCAGCAGGCACAGGAATCTCATCAAAAGTCATTCCTTCTGTTTCCATGTGCCAAATAATTCCTTTCATTTTAATTAAATCCACCACACCAGTAAAATCATCTTCAGCACCAATTGGTAATTGTAAAGGCACAGCTTTTGCACCTAACATATCTTTAACTTGTTGCACTACCATTAAAAAATCGGCACCACTTCTATCCATTTTATTTACAAAACCAATTCTTGGTACTTTATAACGATTTGCCTGACGCCAAACAGTTTCAGATTGAGGTTCAACCCCATCAACAGCACTAAATAATGCAATTAAACCATCCAATACACGCATAGAACGTTCAACTTCTACAGTAAAATCTACGTGACCTGGAGTATCGATAATATTAAAATAATAATTTTTTGTGTTTGCATCTTCAACACCTTTTATTGTTGGAAACTTCCATTGGCAACTAACTGCAGCAGATGTAATTGTTATACCACGTTCTTTTTCTTGTTCCATCCAATCAGTTGTTGCAGCACCATCATGTACTTCACCAATTTTATGAATCATACCTGTGTAGCGTAGAATACGCTCTGTTGTTGTAGTTTTACCAGCATCAATATGTGCTGCAATACCAAAGTTGCGTTGAAATTTTAAGTCTGCCATTGAGATTTATTTACGAATTTTATTTTAAGACAAAGTATTAGTCTATAAATTTTAAGTGTGCAAAAGTAAGGGGTTAAGCAATACGGATGAAATGAAAAAAAGTTAATTCTTAAACTACCTATTTAAAGTTGTTTTTTACTGATGTGGAATAATGAAGCGATTCGTATTTACTATTCTAAAAGTATTAATTGCTTGGCAACATTATTACCATTACAATCTTTTAGGTTGATAAAGTAAGTACCTTTTTTATTCGATTACACCAAGTCCACTAAGTTTTACAACCCACCAATCATTTTGTCCATAGTTTGGGTTTGATAAATCTGTATCCCAAGGATACATAGTATTTGTGCTAGAAGTTGCACCACATAAAATATAACCTCCATCATTTGTTTGTTGAATAAAAAATCCAAAATCATCAGATCCACCGCCAAGTCTTCTTTTCTATTGAATGGCACCTAAACTATTCATTTTTACAACCCAAAAATTAACTCCATCTCTGGGTGTACCACTACCCGAAACATCGCCATCTCCAAAAGATTCGGTACCAATCATAATATATCCACCATCGGTTGTGGGTTGTATAAAATTGCCTTCATCATTACTACTACCCCCAAGACACTTTGACCATTGAATTGATGGAGCTTGTGCAATACTATTTTTTGGGATAGCTAAAAATAGAAATAGAAGAAGTTGGAATAAAAATTTAAGCATAAAATTAAAATAATAACGAAGTTATGAAGGATTCAATTAGCTGGACATGG
>JANOVK010000170.1:0-1884 GCA_031417315.1 Chitinophagaceae bacterium | reverse complement strand
TCACTGCGAGGAACGAAGCAGTCTCCAAGTAAACAATAATAAGTTAGAATTAATGAGATTGCTTCGTGCCTTACAGAAATGACGTAAAAATTACAATGTCTTCAACACATCATTCATGCTTCTAACAGCATCTGCAGATTTATTAAAAAGCTCTTGTTCTGAAGCATTCAAACCAAAGTCTATAATTTGTTCCCAACCATTTTTACCAATGGTAACAGGTACTCCCAAACAAATATCTTTTTGTCCGTACTCGCCATCTAAAGCAACACAACAAGTAATTTGTCTTTTCTCATCTCTTACAATACTTTCTACAACTGCAGCACCTGCAGCACCTGGTGCATACCAAGCAGAAGTGCCTATTAATTTTGTAAGTGTAGCACCACCAACCATAGTATCAGCAACAATTTGATGTTGTTTTTCGGCACTTAATAATTGAGATACAGGAACACTGTTCCAAGTTGCTAATCTTATTAAAGGTATCATAGTTGTATCTCCATGTCCTCCAATTACTGTAGCATTTAAGTCACTTGGGCTACAATTTAAATGTTGTGTTAATTGATATTTGAAACGAGCACTATCTAAAGCACCACCCATTCCAATAATTTTATTTTTTGGTAAGCCAGTAGATTGCAATGCTAAGTAAGTCATGGTATCCATTGGATTACTAATTACTACAATTATAGTGTTTGGCGAATGTTTTAAAATATTTTCACAAACACCTTTCACAATTCCTGCATTTACACCAATCAATTCTTCTCTTGTCATACCTGGTTTTCTTGGTAAGCCAGAAGTAATTACTACCACATCAGAGTTTGCAGTTTTTGTATAATCGTTGGTGCTGCCAGTAATTTTTGTATCAAACCCAAGTAGAGCTGCTGTTTGCATTATATCTTGTGCTTTACCTTCTGCAATACCTTCTTTAATATCTAATAAAACCAATTCAGTTGCTAATTCTTTACGTGCAATATTGTCTGCACAAGTTGCTCCAACTGCTCCTGCTCCAACTACTGTTATTTTCATGTGTAAATGTGTTTGGTTTAAAATTTAATTTTGCAAAACTAAAGGCAATTTATTAATTCTTTTTTCCTTTCTTAGAATTAATACTTTTTATTATTGGTGGATGATAAGTATTGTTTGCAATGGCTATTAAATCACTAATAGGTAAACCACCTCTAAATTCTGCAAATAATTTTTCGTTTTTATATACTGCGGCATAAGGTGTGTTTTCGATTCTATAAAATAAAGGGAGGTAATAATTGATTTCTTTACCCATTATAATATTCGAATATTTTTCGAATTGATATTTTTGATAAAATAATTTTATGTTGTTAAAATCATCAACCATATTAGCATTCCACACCATGTATAAAGACGAAAGGCTATCCATTTTATTTATAATATGACTTGCTTCTTCTTGACAATGTTCGCAATCTGGCGAGAAAAAAATTACCACAACAACTTTATCCTTTGGTAAATTTTCTTTCGTAAAAATGGTAGTACTATCAGTTAATAATAATTTTAATTCTGGATATCCAATTGCTTTTAAATATGGTGCTGATGCATCTTTTGACGGTTGCAGGTAAGCAACAAAAGGTAAAAATAAAAGTATAAAAAGCAGTTTAAATTTCATATATAAAAACTAAAATATTAAAAACTAAAAGTTTCAATCAACCAATCAACCAATCAACAATCATTCAATCAATTAATCTTCTTCGCTTCCATCATTCTTAATTCTTTGGCATCTTGTAAAAATTCTGAAGCAAAAATGAAATCATTTAATAATTTATTATCACTAAAAATAATTTCTTTGTTATTGCCCTCCCATTCTTTTTTACCTTGGTGGAGATAAATAATATTATCTCCAATTTCCATTACACTATTCAT
>JANOVK010000169.1:0-3748 GCA_031417315.1 Chitinophagaceae bacterium | reverse complement strand
TTATTACATGCAGCTCTTAGAAATGTTTTAGGAACTCATGTTGCACAAAAAGGAAGTTTAGTGAATGATGAACATTTACGTTTCGACTTCTCACATTTTGCAAAAGTTACAGATGATGAAATTGCAAAAATTGAAACTATAGTCAACGAAAAAATTAGAGCCAACATTCCTGTTGTCATTAAAGAAATGGAAAAAGAAGAAGCTATAAAACTCGGTGCTATGGCTTTGTTTGGAGAAAAATATGGGAATAAAGTTCGTGTTGTAATTATCGAAGAGAAATATTCAATTGAACTTTGTGGGGGAACACATGTTGGTTTTACAGGTGAATTAGGTTTCTTTAAAATTATCAGTGAAGCTGCAATTGCAGCTGGAGTTAGACGTATAGAAGCTGTTAGTGGTAAAGCTTGTGAACATTATTTAAATGAACAATTACAACAGTTGAGTGAAGTAAAATCTGCTTTCAATAATCCAAAAGAATTAATCAAACAAATTGAAAATTCAATTGCAGAAAATAAAGAGTTGAAAAAGAAAATTGAAAGTTTAGAAGCTAAGCAAATTGCTCAACTTAAAAATGAATTAAAACAACAAATTGAAAACATAAATGGAATTTCGTTTATTGGTAAAATTGTTGAATTGAATAATGCTGATGGATTAAAAAAATTAGCAAGTGAACTTATTTCTTTAATCCCTCCTTTGGAGGGTGGGAAGGTCGTTGTTGTGTTAGCTTCAAACATTAATGGTAAAGCTGCTGTTGCAATTGCTTTATCTGAAACTATTATGAACAAAGGCTTTGAAGCTCCAAAAATTATTAAAGAACACATTACTCCAATTATCAAAGGTGGTGGAGGCGGGCAAAAAAATCTTGCAACAGCAGGTGGACAAGATGCAAGTAATTTGAATAAAGTAATTGAAACTGTAAGAAATTTATTTTAATGTCAACAGTGAACAAAATATCAACAGTTGACATACAACCAAATCTATCAGTAGTAGTTTTATGTTACAGAGCAGGTGAAAGTGCAATTTCTTTTACTAATAAATTAATTAATCATTTAAATAGCTTCGAAAAAAATTGGCAATTGGTTTTAGTAGGAAATTATTTAGTTGGCTCTGATGATAAAACTGGTGACATAATTTTAGAATTAGCAAAACACAATAATAAAATAAAGCCCATAATAAAACCTAAAGAAGGAATGATGGGTTGGGACATGAGAATGGGAATGGAAGCTGCTGATGGTGCATTTATTTGTGTTATTGATGGTGATGGGCAGTTCCCAATTGACAGTATTGAAAAAGCATACAATTTAATTAAAGAAAAAAATGTAAGTTTAGTTAAAACCTATAGAGAACAAAGGTTTGATGGTAACTATCGCAGATTTATTTCTTTTTGGTATAATGTATTTTTTAAAATATTATTTCCAGGATTAAATAGTAGAGACATCAACTCTAAACCTAAAATAATAAAAAAAGAAGCATTCGATAAATTAATTTTACATTCTAACGATTGGTTTGCTGATGCTGAAATTATGTTAGAAGTAAGAAGATTAAAATTAAGCTTTGCAGAGTTTCCTGTTATTTTTAGTCAGATAAAAGATAGAAGATCTTTTGTTAGAGTTTCTGCTATACTTGAGTTTATGAGAAATTTGATTACTTATCGTTTTAGAAAAAACTAATTATGAAAGTTTTAGTAACTGGTGCATCAAGTGTTCTTATACAAAAAGTTTGTGCCAACTTATTGAAAAATGATTATCATTTTACTGGAGTTTCAAGAGCTCAACAAAATATTGCCCCAAATATTTATTCTGATTGGATTTCGGCAGATTTATCTTCTCAAATTAACTTAATAAATTTTTCAAAATATAAAACCATTATACATGCAGCTGCATGTACACATGCTTTTAGTTTTGAGGCATACAAAAAAATAAATGTTGATATTACCAAAGAACTTGTAACAAATGCAAAAAAATCTGGCGTTGAAAATTTTATTTTCATTAGTTCAAGAGCTGCAGTTGAAAATGGAGGTTGGTATGCAGAAACTAAACTTTCAGCAGAAAAAATAGTTGAAGAACATTTCCCAAATGCAATTATAATAAGACCATCAGAAATTTATGGAGGAACAAAACAAGAAGGCATTGATGCATTGATTGAGAAAGTAAAAAAGAATAAATTTATTTTCTATCCTTCTGGAATTGAAGATAAAATGTATCCTATACAAAACGATGATGCATCAAAATACATAGCTGAAATTATTAGCAATAATCAATCAGGCATATTTACAATTAATGGTCCTGATGGTGTTACTTTAAAATCTCTTTTACAAGCCTTGTCCAAATCTCTCAACAAAAAACCTATATTAATTTCTATTCCAATTTGGATTCTTTCTTTTGTTTGTTATTTACAAAAATTTCTACAACTTAAAATTGGTGTTTATCCAGACCAATTAAAAAGATTGAAAGCAAGAAAAAAATATACACTTCCACCCACCTATGTAAGAACAATAAAAGAAATTTTTTCCTAAACATATTCTTACAATTTCAACATAAGTATTTCCATTATTTTTGGCAAACCAAAAACATCAGATTTTTTCTATGTCAAAAAAAAATAATCCACAACATAAAGTTGTTCCAACGCCTATTTCAAAAGTTATTGAAGCAAAATCAACTAACAATTATGCTTTTGTGATTAATGATAAACAAGCATTACTAATTACTTTATGCATTGCAGCAATTAGTTATATTTTTTCATTTTATTATACTTCTTTTTATCAAGGAGAAGAAGGTGCACAGTATATGAATGCTTTAGCATTTTGGCACGATAGAAATTATATTCTTGGCAACTGGCCTAAAACAGGTTGGAAAATTATTTATGCTCCAATTGTTTTACTTGGCAAACAAGGTGTATTAATTGCAAACTGTTTATTCTCGGCATTTACAGGCTTTATGGCATATAAACTTGCCGGCAAAATTATTGAGAAAAAAACAGCTTTGCCTTTCATCTTTTTAATCAGTCAAACACTTTGGTTTATTCTAGCATTTAAATTTTATAGTGAAATTCCAACTGCATTTTTCTTAACTCTTGCACTCTATCTTTTTTATTCTGAAAAATATATTGGCTTTGCATTGAGTGCATCATTTGTATTATTACTAAGACAAGAATTTGTATTCATCTTTCCTTATTTTGCATACATTTTATTTAAAAGAAAACAATGGATTTCATTTTTTGCTTTAGGATTTTTTCCTTTACTCTACAATATTTGGGGATGGCAAGCTACTGGTGATATATTATATGCTTTAAATGAAAGTAGAAGATATGCAGAGTCGATTAAAAACTCTTATCCTCGACAAGGTTTTGATCATTACCTTATCATGGGCAGTGTAATTTATAATATGATTGTATTGAGTTTAGTGGTTACTTATCTTGCCCAAATTGTTACCAGACAAATTAAAAAAATTGAATATGCCATCATCATTCCAACATTAGGTTTTATTTTGGTGCATTGTTTATTCAACTTACAAGCATTTCCCATTTTAACTAGTACAGGTGGTAACTTACGTTATCTCCTAGTAGTTTCTCCTTTAATGGCTGTGCTTGCAGCAAAAGCAATTGATAATTTAAGGTTTACAGAAAAGAAAGTAAATCTATTATTATTACTCATTCCTTTTGTGGCTCTAGTTGCTGCTTATATGACTTACACACATAATTGGGTGGTAATGGATACAGAGAGTGGTGTAAGAGATAGAATACCTGTATT
>JANOVK010000168.1:0-2646 GCA_031417315.1 Chitinophagaceae bacterium | reverse complement strand
AATCAATTTCAAAAACTATTATCCTCAAAATTTGAAAATATAAAAATAACCAACAAATTAGAAAAATGGTACACACTTACATTTTCAGATTTTAGTAAAGAGCTCAACAAACACCAAAAGACAATGGGTTTAAACCCATTGACATTACAACAAGAAAGCGAGTGGTTACAATACTTTGAAGAGCAACAACAAAAAGCACTATCAATAAAAAATGAAATTGATGCCACAGATAAACAAATAGATAAAATGGTATATGAGTTATATGGCTTAACAGAAGAGGAAATAAATATTGTAGAAGCTAGTTAATTTCCCACCTTTGTTGGAGTTCTTTGCCAACAATAGTATATAAAAAGAGAGCAGAAATATTTCTGCTCTCTTTTTGTTTTAATGTTACTGTCATTGCGAAGGTTCTTGCCTGAAGCTATCTCAAATTGCATTAAAGATTGCTTCGTGCCTCGCAATGACTTAAAAAAAATTTATTATATCTTTCAGCTCTTCAAAGCTTTAGCTTTGATAGCATTATCAAGTTGCTTAAAGCAACAAAATAAAAACTGCGAAACAAAATGTTTCGCAAAGCTGTGATAGTAAGATGAAAGTATTATTACGCAATCAAATTCTTATTGATATTAAGTACACTCTTAACTCTAACTTATGTCAATGCACACTAGTTTTTGCCTTGCCTTTCTTATAATACTTTAAATCCTTTAAAAGGTTCGTTAATTGAAATACTTTGTTCAGAGAACCAATGTGGGCCATCATTTTTCATATAAACACAATCTTCTAATCTTATCCCAAAATCACCAATAATTGCAATTGTTGGTTCAATACTAAAACACATACCTTCTTCTAAAATTGTTTTGTTTCCTCGTACCATATAAGGATATTCATGTCCATTCATTCCTATTCCATGACCTGTTCTATGTGGTAAACCCGGTAATTTATAATCTGGCCCAAAACCAGCATCAGTAATTACTTTACGTGCTGCAGTATCTACACTAGCACAAGTTGCTCCAATTTTTGCAGCTTTAAAACCTAAGGTTTGAGCTTGCAATTCTATATTCCAAATTTCTTCTTGTCGTTTAGTTGCAACAACCCCAAAAACAATTGTTCTTGTAATATCAGATGAATATCCTTTATAACTACAACCACAATCCATTAAAACAATATCACCTTTTTTAAGTTTTTGAGGTTTGGTTGTACCATGAGGAAAAGCAGATGATTCGCCAAAAATGCAAAGTGCAAAATCATGATTTGCTCCTAATTCTTGATGAGCTTTTGCCACAATATTTGAAATTTCATTTGGTGTCATACCTTCTTTCAAATTTCTAATTCCAGCTTTAATTGCATCAACAGTAATATCAAAAGCTTTTTGCATTAATGCAATTTCTGTATTCGATTTTATTTGTCTGCAGGGAATTGTAATTGGATTACCATTGATAATTTGAAAATCTTTTGATACTTTTTGTAATCCATCAGCAATAAAAAATTTCACTTGTTCTTCTATTGCAATTTTTCCTGTATTAAAACCAGAATTAGTTATTGCTTGAATTATTTTCTGAGATGGATTTTCGTCTTCTTGCCAAACAATTACTTCTGATCCAATTTTTATAAGTTCTCTAAATCTACTTTCTTCAAATGCAGGACATATATAAGTTACATTACCTTTTGCAGGAATTACAGCTACCATTGTTCTTTCACTTTGCCCCCATCTAATTCCAGTAAAATAATTTAGTGAAGTTCCAGAATCTAAAACTAATGCAGCAAAACCTTGTTGTTGTAAAAGTTTTTGAGCTTTTTCAATTCTTTGTTTTCTTTCTTCAATTGTTATTGAAGGAATGTCATCAAATAAATTTGGTTCATGATGCAAAATATTATTTGTTCTATTTTTTCCAAAAGTTAAGTTTGTAATAAAACTTGAAACAGTTGTAATTGCTGAAAGTGTAACAAAGTCTCTTCTTTTCATCTAATAAAAATTATTAGTCAATAGTATGAAATAAATATCAAAATAGATGAATGATTATTCATCATAACAACACCAACAATGCAATAGAAATAAAAAAGGCGTTACAATTTGTAACGCCTTTTTATTTACAAAACATTTAAAACTTGCTCTTTCATTTTTTCCATTTCATCTTTCATTTGTACAACTAACTTTTGTATATCAGCATTATTAGCTTTTGAGCCAGTGGTATTAATTTCTCTTCCAAATTCTTGTAAAATAAAAGATAGTTTTTTGCCTTTACTTTTATCTTTAGTTAATAGCATTTCTCTAAAATAACTGATGTGATTTTTTAATCGAACTTGTTCTTCTGTAATATCAATTTTCTCTATATAAAAAATTAATTCTTGCTCTAATCTATTGTTATCATAATTTTCTTTGCCAACATTTTCTTCTAATAATTTTACTAATCCTTCTTTTATTTTTTCTCTTCGTTCGGGTGCAAGAATTTTAATTTCCTCTTCGTAAACTTCAATGTTATCAAGCCTTTTTAACAAATCAATTTCCATAGCATCGCCTTCACTTTTTCTATGATTATTTAAATTATTGATTGCTAACTTTATTAAGTTTTCAACTTCTTTCCACTCATCTTCTAGTAAATTATCTGATGTATTTGTAATTACTTCTGGCAATCGTAAAACTGCTGA
>JANOVK010000167.1:0-9259 GCA_031417315.1 Chitinophagaceae bacterium | reverse complement strand
TATTTAGGAAGAATTGTTTTTCAATCCAACAACAAAAACGAACACCAAACAATCAACACCAAACCATTAATTAAAGGAATTTATATTTTTAAAATAATGGTTTGGTGTTGATTGTTTGGTGTTCGTTTTTGTTGTTGGATTGAAAAACAATTCTTCCTAAATAATCTATAATTAATAATTCTTTTGCTCCTTTACATTCAATAGTAACAAAGTCTTTGGCAGGGTTTGGAAAAATTCTTAATTCATTATTCCCAATTCCTAATTCCACATTCCTAATTTCAGAATATTGTTTTTTTCCATCAAAATCTACACTTTCAATTCTATAATACAAGGTCTTTGGGTCTTGGTCTTTAGTTATTAGTTGGTCTATAAAACTATATTCATTAAAGTTTTTGTTGTAAGCTTTTACTTTTCCAATTGTTATAAAGTCTTTACTATTTGTTGAGCGTTGAATGTTGAAATGTGAAACGTTTATTTCGGTGGCTGTTGTCCAAATATTTTCAACAGATATTTTCCTGCCTCGCAAAGACGTTGAATTTTCAGTATTCATTTTTAATTCATAGCTCATCATTTTTAAGGGTAACACACTATTATTTAATTTTATTATCCAAATATCAGAACCTCCATTATTTCCAATTACATCTCCATTTGTAGATAAGGTTGAGCCAATACCAATATAGCTGCTATCATTAATAAAATGAATACTATTTAAATAATCATTATTACTACCACCATAACACTTTTGCCAATTTAAATTCCCTGCTGTATCTACACAAACAATCCAAACATCTGTTGTTTTACCAGTTGTATCGTGATTAAATGTAGGACCACAGTTTATAATAGTTTGTTGATTATTTTGTTTACATGTACTCCCATAAGTATATCCCCCCATTATAATTTTATTACTATTTATAATATCTGCTGTTTTTATATAATTAAAATTACTTTCAGTATAATATATATTAGTCCAAATTGCCTTGTTACTTTTTTTGATTTTGTTTATTGAATAACTAATTGGATATGCAGGAACTGTTGTTTTATAAAATAAATAAAAATTACTATCAATATCTTGTAAGATATCAACCTCACCTCTTGCACTATCTGGTACTAAATCTAAGGTTATTATTTTTTCCCAATCAATAGCATTATTGGCCTTTGATTTAACAAAATAAGTATATTCCCATCTATGATTAGGTGTGCTATGATTAGTTTCAAACGTATATAAGTATCCTGAATCTAAAGATTGAATTATTTTTTTACTATTAACTGATTTAACAAATTGAGACCCAAAATTAAATTGAGTAACTTTTTGCCATTGAATACTCCCAATATTATCTATTTTAACCTGCCAAAGATGAGCTAAAAAATTGTTAGGATTAGGCATAATGCCTGTCAAATCTCCATTACTAGAATATGTTGTACCTAGTATAATAAATCCACTATCAATAGTTTTTCTAATACAAGTAAACTCTTCGTCAGAAAAACCTCCTACACATTTCGACCAAACTATATTTCCATTTTTATCAAATTTAATTATCCAACCATCAGCATTCCCATGATTACCAGAAATGTCACCATCATTCGAACGCGTATGTCCTACTGCAATAAAACCACTATCCAAAGTTTGTTCTATCCAATATAAAATATCGTCATTTGTTCCTCCAATTGTTTTAGACCATTCTATGTTTCCAAGATTATCTAACTTAGCAATATAAGCATCAGATAAACCATGATAATTTTGAATATTACCATTGTTCGATTTTGTAACTCCAACTAAAATAAATCCATTATCATAAGTTGGTTTTATGTTAATACCACTGTCAAAATTGCTACCACCAATACACTTTTGCCATTGTATTGATGGAGCTTGAGAAAAAGCATTAAAATGTATAGCAATAAATATTAAAGTCAATTTTAAAATTTTATTAAGCATATAAAAAGTTTTAATTTTCGTTATTCAATTATCAATTTCTCAGTTTTTATTTCTCCTTTTTCGGTTATTATTTTTAAAACATAAAGCCCTTTAGGAAGTTGTTTGGTGTTTATTGTTTAGTGTTCTGTTAGTTTGTTTAACTGTAATATTATTCTTCCTAAATAATCTATAATTAATAATTCTTTTGCTCCTTTACATTCAATAGTAACAAAGTCTTTGGCAGGGTTTGGAAAAATACTAAGCCCCAAATTCCTAATTCATTCTCGCATAAAACGGTGAATTTGCAGAAAAATACAATACAAATTTTGCGTTTTCTGTATACTCTGAAAGAGAAAAAAAGTATCGATAATTTTAAAAGATCACTTATTTTAAATTAAACCTCTTCGACTCCAAAAATGAATTAGTCATTTCTAAAGTATACTTTGAATTATAAAACAAACATTTTCACCTTTTCCTAATTACTCTTAAACTCTATACTATTCTTTTTTTCAAATGGGCTATTATCAAAATCTTTTTTGTAAGTAATACCAATGCCTTGTCTATTTCTTCTACCTAAAGTATTGCCACTAATATCCAAACTATTTTTACTAAAAATAAGTAGCGATAAATTTTTCTCGTTATTTAAGCCCCATTCCACATTCCAATCTGGCAGCCATTGAAAATTTCCTGCTTGTGCTGATGAACGAAGATTGATGTCAAAATCACTACCGAAAGTAAATCTAACTCTATCACTAAAAAAACTTTTACCTACTTTAAATTTTAAATTATATCTATCAAATTGAGTAGATGTGGCACTTACATTTCCATTAGAAAATAAATCGTTGCTACTATACACTGCTGATGATAAATCGAAAGCAATACTTTTATCTTTGGTAATTTTATAAAGCAAATTTGTAAAGGTGTTATTTATTTCTTTAGTTAACATAGCTGAAATTGTATTAACACCAATTGATGTAAAATTTGTTTGTGCTACACTCGCTTCTCCATACGGAGCAAAAGAATTAAATACAATTAAATAAGTAACTTGTTTTATCATTTCGTTTTCATCACTCTCAATTTTTTTTCTAAATCTATCAAAAACATCATCGTTTTTAATTGGACTATTAGGTGGAAAATCGAACCTAAATTTAATTTCTGGTTTCATTAATTTTCCAGATAGTGTTGCTATTACATAAACATCATCTCTAAATGTTCTACTTGAACTATTAAAAGCAGTTGATGGACCAATTAATTCTTTTATACTAATATTTTTGGCTTCATAAATTGCTTCAATATGCATATAAGCATCAAAAGGATCACCACTCCATTCTATAAAATTATTATCGGCTTTCTTTAGTACAAATGGTTTACGAATAAAAGATTGAAAATTGAAATCGTAACTTCCTTCTTCAATATTATATTTACCTCGCATATCTAAACTTTCACTTGTACCTGCTTTTATTTTTAGTCTTCCATTTCCCTTAGCTTTTATTACATCACCAGTTATTTCGTCTAAAATAACTTCAAAATCAACTTTATTATTTACAGTTAAATCTAGATTAACTGACAAGTTAAAATTGCCTTGCTTTTTTGCTTCAAATATTTCTTCCCCTATTGGTTTAAAAACAATAAAACTTGCTTCGCTTGTTTCTTTACTTTCACTATTAGGAATGGTGATATGAGACTTATCTGTAGGTTCACCAGTAATAACCATTTTACAATTATCTTCTGGACCCTTAAAACTTAAATTGGCTTTACCAATTGCATTTCCATAAAACTGGCTATTATCTTTATACGTAGTGTTTATTAATAATAATTTATTAGTGCTTAAGTCAAAGTCAAAAGTAAGTTTCTTAAAATTTTTCTCATAGAGTTTCCCTTTTACAATTCCAATATTTCCTAAAGTATCTTTTATATTAAATTCATGAAAATCTATACCATCATTTTCAAAAGAAATATTTGCAGAATCAATTAAATAATAAACTTGAGTAAAATTAACTTTTAGTCCTGCATTTTGCAACTTTACATTTCCTGAAAGACTTGGATTTGTTGACTTTCCTTTAACTAAAAGTTTGCCTGTTGCAAAACCTTTTAAATTAGAGAAAACATCATTTCCAATTAATTTTTGTACAATATCTATTCTCGAATTATTTAAATTTAGAGTAGTATTAAGAAAATTCTCAGTAGTATCTTTTGTATTAATTATTCCATCAATACTAAAATTATAACTTTTATTTGGAGCATCTACTTTTGCCATAACTGCACCTGTTCTACTATTATAATTGGCTTTTATGTATGCTACTCCAATAGAATCTGAATCTATTCTAAATTGTTCAACTTTAAAATCTGCAGTTGCATTTAATTTACCAAAAATATCATCAACATGTATTGAGCCATTTGCAATGCCTTCTAATCTCAAATCTTTTAAAAACAAAGAGCTAATATCTCCTGCTACAACATTTTTTAATTTAATATCTAAACTACTTGTGTTACCACCTTCATCGGGAGAAGTTTCTAAAGTAATTTCTTGAAAACCCTGAACAAATTTTACATTTTTTGCCTCTACTAAATTTTTAGTTAAACTAATTTCTCCTTCTTTTTCTAAGTGCCACTTTTTATCGTTAAGAATAAATGATGATGGATTAAATTTAATTTTTACACCATTTGGAGATGTTTTAACTTGTGCATTTAAATTGGCTTCGTTTAATGTATTACTTGCTTTTGTTATAATTGAAATATTTGACAAATCGTTGTGGGATTGAACGGATAATTTAGTATTCGGAAAACTTAAACTATCGCTAACACTAAAATCGCTCATTTGCCCATTAAAAACTAAAGTATCTCTATTCCCTTTTCCTTTTAATTCTGCTCCTGTAATACTTAGTTTTTTATATTTTCCAAATGGCAATAAAACATCCAATTCAAATAAATTATTATTTGTATTTATTGTACCAGTTAAAGAAGCATCGTTGAAACCACGAAAATTATTATCGAAAAATTTTAAATACGGTTCAATATACTGTGTATTAATATTTACAACAAAATTTTGCGACTGTGGTATGCTTGTAGGCTCTGAAATATAAGATGGATAATAGTTATGAAGAAAAGATTGAAAACTATTTGGCAAATCTAAAATTGTAAAATTGCCTTTAACATTTGCAGAAAAATCGTTAGTTGCAAAATGTAAATGTTTAATAGAATCAATATAACTTGTAGTTAATGTAAGTGAATCGAAATTAATTACTCCATTATTATTTGATAAAGTTGCATTTAAAAATTTTGCTGTTCCAATAAAATTATCAATATTAGTTCCAGCAAAATAAACATCGAGAAGACCTGTTACATTAAAATCTTCTTTAAAAAAATTAAGAGGTTTTAACTTGCTTTTTGTTATATCGGCGAGTATATTAAATTTAGGAATTTTTGTTGAAAAATTTGCTTCGGCGTGCCCGTTTAAATGAAAATTAGCATCGTTAATTTTTAACTCACCTTTAAAATATTTATTTTTAAACTCTCCATTTGTAATAATATTAGAATAAGCATAACCATTAAAATTTAGGGTTTTAAAATTGCCATCAATTTTTGTGTTTAATTTATCTACATTAAAACTTTTTCCATTAAAATTTCCTGTAAAATCAACTATTCCTAATTTCGAATCTTTTAAAAATTTGCCTAATTCAAAATTTATCATATCTATCGAGCCCTTATAAATTGCATCTTTTTTTTCTGGCAATTCCATGTTTAAATTAGTAACAATTTTTCCAAGGTTTGTAGAAATAGTAGCGTTAGTTATAAATTTAGAAGTAGTTCCATTAAAATTTCCTTTAAATAAAATTGTACCTAATTCTTTTAGGTTGGGGTTTGTTACATTTTTAAGTGAGGGAATAATTGCACTTAAATCTTCGGCATTTGTTTTAATATTTCCATTTTTAAATCCAATAATAGTTTTATTAATATCTGGCAAACCTTTCATGGTTAAATCTCCAGAAATTGTTGTTGCATTATTTTTTTCTTTACCGAAAAAATTATTGAATTTAAAGTTCGAAGTTGTTCCATAAAAATCTCCAGATAGTAATAATTCTTTTTTCCAATTTTTTAAATCGGGAGAAAAAAATGCAACATCATTGCTATTTATAATTGAATTTTTAAATCTTGCCTCCATAGTAACCATAGATTCATATTCGGCAAAATCATCATTAAAGTTTTTAAACTTCATTGCATAATAATTTGTAAGATGGCTTTTATTGGTTCGTAAGTTTAAATTAGAGAGTTCCAAAATTTTTGGTGCCCAAAAAACATTTGCACTTAATTCTTTTAAAACTAAACCACTTCTTTCTTTAGCATTTATATTTATTAATGCAGATAAAGTATCTTTTAAAATTCTTATACTTTTAAAACTTGCATTTAATTCTTTAAATAAAATATGGTCTCCATCGAAATGTGCAACTGCTTTTTTATAATTATTATTAATAGTTAAATCGCCATTTGTAATATTAACTTCATTTACTTTAAAAAATAATGGATGCTCAATTTTTGAATCGTCAACTAGTGCAGCAACATAATTCATCGGTCTATTACCATTAAATTTTTGAATACTTATTTGTGGCGAATTAATTACCACATCATTTACAATAAATCGATTCGTTAAAAGATTGATTGAATCAATATCTATTAAAAATTTATTTGCTTTAACAGTTAGCAATTCTCCACGCCAATTATCGTTTTGAATAAGCTCGAAATTAGAAAGATGTATTTTTTTAAACCCTAATGCAGTATTACTTTTTTTGTTGGTAGAATTTGGATTTACAAAATGGTTAATTAAAAATTGATAGTTCCAAATAGAATCGTTTCTATTTATTTTAATTTTTGCATCGTTTAATTCTATATACTCAAGCTCAACAATGTTTTTTAAAAAAAACCAATCGGTTATTTTAATATTTAAATTACCCGCATATAAAATGGTGTCTTTGTTTTTATCTGCAATAAAAATTTCGTTAATATTAGCTTTATTAAACAACTTAAAATTTACACTTTTAATAGTAACGGTTGCCCCTAAATCGTTAGTAATTCTATTAGTTGCCATTTTAACTAACCAAGTTTGTACGCTAGAATTTTGTACGGCAATGGTTATTATTATTAATAAAATAACAATTACAATTACAACTTTTTTAAATATGTTTAAAAATCGTTTCAGTTAAAATAATTAAGTTTAAATCAAAGCTAATATCAAATTGTAAGGAACATATAAAAGACTTGTTAATATTATGATTTATAATGAAATTTTATTCAGTTTCTGTTATTTAATACACTAATTTTTCGTCATAATTATTAAATATACTTTTTTACCTAAGTTTGCCATCCTCTTAAAGTTTACTTATGAGAAAACAAAACGAAGAAGAAGACGTAGAAATAAATTTAACTGGCGAAGAAACTCCATCAAGTTCTAATGATATTAAACCAAAATGGTATCATAGAATAAGAAAAGGAATTACCACTTCAACAGCAGATAAAAAAGAAACGCCAGAAGGTTTGTGGAATAAATGCCCCGAGTGCAATTATATTTCTACAACTAACGAATTAAAAGAAAATCTTTTTGTTTGTACAAAATGCAATTATCATCATAGAATTGGCAGTAACGAATATTTCGAAATTATTTTTGACAACAACGCTTTCTTAGAATTATTTGATAATATTAGAAGTAAAGATTTTTTAAACTTTACGGATTTAAAAAATTATCAAAAACGTTTAGATGAAATACATGCCAAAACAGATTTAAAAGATTCGATGCGTGTTGCAGTAGGCGAAGTTTGTGGAGAAAAAATGGTTCTTGCTTGTATGGATTTTGAATTTATAGGAGGAAGTTTAGGGAGTGTAATGGGTGAAAAATTTAGTAGGGCTGTAGATTTTTGCATAGAACATCGTTTGCCTTATATAATTATTTGCAAAAGTGGTGGAGCACGCATGATGGAAAGTGCATTTAGCTTAATGCAATTGGCAAAAACAAGTGGCAAATTATCTCAGTTAAGTGATGCAAAATTACCCTACATTTCTATTTTAACAGACCCAACTTTTGGAGGCATTTCTGCAAGTTTTGGAATGTTAGGAGATTTAAATATTGCTGAACCTGGTGCTCTTATTGGCTTTGCTGGTCCACGTGTAATTAAAGAAACAATAAAAAAAGATTTGCCAGAAGGTTTTCAACGAAGTGAATTTTTATTAGAGCATGGATTTTTAGATTTTATTATTGATAGAAAAAATATGAAAGAAAAATTAGCCCAATTAATTGTGCTATTTAAAAATTAGAGATGAAAACATATAAATTGTTTTTTACTTTATTCGCAATTTTTTATTTTAATTTAAATTCAATAGCTCAAATACAGATTGATTCTTCTTGTAATTGCAAAGCACTTTTTTTTTCTGGTTCACTTGGAACCTCATTCCCTACTGCGTCTAACGAATTAAAAGGGATGATAAATGGACAAATTGGGCTTGAACTTTATACAAGTTTTGGAATTATTAATTTTGGAGGAGGCTACAATTTTTTTGCAAAACCCAATCCTAATCTTTCGAATAGTTTAATAACACTTTACAAAGTTCAACTTGGTTATGCATTGCCTTTTTTTAAAAAAGGTTTTATTGGTGTTGGTTTAAATTATAATAAAACTAGTATTAATCGTTCTTCAACTCTAAATCAATCAGGATTTGGTTATGAAGTTAAAATGGGCTATCCATTTATTCTTACCAAAAAAAATATGATGTACTCGTTAATTTTAAATTATCAATCAGCTAATTTGGACAATATTGATTATAGTAATATTGAAGTTGGAATTAGGTTTTCAATTTTAATTGGAACTTGGAAAAAAATAATTAAGAAATAAATTTCTATGACACTTGAGTTTAATAACAGACAAGCATTTTTTAATTACTTTATAGATAATAAACACGAAGCAGGAATTGTTTTGCTTGGAACAGAAGTTAAAAGTATTAGAGATGGAAAATTAAGCTTTAACGATGCCTTCTGTTTTTTTGAACAACAAGAACTTTGGTTACGAGGTTTATATATTGCTGAATACAAATTGGGCACAACTAATAATCATATTGCAGTTCACGATAGAAAATTATTACTAAAATCTAAAGAACTTAAAAAACTGCAAGCAGCTACAAAAGAAAAAGGCTTAACAATTATTCCAACTCGAGTTTATTTAAACGATGAAAATTTAGTGAAAGTAGAAATTGGTGTTGCTAAAGGAAAAAAACTACACGATAAAAGAGAAACCATTAAACAAAGAGATACTGACAGAGAAATTAAAAAATATTTAGGCTAAACAAATTCAATATTTGTATCTG
>JANOVK010000166.1:0-1989 GCA_031417315.1 Chitinophagaceae bacterium | reverse complement strand
AAGCTATGTACAACGTCTTAAAGTGTTGCTAATACTGCATTACAGGAAGATGTTGTAGTAAATGTTTAAAAATAAGGTGCCACCCTAAAAAAATCCTCACATGAAATCTTTAATCATACAATCTACTCATTACAATTATTTACTAAAATCTTACAGCGAATATTTACAAGTAACAGGGTATGCATTAAAAACGGTAAAAGCTTGGCCAATACATGTACAAGAGTTTTTGCATTATGTAGAAAGTAAAAATATTGTGCACATTACAAGTATAGAACCTAACCATATTAGCGACTTTATACAGCATATTAAACAACGAAAAAATAAAAGTAGAGCAGGCGCATTAAGCAGCAGCAGTATAAATGGAATTATAAATGCGACCAATGCTTTTGCAAAATTTATAAATGCTAGTGGTAAATATATGCTAGACTTAACGATGCATAGAGAAGCCAGCAACACAGCAGAAAAAACAATTTTAACCATACAAGAAATAAAACAATTATACGAAGCAACGTTTTTACCTTATGAGTGGGATAACATTGCAATGGGGCAAAGAGACAGGGCAATTATTGCATTGTATTACGGTTGTGGCTTACGCAGGGGCGAGGGTGTAAACTTAAACATTGCAGATATTAATGTACAAGAAAGATTGTTGTTTGTACGCAAAGCAAAAGGTAATAAGCAAAGGCTTGTACCCATTGCCAGTAAACATTTACAAGATATTAGCGATTATATAAAAGAAGGTAGAGAATGGTTTTTGTATTACCACGAAACAACCGCAGAACATCACAACAAGCATAACGGAAAACCGCTAGAGCTTAAAAATATTGAAGCTTCCGAAGCGAATGCTTTTTTAGTAACAAATAAAGGAAGAAGGGTTTTAACTCCTGAAAATCGTATAAAATATTTACATAAAAAAGCAGCCTTGGAAAAAAATGTAACCCTTCACGGCTTGCGCCATAGCATTGCTACACATCTTTTGCAAAGTGGTATGAGCATAGAAGATATTGCAAAGTTTTTAGGGCATAGCAGTTTAGTATCTACTCAAATTTATACGCACATTGTAAACGAATTATAATGATAGAAAATTTTAAAACTTATTTACAGCAAAGAAATTTTAGAGAAAGTACTATTAACGGGCATTTAAAGAATGTATCATATTTTTTGCAATGGATAGAAAATGTAGGATTGTACGAAGCTGAAAATATTACTCAAAATAATCTATTGGAGTATGTACAGCATGAGCAAAAAAGAAATATAGATGTAGCGACGATAAATAATATTTTAACAAGCATTAGCAAATATTTTGAGTTTTTGAAAGCCGAAAGTTTAGTTACTAGAAACCCTGCAAGAACATTGAGAATAAAAGGAAAAGTAAAAACGATTACCGAGCAACCTTTAAAATATGCAGACTTAGAAGCATTGTATTTTGCCTATAAAAAATTAGAAAAGACAACTACAAAAAACGTACAAGAAAAAGTAAATATCACCCATCAAAGAAATATTATCATCGTAGGTTTATTGGTGTGGCAGGGCTTGCACAGCGGAGAATTAGAAAAGTTGGAAGTAAGCCATATTAATTTAGATGAAGGAAAAGTTTATGTGCCAGGTGGCGCAAGAAGCAACAGCCGCACATTACAGCTACATGTGCAACAGGTAGTGCAGTTGCATACGTACCTACACGGGGGCGTACACATAAGAAATGATGAAAAACTTTTTAAAGGTAGAATGAGCGATATTATACAAGCTTTGCTAGAAGAATTAAAAGGCTTAAATCCCACCATAAAAAATGCCCAACACATACGAGCCAGTGTAATTTTATATTGGCTAAAACAATACAACAAACGACAAGTGCAGTACATGGCAGGGCATAAATATATTGACAGCACCGAACGTTATGCCATACAAGAAACCGACAGCCTTACAGATTTATTGGTAAAGCATCATCCGTTTGGGTAGGTATCACATTTTGTGATACCACAATTTTAAAAT
>JANOVK010000165.1:0-17094 GCA_031417315.1 Chitinophagaceae bacterium | reverse complement strand
ATCTCTAAGCACTGAAGTATGTTTTGCATCTTTTTCCATTTCTAACATACACAACTCACATGCTTTGCCAAAGCCAACAATTCCAGGAACATTTAAAGTTCCACTTCTCATACCTCTTTCATGGCCACCACCATCCATTTGAGCAGTTACTTTTACACGAGGATTTTTTCTACGAACATATAAAGCACCAATGCCTTTTGGTCCATACATTTTATGACCAGTAAAAGTCATTAAATCAATGCCATCTTCTATAACATTTACAGGAATTTTACCCACTGCTTGTGTAGCATCAGAAAAGAAAAGTATTCCATTCTTTTTTGCTAAAGCAGCAATTTCTTTTATTGGTTGAATAACACCAACTTCATTATTAGCATACATGATAGCTATTAAAATTGTAGTTGGTTTTATGGCAGCTTCTAAATCTTTAATATCAATTAAACCATCTTCCTTAACACTTAAATAAGTTACTTCACCACCAAGTTTTTCAATGTGTTTACAAGTATCTAAAACAGCTTTGTGTTCTGTTGTAACAGTAATAATATGATTACCTTTTGATGCATACATTTCGAATACTCCTTTTATTCCAAGGTTATCACCTTCAGTTGCACCAGATGTAAAAATAATTTCTTTTGCATCGGCTCCAATAAGTTTTGCAACTTGTTCACGAGCAGTATCAACAGCACCTTCAGCTTCCCATCCAAAAGGATGATTTCTACTAGCAGCATTTCCAAAATGCTCTGTAAAATAAGGTATCATTGCTTCTAACACTCTTGGGTCCATAGGAGTGGTTGCATTATTGTCTAAGTAAATCGGTAATTTCAACATTTATTTTATATTTTTTTCTATCTAATGCAAATGTAAACACAGTATACTATATTTTTATCTAAAATGTACTGTAATATGTTGTTTTTCCATTTATCGTAATATAATTTAGAAGTACAGAAATTTTAATTTTCATGAAAAAAATAGAACATATTGGTATTGCAGTAAAAGATTTAACTATTTCGATTCCGTTATTTGAGAAATTATTAAATACGAGTTGTTATAAAACCGAATTGGTAGAAAGTGAAAATGTTAATACAGCTTTCTTTAAACAAGGAGATTCGAAAATTGAGTTAGTTGAAAGCATAAACTCTGATGGAGTAATTGCAAAATTTATTGAAAAAAAGGGAGAAGGTATGCATCATATTGCTTATGATGTAGATGATATTTTATGTGAAATGGAACGATTAAAAAAAGAAGGATTTGTTTTGTTAAACGAAACTCCAAAACTGGGTGCAGATAATAAGTTGGTTTGTTTTTTACATCCAAAAGGAACTAATGGAGTTTTAATTGAATTGTGCCAAGAAAGAAAGTAAATTAGTGATTACAATCTTCTTTATGAGCATGATTATGATGCCTGCAAAATTTAAAATTTAAAAAATGGGCAAAAATAATTAATATAATTGCAGGTATAAGTAATACAATATGCCATTCGTGTAAAATTTGTTTTAAAATCAAAAATAAAATTCCAATAGAAAAAATAACTAATGGTAACCATCGATGATGATGTTTTTTAAATCCATGATAGAGTGAGTAGGCACCAACAATAAATGCCAGAGCAATCATTCCATATTCAAAAAAAAGATTATCTATGATATTTATTCCAAATAATGGAAGAGTAGTTAAAACCAAAGGAAGAATAGCACAATGTATTGCACAAGCTATAGAAACCGTTATCCCAAATGCATCCCAATTAATTTTTAAAAAAGACATTGGGCAAATGTAAGTAATGAAGTACTAAAAGTTGTTGTGATTAAAATTTTATCAAAGCAAAAATAGAATATCCAGAACCTTGACCAATACCTCTACCTGTGAAATCTCTAAAAACACTTGCCCAAATAGAAATATTTCTGTCAAGTCTTGTGCTAACTGATAAATTACCTCTAACATAATTAAAATCTCTATTTATAAATGGATTTGTTGGAGTAGTAAAACCAGAATTACTACTTGCCGAAACTACATTAACAGTGCCACTTATTTTCCAATCTTCGTTAAGAGGAACTCCTAATGTTGCATTTCCAAATAATACTGTTGGTCCGTTTGAATTAAAATAAGTTCTTACACCGGCTTCAATATCATAATAAGTATCTTTTAATGTATTTGTATTTGTCCCAGCTAATCCAAGTTTTACTTCTGCACCTGTTGAACTAAAGCCTGGTAACAAGTAAGTATTTTGTAAATTAGGATACATAGGTATAATAATAGAACCTGTTATTGATAAATGTTTAAAATAATCGTAGTGGTTTAAAAAATAAGATAACCCTGCAGTTACATCACCCACAGTTGAAAGTTGTTCAACCAAATTACCATTTTCGAAATAACGTTGTGTTACATAAGGAATATTAAAAACAAAATCTAAATCTCTCCCAACACCAACACCCCCATATAAGCCTAAATAATTCGATTCATATCTGCCAGTATTTGCAAAACTTACAATTTCTCCAGTTGAATTCCAATAAGAATCTGCTGAATATTTTGTATAAGTAGGTACTAGTAACCATCTGCCATTACCAATTGGAAAGCCAGCATAAGTTGTTTGGTTGCTAAACACAACAAGTGCAACTGTAAGCAAAGCATTTAATATTACCTTTTTCATTGATGTAATTTTTAAATTGAAATATGTTAAGGTTGTCCGAATTTTTCTTTCAACCAGTTTTCTTTTAATCCATAAAATCCTTTATCCAAATTATTATCACACTCTTTACACTCGTAAACTTTATTTTTTGGAACTCGTAAGCGACTTATAAAAGCATAAACGCTTTGTGCAGGCACATTAGTATTGTGCAAGCTAAATCCTGTTAAAATAGGGCAACTTATATATGGAGCAAATAATACAGGATCGAAATAATCTAAAGTGCTAAATGCCGTTTCTTTTGTTATTCTTAATGCTTTAAAAGAGTTTAAAAACATAGATGCTGGAAAACTTGGGTTTGCCATGCCTTCTCCAAAATTTATCATATCTCTTAAACCTATAAAAGATGGGTTCTCTAAAATCACACCTTTTAATCTAGCATCCATTGCACCTAATGCTGCACAAACAGCACCACCTAATCCATTTCCAAATGCAACTATTCTGTTGCTATTTAATTTCATAGAAGCTGAGAACTGATGTATAAAATCGATGCTTCTTAATGCATCCATATAAACACCTTTTAAATAATACTTGTTTTTATTTTTAATATTAAAAACACCTAATTGATCATAGGTTAATTGATAGTTTTGATTACTAGCTCCAGTGCCTCTAGTATTAATACATAACACAGCTACATCGCGTCTAAATTCAGCAAAAAGTTCACTATGATAATCTGAAATTTTTAATAAAACCGGATGACTTTTTTTATCTTTTGGAGTAGTAAGCCAACCTTTAATTACACCTTTATCGATTGATTTAAATTCAATTTCAAAAACATCATTATATCTATTATTTAAATCGGTACGGTGTGTAACTACATAATTTGGTGCAACCCCAGCTAATTCTGCTTTTGCTTGTTCCCAAAAACTAATAAAATCGCTTGGAGTATTGGCATCATAAACAATTTTGCTTGGCTCGTATCCGAAACTATACGAAATAGAATCTACAAATTTATTTGTAGTAATGTTCATACTAGAAATATAAAAGCCTGGTTGTAATTGGCCTTGTGCAAACACATATTCTTTTTCGTAAAAACTATGTCGTCTTATTTTAAATGGTTTGGTTTCGTGATATAAAACATTGCCTGAGTTATCAGTAATTTGCATATATATTTCACCTACCTGATCTTCTCTTTCTTTATTTTCTAAACTTAATTTATATCCAATAGTTCTACTTTTGCTATCAAAAACTCCATCTTTAGAAAAAGGTCGAATTTTCGATTCAATTGGCTTGAATTGTTTTACAATATTTTTTTCTGGAATTGTACTTTCTAATTTTGGTTGATATGAACTAGAGAATGGAAGTGGTTTTTGTGCTTTAACTATAAACATACTTGAAACTGTGAACAATATTGTTGTACACAATTTACATTTGAGACTGTATTGATACAGCTTTGACATAAGTACGGCCTTGAAATTTCAACATATAACGATTTTATTGAATAAAAATTATGTAAAAAATTAAATGTGGGAAAGAATTCTAAAACGGTAATAATATGAAAACCAATAATATTTATTTTACAAATTCAAATTTATCCCCGTCAAATAACCCTTTATCGCTAAGTTTTAAATATGGGATAACTAAAAGTGCCATAAAACTTAGGGTCATAAAAGGTGAAAGTAGAGTGCTCCCTAAATCTTCTTTTGTCATTTTATCTATGGCTGTATAATCAGCTGCAACTTTATACCCATCTTCATTACTCATTAATCCAGCAATTGGCAAAGCAACAAGCATAGATTTTTTATCACTCACAGCACTCACACCACCTTTAGCTTTAATAACTAAATTTATTGCATTTGCTAAACTTTCATCATCAACTCCAACCGCAACAATATTATGACTATCGTGTGCAACAGTAGAAGCAAGTGCACCATTTTTTAAACCAAAGTTTTTAATAAAAGCTTTTGCTATGGGAGCGTTGTTGTAACGATTAATAACAACCATTTTTAAAACATCGTATTCAATATTTGAGTTTAGATGATCTGTATTTGAGTTTAAGAGTTTACTTTTTTTAAAATTAATTCTGTTTGTAATAAGTTGTCCATCTAATGCTTCAATAACAGTAACTATATCGTTTTTAAATGCTGAGTTTAAAAAAATAAGATCATCTATTAAAATTTCATTGCAATTAAATTTATTTATGGGCTCAACTATTTTAGATTTTATAAATGATTGTCCATTTTCTGCTACCAACTCTCCATTAATGTATGTTTGAATAATGTTGAAATTAATTAAATCTTCCGCAACAATAAAATCTGCTTTATCTCCAACTCTTAACATGCCAACATCTAATTTATAGTGAATTATTGGGTTGATACATGCAGCTTGTAATACTTTAAAAACATCTATTCCTTTTGCAACTGCTCTTGCACAAAGTTTATTAATATGACTTTCTAATAAACTATCAGGATGTTTATCGTCACTGCAAAACATCATGTTTTCAAAATGTTCATTCATTAAATTAATAAGTGCTTCAAAATTTTTTGCAGCACTACCTTCTCTAATTAAAATTTTCATTCCATATTTTAATTTATCCAAAGCTTCTTCTGCAGTAAAACATTCATGGTCTGTACTTATAATAACGTTTCTAGTTTGTGGTTTCTCGTTTATGGTTTCTCGTTTTTCATTTGCAAATTGATTACTCGCTTGAATATATTGTTTTGCAATACCCCCTCTTAAACCTGGAGCATGTCCATCAATTGGTTTGTTTAATAGATGAGCATAAGAAATTTTTTTCATCACTTCTTCATCACTAAATAAAACACCAGGAAAATTCATCATTTCACTTAAGTATTTTATTTCATCACGTTCAAGAAGTTTTTTTACATCATCGCTATTAATTGCAGCACCAGCAGTTTCAAAAATTGTTGCTGGCACACAACTTGGAGCACCAAAATTAAATTTAAAGTTTACTTTATTACCATTGTCAATCATAAATTCTACACCTTGTATACCACAAACATTTGCAATTTCGTGAGGATCGCTAATGGTTGCAACTGTACCATGCACTACAGCTAAACGTGCAAATTCACTTGGCACTAACATGCTACTTTCTATATGTACATGTGCATCTATAAAACCAGGCAATATATAGTTGAATTGTTGATTGGTTGATTGGTTGATTGGTGTAATTGATTTTATAAAACTATTCTCAACTACAATTTCTGCAAGAAATATTTTTTTATTTTTAATATCAACAAGATTACCAATTATAGTTAAAGAATTATTATTCATAGTTTGGGTTTAGTTTTCTTTTAATTCAATATTGACAGAATCGTTTGTGAGCTTATGTTTTACTTCTAATATTTTAGCATTAAGTTCAACAATAGTTTCATCTAATTCTAAAATTTTATTTGGTAATTCTTCTATATTTTTATTAATATCAACAATCTTTTCTTTTATTGCATCAATATCTTTTTCTACCGTTTCAACTTTAAGTTGCTTTTCTTTCATCCACTCTTCAACCTTTAGTTTAAAAGAATCTGTCCATGCGGTTACATGTTTCTTTTCTAAGTCTATTAATTGTTCCTGTAACTTTTGTATATATTCTTTTTGTTGTGGAATTCTACTTTCAAATCTAGTAGCGTATTCTTTCTGACTTTGTAAATAGCTTTCTTGTTTTGCTTTGTAAGCTATTTGATTTTCTAATCTATTTTCTAACATAGCTAAAAAATCTAGTTGTTTGTTGGTCCATTCAACTCTTTTTTCTTCTCTTTCTTTTTTCTTAATTTCCCATTCTTCTTGTTTTTTTTGCTGATCTTCTTTATGCGATTCCCATGCTTTATTTAAGTCAATTTTTAATGCATCAATAGTTGCAAAAATTTGCCCCTTATGTTCTCTGGTTAAATAATCTTTATAGTTAACAATAAAATTTCTAACATCATTTAATGTCTCTGTTCTACAACGTATAGAAAATTTAATGTCTTCGGGTTTTTCAATTAAATGCCAAGTGTTATTTAGTTCAGTTAAATTAGTATCAATTAAAAATTGATTAAATTTTTCTACAACTATTTTTAAATCATCAATAACAACTGAAGGATGACAGGCTCCAACAACAACACAAAGTTTCTCAGTAATTTCGAGCGATTGTGATATTTGATTTGTTTTTTCTTCTCTAAAAGAAGCATACATTTTATCTTCAATTTCTTTTATTGAGTTTCTTATAAAATTGTATTTATCCCAAGCCATAGTTCGTCTTTCTTTTGAAACCCATTTTGGCAATTTAAAATATTCGAATATTTGATTTATATTTTTTTTCGATTCTATGAAATCTGATTTTTCTAAAGGTGTTGCTGTACTGATTTTGTTATATAAATTTTCTAAATGAAAAACTAAATTTTCGCCTTCGTTTGTAAATTTTTCGTTAGCACTTACTACCTGATTTTCTTTTTCTTTTAATTGATTAATGAGATGTTGAAATTTTTGAGTTGTAGTGTTTTTAGAGTTATCATCAATAAATTGTGCTGCTTTAAAATTTTCGGCAATTTCTCTTTGTCGAGTCCAAATTTCTTTACTTATAAAAATACTTGTACCAAACTCTTGTATTAGTTTATCAAAAATTTCTAATTTCTTATCTATATCAATAATATTCATTCTTCATTTTTTAATCGGTTGCAAAAATGTAGAAAAGTAGAATTATTTGTTATTTTAATTTATTTATAAACTGAATATTTTAATTTTTCTAGCTCTTTAATAACAATATACACCACTCACAATTATTTTTTTCCACTTATAGAAAACGAGATTTCCATTCAATTAAATTGATTCAGATTTACAATCTAATAGAAAAGATAATTATGAAAAAGATGTTTACAATGGGGTTAATGGTTTTTATTTCAACATTTTCTAAAGCACAAAAAATTTCGGGTGTTTTGGTTGATGAAAGTAATAAAGTAATTTCAGGTTCATCGGTTAGTTTGCATAATACAAAAGATTCGTCAATACAAAAAATTGCAATTACTAATAAAGAAGGTAAATATGAATTTAATAATATAAGTAGCAATACTTATTTTGTTTCGTTTACAAATATTGGTTTTGCAAAAGCACAAACAGAGGCTTTTATTTTTTCAACAACAGATATAGAATTGCCAATTACAATTCTTAAAAAAACAGCTAAACAATTATCAGAAGTTGTGGTTACAAGTAAAAAACCAATGATTGAAGTGTTGGCAGATAAAACTGTATTTAATATAGAATCGAGTATTAATGCTGTGGGTTCAGATGCTTTTGAATTATTGCGAAAGTCTCCAGGAGTTATGATTGATAAAGATGATAACGTTACATTAAGTGGAAAAAATGGCGTACAAATTTATATTGATGGAAGACCAACTCCGCTAAGTGGAAAAGATTTATCGGAGTTTTTAAAAACCATACAATCTAACCAAATTGAAGCAATTGAACTTATTACAAATCCTTCTGCAAAGTATGATGCTGCTGGTAATGCTGGAATAATTAATATCAAATTAAAAAAGAATAAATTATTTGGAACAAATGGTAGCGTTAATGCAGGTTATGCCATTGGAACCTATGCAAAATATAGTGGAGGTGTTAATTTAAATCACAGAAATAAAAAACTAAATTTATTTGGATCGTATAATCACAATAACAATAAAAGCCTTAATAATTTAAGTATTTATAGAGAGGTTGCTGATACCATTTTTGATAATAAAGGTACCATGACAAACTATAATAGTACACACAGTATTAAAACTGGATTAGATTTTTTTGCAAATAAATGGAACACTTTTGGAATAATTGTAACTGGAAGTTTTTCTGATAAAAGGGGTGACAATTATAGTGAAACACCAATAACATATAAACCAACAAATACACTTGTACGTTCTTTAATTGCTGATAATACTTCTAATGGATATAATAATAATATTAATATTAATACAAATTATAAACACACAGATTCTAGTGGAAGTGAGTTAAATATTGATGCTAATTATGGCATATTTAGAATTTTAAACGATCAATTGCAGCCGAATTCTTACTTCGATAATTTAGGTAGTTTTATTTACAGTAGAAACTATAATATGGTGGCACCAAGTACAATTAGTATTTCTAATGCAAAAGTTGATTTTGAAAGAAAACTACATGGTGGAAAATTAGAAATAGGAGCAAAGGTTTCTTATGTTTCTACAAAAAACGATTTTCAACGATACGATTTAGTTGGTTTTGGAAAAACCTTAGATACATTGCGTAGTAACAAATTTAATTATACAGAAAATGTAAATGCCGTGTATTCTAATTATAGTAAACAATATAAAGGATTCATGATTCAATTTGGTTTACGTGTGGAGAATAGTAATATCACAGGTCAATCAACTGGTTTTAAACAAGCAGGAAATTTGTATACAAATTACGATTCAACTTTTAAAAGAAATTATACTGATTTTTTCCCAAGTGCATCTATCACATTTAATAAAAACCCAATGAGCCAATGGGGGTTTAGATATAGTAGAAGAATTGATAGACCTGCTTATCAAGATTTAAATCCATTTGAATTTAAGTTAGATGAATATACATTTCAAAAAGGAAATACTTTGCTTACACCTCAATATTCAAACAGTATTGGCATCACTCATAGTTATAAATATAAATTAACTACTGTATTAAATTATAGCCATGTAAGAGATGTATTCACTCAATTAATAGACACAGCAGAAAAATCGAAAAGTTTCATCACTAAAAAGAATTTAGCTGAGCAAGATATTGTGAGTTTAAATATTAGTTATCCCATTCAAAAAGGAAATTACAGTGCTTATTTTAGTTTTAATGGATTTTATTCTCACTACAAAGCAAATTTCGGAGTAGGGCGAATTGTAGATTTAGATGTGGTTTCAGCAAATTTATATATGCAGCATAGTTTAAAATTAGGAAAAGAGTATACAGTAGAATTAAGTAGTTGGGTTTCTACACCATCTATTGCAGAAGGAACATTTAAAAGTAAAACAATGGGCTATGTTGATTTAGGAGTTCAAAAACAAATTTTGAAAGGCAAAGGAAATTTAAAATTAACAGTAAGTGATATTTTTAAAACCATGCGTTGGGCGGGTTCTAGCGATTTTGCTTCTCAAACTTTAAATGCAGCTTTTAGATGGGAGAGCCAACAATTAAAATTAAATTTTAGTTATCGATTTGGAAAAATGACAGTTAAATCTGCTCGTCAACGTAGCACTGGAGTTGAAGATGAAAGTAAACGTGTAAATAGTAGTGGTGGATTAGGAGGTGGATAAAAAATGTTGGTTTTGGTTTTAAAAAGAAAGGCTGTTTCATTTATGAAATGGCCTTTTCTTTTATCTATTAATTTTTTCACCAATTATATTAAATCCAAAAACTTCGTTAGTTGTAATTTTAATGTTATTAAAATTTCTTTTAGAGAACCAGCTTATAGCTTCTTCATGTGTATGCTCCCATCTAAATTCTGGAGTCATCCAATCTAAAATATCAATCATCATTTCTCTTTTATTTTGAGGATTGTTTTTTATTTTTTTAATAATATATGTTGGAGGAAATAAAAAAAATAAGTACAAATAATATTGCAATTTCAGGGGTAGTTTACTTGTAAATTTTCTAATAAAATTAAAAATATTATGTATAAAATTTTTTCTAGGATGATAGAGCCAACAACTTAATTTTCCATTGTGTTTAACTAAATGAGTTAAACAATTAAAGCTATACTCAGTATTGTTGGTATGAATTAAAATGCCACTAGCATGAACTATATCAAAAATATTTTTTTTAAATGGAAGATGTTGTACATCTGCTTGTACAAAAATTACTTTTGAATTGGTATTTTGTTCAAATGCTTTTTCAATACTTAAGCTAAAATCAAACCCAATTATAGTATCATTTTCATTTGCTATTAAACTATCTAATAAACCATTGCCACAACCCACATCTAAAATTAATTTGTTGTTAATGCTTGTTAATGTTTCATCAGTTTCTGCTAAAAATCTATCCAACATTTTTTGTGGTAGAGCATTCCATGTTTTATCTTTTTCATAATTAAAAAAATTCCATTCCAGTTTAAAACTTTCTTTTGTTCGTTTATTTTTTTGAGCGGCTTGTTCTATTATTTTTTTGTATGAGTTCAATAAAATTTTTTCCTTTTCTTCAAAATCATTTAAATGTTCTTTCAAAAAATTTCTGTAATCATAAACAGCTTCTACAATTAATCTTGGAATTCCTTTTATAATGGGGTAAAAGCAAACTCCACTGCTTAAAATACCTTCTTCTATTATTTCAACTTCAATACCATCAAGCCTTTTGGTTGATTTTTTAAGAATAGTTAATTCTAAATTCTCTTGAGTAATAGGGCAACAGTAAAATTGTAAATGATCAATTTGCATAGTGAAACTTAGAAAAGCAATATTAGTTTCAATCTGTAATCTTTAATTGATTTTTTTACAACGTCCCTTTGCTAACGCATATGCCTTTTAAGATAGAATGCGGGGAAGGAAAGGAATATTCAATTTTATTTTAGATTCACTCTATTGGTGCATAATTGTATTCCTGTTGTGGAAATTAGTGTTTCTCTATTGTATGAATTCAATAAAACTATACTAAAGTAACTATTAACTTTTTCATACAGATATTTAATAAAATCTTTACCAGAATATGTTTTAGTTAGCTTAAATCCCTTGTTCAAATAATACTGCTTTTTACTTTTTTGTTCAGCTTCAGAGCAGTCATAAGAAACAATACTGGGGTGTATATCCTTTTTATCAAAAGTAATTACCATTTTTAGTTCTAATGGTTTTCTTTTTCCAAATATTAAATTAATAGATCCGTTGTTAAGTGAACTTGAGTCACAACCTAAAAATTGATATTTTTTTTGTGTCAAGTAATCAGATGTTTGTGAAATATCTAATTCCAAAATTTTTTCTAAATCACTTACTTTTAAAGGTGTTTGACTATTAGACATTATAAATATTAATAAAGTCATGAAAGTAAAAAATATCTTTTTCATTGCTAATTTGTAATTTAATTTTTTCGCCACAACGTCTCCTTTCAAAGCATTTTGTGGTAAGCCAAGGGACGTTGAGTAAGGAGTACAAATATCAACAATTAGTAATACCAAAGTTGTTGGCTGATGTTTATCTATCCAAACATTAAATTTATTTTTTTCCCAAGTCCAAATTCAAATATTCTATATAATGTAGAAAGTTGAATGTCACATTTTCCATTTTCAAGACGTGAAATATAACTTTTCTTTGTTCCAACTTTATCAGCAAGTTGTTCTTGTGTCATATTTGCATCTTTACGAGCTTCTTTAAGCATTTCACTTATTACAAAATACTGTGCTTTTTCTTCAAAATTGTCACGTTTTTTATTGCCGATTTTTCCATATTTGTTGTCTAATAACTCGTCAAAAGTTTTAGATTTTCTTATAGTTTCAATATTCATTATTTTTTCTTTTTTAGATTAAAATATTTTTTTCACTAAAAGTCTCCTTTCAAAGTATTTTGTGTGTAAGCCAAGGGACGTTGTGGTGTTTAATTTAGCATTTAATTCTCAAATAAAAGTATACTAATTCTAATAAATAATTAAATTATTCTCTTTTTCAAATTCCCTTAATTCACATTTAAAACTGGCTACTCATTTCTAATTGTATAGTAATCTTAGCTTAATATTATTAATTTCATTCCAATTACCTTTGGTATAAATCTTAAAATTAAAATTCACAACTTAAAATAGAATAATGGAATATAGAATAATGGGAAAAACAGGCTTACAATTAAGCGTACTAAGTTTTGGAAGTTGGGTAACTTTTCATAAACAAATTGATGATTCAATTGCTGATGAATTAATGGGAATTGCATACGATGCAGGTATTAATTTTTTTGATAATGCTGAAGTGTATGCATTAGGCGAAAGTGAAAAAATGATGGGTCGAGTTTTAAAGAAAAAACAGTGGGATAGAACTAGCTATGTGGTGAGTAGTAAAGCTTTTTTTGGGTGGAGAGGAAAAGAAAATAAACCCAATCAGAGTGGGTTAAGTAGAAAACATTTAGTTGAAGCTTGTAACGAAGCCATGCAAAGATTACAAACAGATTATTTGGATTTATATTATTGTCATAGACCAGATAAATCAACACCTATTGAAGAAGTTGTTTTAACTATGAACGCATTAATTCAACAAGGTAAAATATTATATTGGGGAACAAGTGAATGGAGTGGAGTTGAAATAATGGAAGCACACAGAGTGGCAAAAGATTACAGATTAATTCCTCCTCAAGTAGAGCAACCTCAATATAATTTATTCGAAAGAAATAAATTGGAAAATGAATATTTAGAAATTTTTAAAAATGTTGGTTTAGGAACTACAATTTGGAGCCCTCTAGCTTCAGGTTTATTAACAGGAAAATATAATAGTGGAATTCCAGAAAATTCTAGATTAGGAATTGAGGGTTTTGAATGGCTGAAAGATCGTTGGATAATGAATGAAAAAATTGAAAAAGTTAAAAAACTTAGTGTACTTGCTAATGAATTAAGTGTTTCACTTGCAGCATTAAGTATTGCTTGGTGTATTAATAACAAAAATGTAACTACAGCAATTTTAGGTGCTACTAAAAAAGAACAATTAATAGATAATTTAAAAGCACTAGAAGTGCTACCAAAAATAACAACTGAAGTTATTGAAAAAATTGAAGCTATTATGAGCAACAAACCAAAATTGGCAGAATTTTAATTTTGTAATTTGATATAATTTAGAAAATAAAAAAAACTTAAATCCGTTTTAATTAATACTGAACCTTACTCAGAATTTTATTATGAAAAAACTGTTCTTATTCTCAACGCTCATTTTTTTAGTTGGTTATTGCTTTTCACAAAGCAGATACACTGTTGTTGAATTTAATAAAAAAGAAGTTCCGGGAGTTATTGGCGAAATTCCTTTTATTGAAAGCACTGTAATGGAAGCTATCGATAAAAATTTTGAAAAGCAAGGATATAAAAGCAAAAAAATAAAAGGATATTATTTATATAGCAGTGTTATTTTAAAAGAATTAGGCGAAGAACCACATGACATTTATGTTTTAGTTGAAAGAAAAAGCAGACAAGAAAAAGATGTTTCTTTAGTAACATTTTTAATAAGCACAGGCTTTGATAATTTTATTAGCGATGTAACTGATATTAATATTATAAATAGTACAAAAAGTTATATTAATAGTTTAAAAATTGTGGCAGCTGCTTACGATTTGGAATTACAAATAATTGCACAAGAAGAAGCTCTTAAAAAAAGCATTAAAAAAATAGAATCTCTTGCCGACGATTCAGTTTCACTTTATAAGAGAAAGAAAAAAGTTGAAGAAGAAATTTTTCAGAAAAGTATCGAGCAAACTAATCAACGAGCTGACAAAGTAAGGCAGGGCCAAATTTTAGAAACTTTAAAAGCTAAACGTAAAGTTGAAGTACAATAAAAATATCTATAAATAATTTAAATAAAAAAAGGATGTTATTGCATCCTTTTTTTATTAATATACAACCATGTTTAAAAATCATAATAAAAAAATTTATGTTGCCATAATTTGGCTTATCATAACTACTATTTTGTTATGTATTCCTGGTAAAAATTTGCCACACAAAACCTGGTTTAGCATTTATCAAATTGATAAGTTAGTTCATATTCTAATTTTTTTTATTTTAAGTTATCTTTTTTGTAACATTAAAAATGAATTTATTTGGAAAATATTTGTTGTTATGCTGTGTTGTATTTATGGTGGATTAATGGAAATAGTTCAAGAAAAATTTGTTTCAAATCGATCGTTCGATTTCTTCGATATTCTTGCCAATGCAGTTGGTAGTTGTGCTGTAATAATACTTGCACTTAGAACTGATAAAAAATAATTTCAATTTTTGTTTAATTCATGCTACCATTTATTTTTAATTAAATATCTTTCCAATTCTTTTTTATTAATTATAAGAGAGAAATATTTTTTATAATTTAATTATTAGCAATGGAAGTAAAAAGACTTTTTGATTCATTAGATTTTCAACTAAATAAATTTGGAAATAAAAAGGATATTCTTTCATCAAAAATTAATGGACAATGGGTTGGAAATAGTACTTACGACACTCAGAAAATTGTAAATAAATTAAGTGCAGGGCTTATTAGCTTGGGGGTTAGTGGAAATAATTTTACTGCAGAAGGTGCTGATAAAATTGGTATAATAAGCAATAATAGACCAGAGTGGGTTTTTACAGATTTAGCTGTGCAGCAAACAGGTGCAATTTTGGTTCCATTGTATCCAACAACTAGTCCATCAGAAATTGAATTCATTTTAAATGATGCTGAAGTGAAATATATTTTTGTTAGCGATTTTTTAATGTTCGAAAAAATAAATTCTCTTAAGCATAATGTTCCATCTTTAAAAAATATTTATTGTTTTGATGAAGTAAATGGCTGTTTACATTGGTCCGAACTTACCAAGGCTACTGATGAAAATTTGTTAAATAAAGTTGAAGAAATAAAAAAAACTATTCCAGTTTCTCATTTAGCTACAATTATTTATACATCAGGTACCACAGGCACTCCAAAGGGAGTTATGTTAAGTCATAGTAATATTTATACTTGTGTAATGTATAGCAAAGAAAGTTTTCCTTTTGCAGATAGACCAGATGCAAAAGCACTAAGTTTTTTACCACTTAATCATATTTTCGAAAAAGTAATAACTTATATTTATTTATATAGTGGCATTAGTATTTATTATGCAGAAAGTTTAGAAACTATAGGAGAAAATATTAGAGAAGTACATCCATTTGGTTTTAGTTGTGTGCCAAGATTACTTGAAAAAGTGTACGAAAAAATAATGGCTAAAGGAAATGAACTAACTGGTATAAAAAGAAAATTATTTTATTGGGCTGTTAGTTTAGCAGAAAAATATGATAACAATATTAGTGGTGGCTTTTGGTATAATTTGCAATTAGCAATTGCTAATAAATTAATATTTAAAAAATGGAGAGAGGCCTTAGGTGGCAGTGTTGAGTTTATAATTACAGGCGGTGCAGCTTGTCCAGTAAATTTAATAAGAATTTTTACTGCTGCTGGTGTGCCCATTTATGAAGGGTATGGACCTACTGAAAATAGCCCTGTTATTAGTGTAAACAGAAAAACTAAAGGAGGAACAAAGTTTGGAACAGTTGGATTACCAATAGTTGGAATTGAAGTGAAACTTGCTGAGGATAGTGAAATTATTGTAAGAGGTTCTACAGTAATGGAAGGATATTATAAACGACCAGACTTAACTGCTGAAACTATTATTAATGGCTGGTTACACACTGGTGATATTGGTGTTTGGGACGAAGGAAAATATTTAAAAATAACAGATAGAAAAAAAGAATTATTTAAAACAAGTGGAGGCAAATATGTTGCACCACAACCATTAGAAAATAAATTTAAAGAGCATAAATTAATTGAACAAATTTTAGTTGTAGGTGCTGATAAAAAATTTGTTGGTGCATTAATTGTTCCTTCTTTTAGTGGACTAAAAGAATGGTGTAAAGAGCATAATATTGAATTTATAAGCAATGCTGATATTATTACACATCCAGAAGTTTTAAAATTGTTTCGAAATATTTTAGATGAAATTAACCCAATGTTTAACCATGTTGAACAAATTAAAAAATTTACTTTATTGCCAGCTGAGTGGAGTATTGAAACTGGGGAAATGACACCTAAAATGAGTTTGAAAAGAAAAATTATTTTAGAAAAATTTAAAAAAGAAATTGAAAATATGTATTACTAATCATTTTTCTTTTTTACAGTTCTTGCTTTTTGCAAAGTATTTTTTCCGAATCTATTTTTAACATCATCAATAGCTTTATATAGTTTATTGTTTGTGGTAAAATCGTCGAATAAATTACCCTGAAAAGATTGATTATTGAGTTCACTTAATTTAACGCCTAATAATCTAACTGCATTATTTTTTCGCCATAATTTTTTAAAAAGCAGAGTTGCTTCTTTAATAAAAATTTCGTCACTTAAAGTGTAATCAATTGTGGTTTGTTTTTGCACAGTTTCAAAATCAGGATAACGAATTTTTACAGCAATACAACCAGCAAGTTTATTATCTTGTCTTAGCTCAAAACCAACACGCTCCACCATTTTAACCAATTGTATCATTAATGTTTCCTCATCACTAATATTTTCATGAAAAGTATTTTCGTTCGAAATGCTTTTTGCTTCTCTATAATTTGCAACTGAACTTGTTGAAATTCCTTGTGCTTTTCTATATAAATCAATTCCCCATTTTCCTAATTTATTTTCTAACTCTGATTCTTTAAAATTTAATATATCTCCAATTAAATTTATACCCATCGATTTTAATTTAATAAATGTAGCATCTCCAACTCCAGAAAATTTATTGACAGGAAGATTTGATAAAAACTCTTTCTCCATACCGGGTTGAACA
>JANOVK010000164.1:0-27060 GCA_031417315.1 Chitinophagaceae bacterium | reverse complement strand
AACATAAGTTAATCCACTACATCCACCTCCTTTAACACCAATTCTTAATTGTTGAGATTTATCAAATCCATCTTCATTAATTAATCTATTAATTTCAGCAATTGAAGATTCTGTAAAACTTACTGGCGACCTTGAAATTGTATCCATAATTATCTTTTCTAGTTGCAAAGAAAATCAAAATACAATTAATAAAAAACTTTGTGCTTTCGATAGAGGAAATAATGTAGCTATTCACTTATTTAAAACTTCAGTTTCACTTGCTTACACTGTTTATATTTGCAAAAAAAAATGATTGATACATCGGGATATTTTTTTGCAATGGCTATTGGAGTTTTTGTATTAGGCTCTTTTTATGTTTGGTTTCGTTTTTTTAAAAAAGAAACAAAAAAAGAATTGGCAAATGATCAAACAAAACAATTACAATTACAAGCATACGAAAGACTTACTTTACTTACAAACAGAATTGCACTTCACAATTTAATATCAAGATTAAATGTACCCGACTCATCTGCAAGAGATATGCAATTACTTTTAATACAAACAATTCGAGAAGAATTTGAATATAATGTTGCACAACAAATTTATGTAAGTACCGATGCATGGAATGCTATTAAAAGTTTAAGAGATCAAAATATGTTAATCATCAATCAAATTGCATCAAACTTACCCAATCATGCAACTGGTGGCGATTTAAATAAAATAATAATTGATTTTTTAATGAATGATAAACGTGGTGGATTAGCAGATTTAGTGAGTGATGTTTTAGGAGCTGAAGCTAAAAAAATAATGTAGATTTTTTAGTCAATGGTCGATAGTCAATAGATTTTTATTATTAAAATTAAGAGTAAGATTATGTTGAAAAAATATACTGATAGTGGAATTGAAATAAAAGAAATTTATACTCAGGCAGATGTTCTTAATTCCCCTCCTTTGGAGGGGGCAGGGGAGGCTCCTTTTACACGAGGAATACAATCAGATATGTATCGTGGAAAATTATGGACCATGAGACAATACGCAGGATTTTCTACAGCAGAAGAAAGCAATAAAAGGTATCATTATTTATTATCGCAAGGAGTAAGTGGATTAAGTGTTGCATTCGATTTGCCCACTCAAATTGGTTATGATAGTGATCATGTATTATCTGAAGGTGAAGTTGGTAAAGTAGGTGTTGCTATTGATACTATTGAAGACATGGAAAATTTATTTGCAGGCATTAAGTTAGAAGAAGTTTCAACATCTATGACAATAAATGCAAGTGGTTTTATTTTATTAGCACTTTATGTAGCTATTGCAAAAAAACAAGGAGCCGAATTAAAAAAAATAGCCGGAACAATTCAAAATGATATTTTAAAAGAGTATGCTGCAAGAGGCACTTATATCTATCCTCCAAAAGCATCAATGAGAATTATAACAGATATTTTTGAATGGTGTGCAAAAGAATTACCAAAATGGAACACCATTTCAATTTCTGGTTATCATATCAGAGAAGCAGGCAGTACTGCAGTGCAAGAAGTTGCATTTACATTAAGCAATGGAAAAGCCTATGTAAAAGCTGCATTGGCAAAGGGTTTAGACATAAATGTATTTGGAAAAAGATTGTCTTTTTTCTTTAACTCTCATAATAATTTATTCGAAGAAGTTGCAAAATTTAGAGCAGCAAGAAGAATGTGGGCTAAGATGATGAAAGATTTAGGAGCTACAGATGATAAAGCAATGATGCTTCGTTTTCATACGCAAACAGGTGGTAGCACCTTAACAGCACAACAACCATTAAATAATATTAGTAGAGTTACGGTTCAAACACTAGCTGCAGTTTTAGGTGGCACACAAAGTTTACATACTAATGGTTTTGATGAAGCTTTAAGTTTACCTACAGAAAATGCAGCAAGAATTGCTTTACGAACGCAACAAATTGTAGCATACGAAAGTGGTGTAACTGATACAGTAGACCCTTTAGCAGGAAGTTATTTTGTAGAAAATTTAACCAATGAAGTAGAAAATAAAGCTTGGGAATTAATTGAAAAAATTGATGCAATGGGTGGTAGCGTAGAAGCTATTGAACAAGGATTTATGCAAGATGAAATTGCTCGAAGTGCTTTCGAGTATCAAAAAAATATTGAGAATGGAGAAAAAATTATTGTCGGCGTAAATAAATTTTCTGTTGATGAAATTAACGATACCCAACTATTAAAAATTGATGATAGTATTAGGCAGTTACAAGTTGATAAGTTAATTAAGTTGAAAAATAATAGAGACTCAATAAAAGCAACACAATGCCTTGAAAGTATTGCTATTGCTGCAAAAGATGGTTCAAACTTAATGCCTTTAGTTATTGACGCTGTAGAAAATAAATGCACCTTAGGCGAAATTGCTGATGTTTTAAGAAAAGAATTTGGCGAGTATAAATAAATTTTTTATTGCTTACTCAAAATCTTGATAAAGCAAATATTTTTTTCTAATTTTTTTAAACTCAATTAATTTTTTTTGCCACGACAATCGAATTTCAATGGCTGTTTTTTTAGCAATTAGTTGATTCATCAATTTACTATTGCCTGCAAGCTTATTAAAAAAATAGTTTTCTTGTAAATCGCTTTTTGGATGCAAAAAAAATGAGTCTTTATGCTCAAATAAATTATATGCATCAATTAAATATTTTAGTTGAATTTGCTTGTTCAATTCTTTTAAAATAAATTCAGTTGAATTAAAAACATTCCAACCAAAACAAATTTGGTTTTTAAACTTTGGGGCAGCTGCCCCTACTCTACTTGTTGGTGTAAATGAAAATAATTTTTTTGAATAAGTTGGATGCCCAAAATTACAAAACGGAAAATCAGTTCCTCTGCCTTCACTCACAACAGTTCCTTCAAATAAACAAGTTGTTGGATACCAATAAACACTTGCCATATTAGGTAAATTAGGAGAAGGTTTTATTGGTAACTCATACTTACTTTTATGAGTATAATTTTTACAAGGTATTACAATTAGTTTAAAATTATTTCTAGTTTTCTCAAACCCTAATGCTTCGCCAAAAGAAATTTTATCATCAACTTTTCGCATCATTTTCCAGTCAATCCATTTTTCTCCAATCAACATTTTTGCGTATTCGCCAATGGTCATTCCATATACAATAGGCACTGTTTGCATTCCAACAAAGCTCGTAAATTCTTTTTCCAAAACTGGTCCATCAACATAAAATCCATTCGGGTTGGGTCTATCTAAAACAATTATTATTTTATCGTTTTCAATGGCACTTTCAATTAAATATTGTAAAGATGAGATGTAAGTATAAAACCTTACACCCACATCTTGTATATCAAATATTAAAATATCAATATCTTCTAACTCGAAATTAGTAGGTTTTAGTTTCTTTCCATACAAAGAAATTATGGGTATTTGAGTAATTGAATCTATTGAGTTTCCAAGTTTTTCACCTGCATCTGCCCTGCCTCTAAAACCATGTTCGGGTGCAAAAATTTTTAAAACATTTATTCCCGATTTCTTTAATGTATCTATTAAATGCGTTCTATTAATTGTTGAGGTATGATTTGCAAAAACTGCAACTCTTTTACTTTTTAATAAATTAAAATATTCACTTGTTTGATACGCTCCAGGTAAAATTTCAATGCTATTTTTTTGCTGTGCTTGAACTTTATAATTAATAAAAAGAAAAATTAATAAAATTATTTTTAAATGATTCAAAATTTTAAACTTATTTTTTTTGATATTTGATTTTTTAAAAATAAGAATTGAAATGCAGACAGAAAAAATTTTAGTTATTGGAGCATCTGGACAAATTGGTGTTGAACTTACTTTAGCCTTAAGAAAAATTTATGGCAACAACAATGTAATTGCTGCAGATTTAAGAGAAGAAAATGATCTGTTAAAAGGTACAGGACCTTATGTAAGTTTTGATGTAATGAATAAAGAAATGTTACACTTACAAGTGATAAGACAAAATATTACTCAGATTTATTTATTAGCAGCAATACTATCTGCAACAGGAGAAAAAAATCCACACTTAGCTTGGAGTTTAAACATGACAAGTTTGTTGAATGTGTTAGAAATTGCAAAAGAAGAAAAACTTAAAAAAATATATTGGCCAAGTAGTATTGCAGTTTTTGGTCCAACAAGTCCGAAGCAAAACTGTCCTCAACAAACAATTATTGAACCTACAACAATTTATGGTATTAGTAAATATGCTGGAGAGTTTTGGTGTAATTATTATTTTAATAGATTTGGAGTTGATGTAAGAAGTTTACGTTACCCGGGTTTAATAAGTTATAAATCTGCACCAGGTGGTGGTACTACAGATTATGCAATTGAAATTTTTTATGCTGCAAAAGAACATAAAAAATATACTTGTTTTTTAAGCGAGGATACATATTTACCAATGATGTATATGACAGATGCAATTAAAGCAACATTAGAATTAATGGAAGCTCCAGCAGAAAAAATTTCTATTCGTCATTCTTATAATATTTCTGGAATGACTTTTTCGCCAAAAGAAATAGCAACTGAAATTAAAAAACATATCCCAGAGTTTGAAATAAATTACAAACAAGATTTTAGACAAGAAATTGCAAACAGTTGGCCACAAAGTATTGATGATATTGTGGCAAGAAATGATTGGAACTGGAAAAATGATTATAATTTAGAAAAAATGACAGCAGAAATGCTTCGACATATTAAGTGATTATCACTATGTTAGGTTAAAAATTCTCTAAATCCCCTAATTCAAGGGATTTAATAAGAACTAATTTCAATACAATTTTGTTTGGCAAAACAGTAACAGGCTGTTTAGTCTTAAGGAGGTTTAAAGTCCAATATCCTTTTTTATATAATTTTTTATATATCCACTAAGACAAACGCAGCAAAATAGTTGAGATTCTTCTCGGCTTTGTTACACATTGCAAATAAAGTTCTTTTAAATTCTTATCGTTTACAAAACATCCTTTTGTGTTGTTGAAACAATTAATATCTTCGACGCATGATAACAATAGGAATTATTGAAGACGATCCAAATTTAAGACACAATTTGGAAGCATTTATTGCAACTCAAAGAGATACAGCACTTGCTTTTAGCTTAAATAGTGTTGAGCAATTTTTGCAACGAAAAAATGAATACAAAGAACCTTTTATTGTTTTTTGTGATTTAGGATTGCCAGGTATTTCGGGTAAAGAATGTATTAATTATATACGACAACTTTGGAACGAAACTTATGTTGTTGTTATAACTGGTACAGATGATGATGAAACAATTTATGATTGTATTGAACGTGGTGCTAATGGCTATGTTATTAAACCATTTAAAATACAAGAATTAATTAACCAAATTGAAATAATTAGAAATGGAGGTGCATTATTATCGCCACAAGTTGCTTTAAAGTTATTTGCTCATATTAAAAAGCAAACAACCACATTAGAAACAAGTGGATATGGTTTTACACCCAGAGAAAATCAAGTTGTTACAGAACTTTTAAAAGGGTTCTCGTATAAAGAAATTGCAAATGTTTTGGGAATTTCTTCAACAACAGTTAACGACCATCTTAAAAATATTTATCGAAAGATGGGCGTAAGAACCAAATCGGAATTGATGCGGAAGTTTTTGAAAACTTAGTAATTATGACTCAAAAAAAATCTACCCTACATGCAAGCTTTGAGTTAGATGTTAGTCTAGATTTTTTGTTTGAAAGCGTTGAACATGGCGTTTTAATTGAAAACACAAATAGAGAAGTTGAGTTTATGAATCAATTTTTCTGCGATACATTTAACATAAAATTTTCACCTGCTTATTTATACCTTTCTAATACCTTAATTAACTCAAAAAAATTTAGCTCACAATTCGAAAAGTTTGAAGAGTTTGAAAAATCGCTTTACGAAATTCCAAAAAATATAGAAATTGTAAGAGATGAAAAATGGACACTTACTAATGGTACTAAAGTATTAAGAGATTATATTCCTATTTTTAAAGTAAATGAATTAAAGGGACATATTTGGGTGTTTAAAATAGAAAGATTATGTCCTAAAAAATTTCTTACCGAAAATCCAACAGAATTAATTGAAAATGCATTGCATCTTTTACCAGGTGAAATTGCAATATTTAATACCGAAGCAAAAATATTATTTGCAAATCAAGCTTACATAAGTAATAACGAAAAACGTTTGTGGGCAATTGGTAAAACAGTTGTTCAATATTTTTCTTACGAAAATTTATCGAACGAAATTGCATTAAATAGATTAGAAAATATAAAAAAAACAATTGAACAAAAACTTCCCTTTAGTTGGGAAGAAACTAATGTTAAAGCCAAACAAAATAATGAATATTTTTTAAGAACTTGCTACCCAGTTATTAAATCAAATGGCGAATTAGAATCTGTGATTGAACAAAGTATTAATATTACTCAACAAAAATATTTAGAGCGACAATTAAATCTACAAATCGAACAATTTTTTACAACACTTAATAGTTTAAACGATATTGTTTTATTAACAGATGGAGAATTAAAACTTCAGTTTATAAATAAATCTTGGGAAAATATTACTGGGCATAAACTTGAAGAATTTAAAGGCAAATCTGTTTTCGATATTCTTGCAGTTACAAGGTATGAATTGTATGGAAAAATATTCGCAATTCTTTCTGGTGAATATTCTGAAAAGAAAGGAATGTTAGCAATAAAACAAAAAGATGGTAACGAAAAACATCTACAATACAATTTACAACCATCGTTTAGCGTTGATGATAGTAAAAAAGGAATATTGGCCACTTTAACTGATATTACACATCAGCATTTACAAGAATCGAAGCTTTTAGAATTAGTAAAACGCGAAAAAGAGTTAAACGAATTAAAAACTGCTTTTGTAAATATGGTTTCTCATGAGCTGAGAACGCCTTTAACTGTTATATCATCAAGTGCTGAAATTTTAGATTTGATGATTCAGAGTGGTAGTTCTTATGATGAGGTTACAGTTTTTACAAAACAAATTATTGACGAAGTTGAAAAGATGACAGCATTTATGCAAGATCTTTTAATGGTAAGTAAAATTGAAGCAGGAAAAATTGAAATAAATACAAAAGAAACCGATATAATTTTATTTGTAGAAAAATTAATTAATAGTAGTTACAACCCTTGGAAGGATGGAAGAAAAGTTGAGTTATCAACCAAGAGAACTTCAAAACTTGCAGATGTTGATGAAAAAATGCTAACGCATGCATTGCAAAATCTTTTACAAAATGCCTTAAAATATTCCGTAGGAAAAGATAATCCGAAAGTTAGAATTTGTTTTTCTCAAACTTACTTTACTATTTCGGTTTTAGATAATGGAATTGGAATTCCGGAACAAGATATGATGAATTTATTTACATCATTCTTTAGAGCAACCAATACAGGTAATATTTCTGGAACAGGAATTGGATTAATTGTTACAAAATATTTTACAGAACAACATAAAGGATATGTTGCAGCTAAAAGTATTATGAATAAAGGAAGTATATTTACACTTCGACTTCCTTATCATCACTAATGAATAAAGTTTTAGTTTTAATTATTGAAGATGAACCTTCCATCTTAAATAATATTAGTATTATTCTTAAAATCTCTGGATTCGAATGTTTAAAAGCATCTTCTGGCTCTGAAGCTTTTTTAATTTTAGAAACCCAACAACCCAATTTAATTTTATGTGATGTGATGATGCCTGAAATGGATGGATTTGAAGTATTAAAAAAAATACGGGAAAATGAAAAAACTAAAGAACTTCCATTTTGCTTTTTATCTGCTAGAGCTGATGTTGTAGATATTAATTTCGGATTATTTAATGGTGCAAATGGATATATTACCAAGCCTTTCTCTGCAAAAGATTTAGTTGATACTGTAAAAAAATTATTGCCTTCTATTTAATCGAAAATTTTTCCAGCATTTAAAATATTATTGGGGTCGAAAGATTTTTTAATCTCTTTCATTAATCTTATACTAGTTTTATTACAAACAATATCTAAGTACGGTTTTTGAATTAAGCCAATGCCATGTTCACCACTTATTACGCCTCCCAAATTTTTCACAATCATAAAAAGTTCTCTTAATATTTCTGTCATTTCTTTATTGCCATGACTATTTTTAATAGTTGGATGATTAATTCTAATATGCAAATTTCCATCTCCAGCATGGCCATAACAAACTACTTTAAAACCATGTTTAGTTCCTAATTCTTTTACTGCTTTTATTAACTTTGGCAGTTCAGCCCTTGGTACTACTGTATCTTCTTCAATGGTATAACCCACAAGTTTTACAGCTTCGGCTACTCTTCTTCTCAATTTCCACAACTCTGCTTTTTTGTTTGCATCATCTGCAAAAAAAACTTCATCACTTTCAAACTGGTTCATAAGTTCAGCAATTTCTTCCATTTCACTCATCAGCACTTCTAAATTATTGCCATCAACTTCAATAATTAAATGAGCAGCAATAGTATCATTTACAGGTACAGCATAACTTTCAACCATTTCACTAACAATTTTCAATGCATCAATCTCAACTAATTCTAAAGCACTAGGTGTAAAGCCTGCTCTAAAAATTGCACTCACTGCTTCGCTTGCTTTTTCTAAAGATTTAAATGGAACCAACATTAATAAATCGTGTTTTGGATAAGGAATTAATCTTAAAACAATTTTTGTAACCACTCCAAGTGTTCCTTCACTTCCTACAATTAATTGAGTTAAATTATAACCAGTAACGTTTTTTAAAACATTTGCACCCGTCCAAATAATTTCTCCAGTTGGCAAAACAACTTCTAAGTTTAAAACATAATCTTTAACTACACCATATTTTACTGCTTTTGGTCCACCACTATTTTCTGCAATGTTTCCACCAATAAAACAAGACCCTTTACTACTAGGATCTGGAGGATAAAATAATCCTTTCTCTTTTACAGCATTCATTAAAACTTCAGTAATTACACCAGGTTCAGTTGTAATTTGCAAATTTCTTTCATCAATATTTAATATAGAATTCAATCTTTCTGTACTTAATAAAACACCTCCTAAATGTGGCAATGCACCACCACTTAAGCCAGTGCCAGCACCACGCGGAGTTACAGGAATTAAATACTGATTACAAATTTTAAAAATTTCAGAAATCTCTTCAGTAGTTTTAGGTTTAATAACTACATCTGCAAAAAACTGTAGTTTTTCAGTTTCATCTGTACTAAAATGTTCTAAAGTTTCTGTATCTAAGAAAACGAATGATTCGCCAACAATTTTCTTAAATAACTCAATGTGTTCAATAGAAATTTTCATGCTTGATTTTAAATAAACAAAAATTTAAATAGATACTTTTCTAGTTTTTTTACAATCATTACAAGTAATTATAATATTCTCAGCAAATTTCGGACTTACAATTATCGTTTTTTTCTTAACCTCAATTTGAATTAAATTATCAAACTCATTTTTAGAAATTAGTTTAATTGATTGATTAATTGATAGACCTAATTTATCTACATATTGTAAAAAATTTGCAGAATTATCTTTTACTCCAACCATTTTACATGTATGACCAATTTCTTCTTCAACTAAAGTTTTATGCTGCGTAATTATTAATTCTCCTTTTGCATTAGGAATTACATCCCCATGAGGATCTACTTTTGGATAATTTAAAAATTTATCTAATTTATCAATTAGTTTTTTACTTTGTATATGTTCTAATTGCTCTGCTACTTCATGCACTTCATCCCAAGTAAACTCCAGTTTTTCAAACAAAAATGTTTCCCATAATCTATGCTTTCTAATTATTTCCAATGCATTTAATTTACCTGTTTTTGTTAAAGTAATTTTACCATACTTTTCATAATCAATTAATTTTTTTTCTTTCAATTTTTTAAGCATGTCACTAACAGTAGCTGGCTTAACCAATAATAATGTAGCCAAATCATTGGTTCCAATTTCTTTATTCTCATAATCTAAAGCCAACTTCTGAATAGCTTTTAAATAATTTTCTTCTGTAAATGATAACATATAGAACAAAAATAGGTGAATTGCCAAAATATAATTGTTAGACTAATCTAACTTTATTACTTTTGCCAATATAACATTTTATTTAAGTTTAATGAAATTTCCTTTTTTTATTATTTCGCTAGGTATAACTATTATTAGTTCTGCACAATTTGGTTCTATAAATGGTACTATTTTATCAGAAGATATACCACTTGATAAAGTTTCAATAATATTGAAGGGAACAAAATTTGGAACAACAACAAACGATTCTGGTAATTATATTATTTCAGAAATTCCAGTTGGCAAATATGTGTTACAAATTGCAGCAGTTGGTAAAAATAAAATCGAGAAAACAATTCAAATAATTTCTAATAAAAAACAGTTATTAAATATTAATTTAATTAACTCTTTTCACGAATTAAATGAAGTTGTGGTTACTGGAACTTTAAAAGAAGTGATAAGATCTGAAAGCCCAGTACCTGTAGAAGTATATACTCCAACATATTTTAAAAAAAATCCGACACCTAATATTTATGAAGCTTTACAAAATGTAAATGGTGTAAGACCCCAATTAAATTGTAATGTTTGTAATACTGGCGATATTCATATTAATGGTTTAGAAGGCCCATACACTATGGTTTTAATTGATGGTATGCCAATTGTAAGTTCGCTTTCAACAGTATATGGATTATCAGGAATTCCAAATAGTTTAGTTGAAAGAATTGAGATTGTTAAAGGTCCTGCATCATCATTATATGGAAGTGAGGCAGTAGGAGGATTAATAAATATAATTACAAAAAAAACTCAAACTGCTGCATTATTATCAGCAGATATTTTTAGCACAACTTGGTTAGAAACCAATGTTGATTTGAGTTTCAAATTAAACCCTTCAAAAAAAACATCAATTTTTACTGGCATTAATATTTTTAACTATGATCATATTGTTGATAATAATAATGACAATTTTACTGATGTTACTTTACAAAAAAGAATATCCTTTTTTCAGAAATGGAATTTTGAAAGAAAAAATAATTATGTTTTTTCATTAGCAGCAAGATATCATTATGAAGATCGTTGGGGTGGAGATATTAGATGGAATAAAAGTTTTAGAGGTGGTGATAGTATTTATGGTGAAAGTATTTATACTAAAAGATTTGAGCTCATGGGGAGCTATCAACTTCCATTTAAAGAAAAACTTATGTTAGCATTTTCGTATAGCAATCATGACCAAGATAGTCGTTATGGAATTACCACTTTTATTGCTCAACAACGAATTGCATTTTTTCAATTAACTTGGGATAAAAAAATTAATACTCACGATTTATTAGCTGGTATTGCTCTTCGCTATACTTATTATGATGACAATACACCTGCTACAAATAATTTTATAACTTTACAAAATCAGCCACAAAAAACTTGGTTACCAGGTGTATTTTTTCAAGATGAATTATCCATTACAAAAAATCAGAAATTATTAATGGGTATCAGATTCGATTACAATTCTATTCATGGCAATATTTTCACTCCAAGACTTGCATATAAATTAAGTTTAAATAATAACAATATTTTAAGATTGAATGCTGGCACAGGTTTTAGGGTAGTAAATTTATTTACAGAAGATCATGCTGCGTTAACAGGTGCAAGAGAAGTAGTAATAAAAAATGAATTATTACCAGAAAAATCTTATAATATAAATTTGAACTTTCTTAAAAAGATTTATACTACAACTGGAACATATATTGGTTTAGATGCTTCCATTTTTTACACCTATTTTACAAATAGAATTATTGGAAATTATGACCTAGACCCTAACAAAATATATTACGACAATTTACAAGGATTTGCTGAAAGCAAAGGCATCAGTGCAAATATTGATATCAATTTTAAAAATGGAATAAAATTAATTGCTGGTTGCACTTATATGGATGTATCGATTGTAAATAATGGAATAAGATCACAACAAATATTAACTGAAAAATTTACAGGCACTTGGGCAGTTTCTTATAAAATTAAAAAAACAAATTTTAGTGTTGATTATACTGGCAATATATACAGCCCAATGCGATTGCCACTGCTAAGTGAGTTTGATCCACGAAAAGCAACTTCTCCATGGTGGAGTATTCAAAATATTCAACTAACCTATAATGGAATTAGAAAGGTAGAAATTTATGGAGGCATAAAAAATTTATTAGATTGGACTCCCACAAAAAACAATCCATTTATTATTTCTCGATCATATGATCCATTCGATAAAAATGTAAAATTTAATTCATCAGGAAATGTAATTATAACTCCTGAAAATCCTTATGGTCTTACGTTTGACCCCACCTATGTTTATGCACCTAACCAAGGTTTGAGATTTTTTATTGGAGCAAGAGTTAATATAAAATAATGCAATTCAAAACAAAATATATTTTATTCTTTTTGCTAATTTTTAATAGCATTTTAAATAATAATTTAACTGCTCAGATTAAGAAAATTAAATTTTCAGAATTTGATAGTTTACAAATTATAAATAAAAAAAATACAATAATTTTTATACACACAGATTGGTGTGTTTACTGTAAAATAATGACTAATTCTACATTTAAAAACAACGAAATAATTGAAAAAATAAATAAAGATTTTTATTTTATTGAATTAAATGGAGAAGAAAAAAAAACAATACAATTTAATAGCCACACTTTTAATTATAAACCAACTGGAGTTTATGTTGGAACACATGAATTAGCGTTAGAATTAGCTACAATCAATCATAAAATTGCATACCCAACTATTTGTGTTTTAAATAATAAAAAAGAAATTATTTTTCAAAAAAGTGGATATTTAAATAATTTAGAACTATTACTAATTCTAAAAAAAATTGAAACTAGTTTTTAAACTTTTCAATTACAACTTGCGGCATAGGTGCAACTTTTCTAACTTTATAATCAAAACAAAGAATTCCGGTTTTAGCTTTTGCAACTATTGTATTTACATTATTTATTTTTTTTTCAATTAAATAAAACAAATCAAATCCAACTTTAGAAATACTTCCAACAGTAACAGAAATCTCAACTAGATCTCCATAAAATAATTCTGACTTATACTCAATAGCAGCATCAATAATAATAACACCTAATCCTTCAATATTAGTTTCTGTATAATTAAATTGCTTAAAAAATTGTACTCTAGCTTCTTGAATTAACGATAGAAAACTATCATTACCAACATGTCCACCATAATTGATATCAGTAATTCTAATTAACATTTCTGTCTTAAAACTAAATTTCTCTGGCAGGTTTAATTTCACTCTTTCCATACTTCAAAGTTATTTCAGTTTAATCCCTGAATAAAATTAATTTTGGTTTATATTATAAACTACTTTATGTTTGCATTCTCCATTTCAAAAAAAAATGAAAATATATTTATTCCTATTAATTACTTTATTAAGCACAGAAGCTTTTGCTCAAGTAAAAATTAGTGGATCAACAAGAAATCACAGAGGCAGAAAATTAATTGGTACTAGCATTACTCTTAAAAATACATATGATGGCTGTATAAGTGATTCTTTAGGAAATTTCAGTTTTGCAACATTTGAAAAAGGTGATTTCATTATTGAAGTTAAAAACTCGAACCATAAAAGTGTTGAACAAAATATAAAAATTGCAAACTTACCTATTACACTTTTGTTTGTTTTAAAAGAAGATTTTAATGAATTAACTGCTGTAACTGTTACTGCTGGCTCGTTTGAAGCTAGTGATAAAAAAAGAGCTGCCACTGTATTAAGTTCTTTAGATATTGTAACAACAGCAAATGCAAATGCAGATATTACTGGTGCAATAAAAACCTTACCTGGTGCACAACAAATTGGTGAGCAAGAAGGATTGTTTGTAAGAGGTGGGGCAGGTTACGAAACAAAGCAATTTATAGATGGAACCTATGTAAACAATCCATTCTTTTCTGGTGCACAAGATATTGCAACTCGTGGTCGCTTCTCTCCATTTCTTTTTAAAGGTACAGTTTTTAGTACTGGTGGTTATTCAGCTTTATATGGCCAAGCATTATCGTCAGCACTTATATTAGAAAGTATTGATTTACCTGAACGTTCAGAAGTTAATGCTTCTATTTCTACAGTTTTTGTAGGTGCCGGAACCCAACAATTATCTAAAAATAAAAAATCTTCATACGGCATAAATTATGGCTACACCAATTTACTACCCTACTTTAAAATCGTTAAACAAACTCCCGATTATTTTGCACTTCCTGAATTTCATAGTGGAGAAGGAAACTTTAGAATTAAAACTAAAAAAGGGTTTCTAAAATATTACACAAATTTCACATCAACTAAATTAGGCTTACGCAGAATTAATATTGAAGATGCAAATTTAAAAAATGCTTTTGGTTTAAATAATTTAAACTGGTACAATAATATTAGTTGGAAAGAAAATTTGGGCAATGGCTGGAAAATGAACTGGGCAGCAAGTTACAGCAATAATTTTGACGATATTTTTCAACAAATTCAAAATCAAAATAACCAACAAATAACTACAGGCATAAGCTATGTTGATAACAATAATTTTGCAATTGAAAGCAAACAAAATGTAACTCAACTAAAATTAGTAATTGATAAAAAGTTAAGAGGTATTAGTACTTTAAGATTTGGAAGCGAATATTGGAATAGTAATATTAACAGCAAATACAACAATTTAAATAGTTCTTTAAGTGATAATTTTTATGCAGGATTTGCTGAAACAGATTTATATGTAACAAACGGATTGGCTGCAAAAATTGGTGCAAGAGTTGAACATTCGTCAATTTTAAATAAATGGAATTTTGCACCAAGAATTTCATTTGCTTACAAAACTGGAAAAGATGCACAAATGAGTTTTGCTTATGGAGATTTTTATCAAAAACCCGAAAATAATTATTTATATGTAACACAAAATTTTAATTATACTAAAGCAACTCACTACATAGTAAATTATTCAAAAATGAATGCCCTCTTTTCTTTTAGAGTAGAAGGATTTTATAAAAAATATCAAGATCTTATCAAAACATTTCCTACATACAATAATGATGGAACAGGTTACGCAAAAGGAATTGAACTGTTTTGGAGAGATAAAAAAACATTTAAAAATGTTGATTATTGGTTTAGCTATTCCTACTTAGATACTAAAAGAGATTTTAATAATTATCCTATGCAATTACAACCTAGTTTTGCTGCAAATCATACTGCAAGTCTTGTAGCAAAACGTTTTGTTACAAAATGGAAAACAGGTTTCAACTTTACCTATAGTTATGCAACTGGTCGTCCTTATTACAACTTTCAAAATACAGGAACAAAATTTGAAATTAAAGATGAAGGAAAAACAATACCATTTAATAGTTTAAGCTTTAGTTTAAACTATTTACCCAATTTAGGAAAAAAAGATTCAAACGCTTTTATAGTTTGGGTTGCAAGCATTACCAATGTTTTAAATCAAAAACAAGTTTTTGGTTATAATTATTCGTATAATGGAGTAATTAAACAAGAAATAAATCCACCAGCTCCACAATTCTTTTTTATTGGCTGTTTTATAAGTTGGGGAGTTGATAGAAGTGAAAATGCAATTATGAACAATTTATAAAAATATTTTTAACTATTTGAGTACAAATAAAACTCAATTCAAAAAACAAAAAAATGAAAAAAACAATTATTCTCTCAATGATTACAGTATTTACATCATGCACAGTTTTTAGTCAATCAGAAAAATTTAATGCTGTAATGAGTAGTACTTTAGAACAATGGCACTCAGCAAAAACACCTGAAGAAGTTAGTGCAGTTGCAGCAAAATTTGAACGCATTGGAGATGCAGAAAAAACTCAATGGCTTCCTTATTATTATGCAGCAATGGTAAAAGCTACTATGGCTTTTGAAGCAAAAGATAAAGATAAAGTTGCTGATGAAGCAACAGCATTATTAGACAAAGCAGAAGAATTAGAAAAAAATAATAGCGAAATTTTTTGTATAAAAGCAATGATTTGTTATGCTAGAATGATGGTTGACCCAATGACAAGATGGATGCAATATGGTGCAGAAGCTACAAAAAATTTAGAGGCATCAATGAAAGCTGATGCAACAAATCCACGCCCAATAATACTTCAAGCAAATTCTTTACAAAATACACCTGAACAATTTGGGGGTGGTTGTACAACAGCAAAACCACTTGCACAAAAAGCTGCAAAATTATTAGCTGAATTTAAAACTGCATCTCCAATTCATCCATCATGGGGTAAAGAAAGTATTGATAAAATATTTGCAAGCTGTAAATAATAACTGCACCCTACATTTATTTTAAAAATAAATGTAGGGTTTTAAATAAAGTAAAATGGAGAAAGAACTTACACCAAATGAAAGCCTACAATTAATTGAAGGCATGATAAACAAAGCAAAAAATCAATTTGCTGAAAATGGTTTTTTATATTTATTATGGGGATGGGTTGTATTTGTTTGTGCCGTTACACAATACATCTTAATCATGTATTCAAATTACTCTAAGCCTGAAATTATTTGGAGCTTAACATGGTTAGTTGTAATCTTTCAAATTTTTTACTTATCCAAACAAGAAAAAAAGAAAACTGTTAAAACTTATTCTGATGAATTGATTGGATATGTTTGGATGGTTTTCGGTTTTACAATGTTTATTGTGGGCTTTATACTTGGAAAAAATAATTCATGGACGAGTATGTATCCTATTATTATTGGATTATACGGAATGCCAACATTTTTATCTGGTGCAATTATGAAGTTTAAACCATTAAAAATTGGTGCAATTTGTTGCTGGTTTCTTGCAATAATTGCTGCATTCATTCCTTTAAAATATTCTCTTTTGTTAATTGCAATTGCAGTAATTGTAGCATGGATAATTCCAGGATATTTATTACGTAAAAAATATTTACAAGAAAATAATTAAATAGCCATGTCAACAAAAAATATACTCACCGAACAAGAAAGTTTGAATATCATTAATGAAATGATACAAAAAACTAAAGATAATTATCATGAAAGTGGCATTAGTGCATTGTTGTGGGGTACTGTTGTTACAATTGCATCGTTAGTAACCTATGCACAATATCAATATAATTTTAAATTGATATTTGATATTTGGTTAATTGTTTTTGTTGCAATTATTCCACAAATAATTATCACAATTCAAGAGAAAAAAAATATTAAAGTTAAACGACATATAGATCCAGCAATTGATGCTGTTTGGATTGTTTTTGGAATTACCATTTTTGGGCTTGTTGTTTATCAAAATATTGTACCAAATGCAACTTTGAATATTATTAAAGAAGATGGCTGGGAAATGATGATTCATTATACCAATGGTTCTAAACCAGATAAAATTCTTAAACCATTTGCACCAAGTATTGCATCAATATTTATTTTAATTTATGCTTTACCAACAATGATAACAGGGCTTGCAACTAAATTTAAACCAATGATTATTGGTGCAATTATTAGTTATGTATTATTCATTTTCTCTCTATATACAATAAATAAGTTTGATATGTTATTTTGTGCAGGAGCAGCTATTGTAAATTGGTTGATTCCAGGAATTATTTTACAAAGAAGATATTTAAAAAAGTTGCCTTGTAATGTTTAAAGATTTAGATCCCATATTACATTCTCAACTTCGATTAGCTGTAATGAGTTTATTAATTGGCGTTAAAGAAGCAGAATTTACTTTTATTAGAGAAAGTACAAATTCAACTGCAGGTAATTTGAGCGTGCAAATACAAAAACTTAAAGATGTTGGTTATATTGATGTGAATAAAAAATTTAAAGATAATTATCCATTAACTACCTGTAAAATAACTAGAAAAGGAATTGATGCTTTTGAAATTTATGTAAAAAATTTACAAGAATATTTAAAAGTAAAATAACACATTTTATTTAAACAAAGCTGCAAACATAGTATCAGCATTAATTTCAGCACCTTCAAAATAATTTTTTACAACAAGTTTAAGATGAGTATTTTCTAAAATATATTTTACAACATCTTCGTTTTCTGCATTAAAAACGCTACAAGTAATATATAAAAAATAACCACCATTTTTTAAATGAGGAATTGAATTTTTTACAATCTTTTTTTGCAAAGCTGAATACTCCAAAATTTTACTTTCATTAAAAAAATAATTTTCTTCTGGAGTTCTAGACCAAGTTCCACTTCCAGTGCATGGTGCATCACAAATAATTAAATCGAAATTTTTTTCAAGTTGTATTGGTTTTGATAAATCATTAGTAAAAGAAATATATTTTATTATTGATGCTTCATTAAATCTTATTTGTAAATTATCCAAAATACTAGGTCTAATATCACTAACAGTTAAATCAATATTTCCCAAAACATCTTTAGCAAGTATCGATTTTCCCCCACTAGCAGCACAACAATCCCAAACAGAAATACTGTTGCTGTAATCTTTTTTTACTAATAAAAGAAGATGCTTTATTTGTTGCGAACTCCAATCTTGAATTACCACATCTTTATTTATAGAAACAACTGAATCAATTTTTGTTGAATTTAATAATGATATACAATTGGGTTCAATTATTGAGAAAGAAATATTGTTCAAATTAAGTTTTTCAAAAACTGAATGTTCTTTACTTGGTCTTATTCTAATAAATAAATTTGGTTGAACAAAGTGGTTCAAAACAAAATTGCGATAGTTATTTATATCACCAATCTTATCATTATAATTAAAAACATCATCAAGTAAAAAAAAAAATTCATTTTGTTCAATAAATTTAACTCTTTCATTCAAATTTTCTGTCCAATTATTTACCCAATCATCGTTAAATAAAAAAGTATAATTATTTAATTGTTTATTACAAATAAAAATTGATATTTTAAGTTTGGTTTCTATTGGCAAACTTGATACTGATTTTGCTACTCTATAATAGCCAAAACATAATTGAGAAATTTGTTTTCTATCAGCTGAACCCATTTTTTTATTTAGAGCAAAGTATTTTTTTAAAAAAGAACTTAATGGCATTTCACCCTTAAATAATTCTATTATTTTTTGTGCTGAGTTAAAATAAGACTGGAATCGTAATTGCATTTTGGCTTAATAAAAAATCAAACATTATGTTTGCAAATATCAATTTAACAATTTTATTATAAATGAATTTAATTAAGCCATACAAGTTTTTAACTTATTTATTAATGATACCCACATTTTTAATTGGGTTCTTTGCTTTGATTGGAGTTTTAATAGCATTTATTAACCCCCAAATTCTTATTCCAATTTTCATTTTAATTTGTGTTGTAATTTATGTTATAAGCTCTTATGTTTTTTTAAATAAAATTTTAATTAAAAATTTAAAAGCTAAAAAAATATTAAAAGATTTAATAAAAATAAATGGGTTAATTGCTATAATTTTTTGTGTATTAAACATTGTTCAAATTATAATGCTATTTTTTAATCCCGTTTTATTAGAAAAAAGCATTAATGATATTATGATTCAAAATGCAGCTAATTTACCAGCTAATTTTACAAAAGAATTAATGACAAAAATGCTATGGTTTTTTATAAGCTTAATATCGCTTTTTTCGGCAATATTATTAGTACATATTGTAATTAGTTTTAAATTATTAAAAGCAACTTTCAATTCATTTATTCACGAATAAATAAAAATAAATTTTCAATAAAAATATCGCAGAATAAAAACTTTATTTTTATCAATTAATAATTAAGTATGAATAAAATTACTGCAGCAATTACAGCTGTTGGAGGATATGTTCCTGAGCATAAATTAACCAATTTCGATTTAGAGAAAATGGTTGATACAAATGATGAATGGATAAGAACAAGAACAGGAATTAATGAAAGAAGAATTTTAAAAGAAGCAGGAAAAGCAACAAGCGATTTAGCAGTTCCAGCTATAAATGAAATATTAAAAAAGAAAAATTTATTAGCCACAGATATCGATTGTATTATTTGTGCAACAGTAACTGCCGATATGGTATTTCCTGCAACTGCAAATATTATTGGAGATAAAATTGGTGCAACCAACGCTTTTGGCTTCGATTTAAATGCAGCATGTAGTGGTTTTTTATTTGCGTTAACAACAGGTGCAAGTTTTATTGAAAGTGGCAGATACAAAAAAGTAATAGTTGTTGGTGCAGATAAAATGAGTGCAATTGTTGATTATACTGATAGAAATACTTGTATTATTTTTGGAGATGGGGCTGGAGCAGTTTTATTAGAACCAAATACAGAAGGTTTTGGTGTGCAAGATAGTTTATTAAGAAGTGATGGTTCTGGTGTTAAATTTTTACATATGAAAGCTGGAGGCTCTTTAAAACCTGCATCTATTGAAAGTGTTACTGCAAAAGAACATTATGCATATCAAGAAGGTCAAAGTGTATTTAAATTTGCAGTAAAAGGTATGGCTGATATTAGTGCTGAATTGCTTAAAAAAAACAATTTAACTGGGGATGATATTGCATGGTTAGTGCCTCATCAAGCTAACCTTAGAATTATTGATGCAACAGCAAATAGAATAGGATTACCTAAAGAAAAAGTAATGATTAATATTGAAAAATATGGCAATACAACTGCTGGCACCTTACCACTTTGTTTATGGGAGTGGGAAAGCAAATTAAATAAAGGAGACAATATTGTATTAGCTGCATTTGGTGGTGGATTTACTTGGGGAGCAACACTTATTAAATGGGCCTACTAATTATAAATTATTGCTAAAAGAAATTATCATATCAATACAAGCTTATTTTAAAGCCCATCAATTTATAAAACAACATAAATTGTGGAAATGGATTTTAATTCCTGGAATTATTTACACTATTATGTTTATTATTTGCATGTATTTTTTTTCTAAAACTGCAAGTGGATTTATTGAATGGCTAACATTAAAAGTTGGATTAAAAAACTGGCTAGACAGAATGCAAAGTAGTTTTTTAGGTTTTTTATTTGCAATTGGTGGAATGATTTTGTGGATGATACAAATGATATTTTATTTTTCATTCTTCAAATATTTTTTCCTAATAATTGGTTCACCAATTTTTGCATATTTAAGCGAAAAAACTGAAGCAATAATTGATAAAAAAGAATTCCCATTTAGTTTAAAACAACTGATATCAGATATTGTAAGAGGAATAAAAATTGCAATTAGAAATTTTGCATGGCAAATTGTTTATATGTTCGCTATTTTATTGTTAGCATTTATTCCTATTCTTGGATTAGCAACACCATTAATTGCAATTTTAATTGAGTGTTATTATTATGGTTTTAGCATGTTAGATTATAGTATGGAACGACATAAAAAATCTCCTTCTCAAAGTATATATTTTATATCAGCACATAAGGGCTTAGCAATTGGCAATGGCATTGTATTTTATTTAATGCACTTTATTCCTTTTATAGGATGGATTTTTGCACCAGCTTATGCAGTAATTTCTGCAACACTTAGTTTGCACCAAATGAGAGAAAAAGTAGATTCTTAATCAACAGTTAAATAAGGTTCTATTTTTTGAAACATTGATTGTGTGATAAAAACAATTTTTTTAATATCAAGCACTTTTGAATAACCCCCATGTTGAGTACGATAAATAACAATTGCTTTGGCAATTTCGTAAGAAATATATGGATGTTTGTTTAATTCGAAATCACTTGAAGTGTTAATGTTTAATTTTTGAATAATATTAGATTCTAATTTAAGATATGGAAATATTGTTTGATAAACTGAATCACTTAATCCATAAGTTTCTTTTACTTGATTAATGCTAATAAATCCACCTAATTTTTCTCGAAACTTTATTATTTTATAAGCCAGATTTCCTAAACTTGGCAAGGTTTTAAAATCTTCAACTGTAGCGGTATTTATATCCAAAACACTTGGTACTACTGAATTATTTTTTGAAATATATTTATTTTGATAATTTATTTTTTGTTCAGCAATAACAATAAATCGAACTAAAATATCAGCATCTTCTTTTTTCAATACCCATATTTTTCTAATATCTTCAGCAGATTTAAATCTGCCACCTTTACTTCTATAATTTAAAATCGTTTTTATTGTTTTTTCTGGTAAACCAATTTTGTTCCAACCAGTTTCATCTATTAAGTTTGGATCGAATTTATAAGGAGTGAGTTTATAATTTTTATTGTAGGACTTATTTGAATTGTAATTGTTTGATGAAGTATAAGAATAATTTGAAACAGCGTTGTTACTATCTTTTTTAAACAAATCAATGGCTACAATTTTTTCAATTTCAGGATTAATTTTTTTAGTGTAAATTTTATTTGAATAGTAAATAGGCAATGCTATAAAAAATGCAGTAATAATTAGTATTGCAATTGCTGCATACGATTCTTTTTTTGAGAAAGTAAAATATTCTTTAAGTAATTTTTTCATTTTTACTTAGAATTTTTAATACTACAAACTTAAAGTTAATCCATCATATGCCAATTTCATATGTGCAGGTATTTCAGTATTAATATCATCATGCTTTCCCATTTGATGACTTATGTGTGTAAAATATACTTCTGGTATTTTTAATTCACTAGCTATTTCAACAGCCTCATCTAAGGTAAAATGTGAAATATGTTTTTTCTTTCTAAGTGCATTTAAAACTAATATTTTGCTTCCAATAATTTTTTCTTTTTCAGAATCTTCAATTTTATTCGCATCAGTTATATAAGTAAAATCTCCAATTCTAAACCCTAAAACAGGCATGTTTAAATGCATAACTTTTATGGGTAAAAATGTAATATCTCCAATAATAAAAGCATCTGAATTAATAATGTTTAACTCAAGATTGGGTACTCCAAGGTATTTATTTTCGCTAAATGCATAATACAATTCTTTTTTAATGGCATCGGCTGTTAAATTATTTGCGAATAATGGCATGGGTTTATTACAGAAAAAATTATATGCCCTAACATCATCTAATCCTGCAAGATGATCTTTGTGTGGGTGTGTAAAAACAACTGCATCTAATTTACAATTGTTAATACGTAACATTTGATAACGAAAATCTGGAGTTGTATCAATTACTATACTAGTAGTTTTAGACTCAATTAAAATGCTACTTCTAAGTCTTTTGTCTTTTTTATTTTCTGAAGTGCAAACAGCACAACTACAAGCTATCATTGGCACACCACTACTAGTGCCTGTACCTAGAAATGTTATTTTAATTAATGATGATTGCAATGTTTAAAATTGTTATTACGATGTAATAACAATTGATTTTGATATTACTGAATCGTAAAGTTTCTGACTTTCAAAAGTAAGTTTATCATAATTTATTTCCAACTGTGGAATTAAATCTAATAAAGTATTTACTTTACCCTCTGTATCTAAAAATTTATTTAAAACAACAATACTTTTATCTTCTAACAAACACCAACCACTCTGAAAATTTCCACGCTCATATCGAGTTTTAAATTCAGATTCCTTTAAAATATTTTCTAATTTATCAAGTGTAGTTTGATTGTATTTCATAGTTCAAATTCTATACAAAATTAACTATAATGGGTGGTTGAATTCTTTATTTTTTTCAGAAATAAAATAAGATTAAATTTTTAATTGCTTTTACCAATTAACATAGGAACAAATGAGAACAAATCAAATTTTTCTTCTTTAACTGTACCATCATCATTTTTAATAATTCTTATCATTCTTTGTCCATCGCCTTCATCAACAGGTATTACCATCATTCCTCCAATTTTTAATTGTTCTATTAATTTTGGTGGAACAAATGGAGCTGCTGCAGTAATTATTATTTTATCGAATGGTGCAAAGGTTGGTAACCCTGCAAATCCATCTCCATAAAAAAATTTAATATTGGGATATTTTGATTTTAGTATAAAATTTTTAGTTAAATCAAATAATTTTTTTTGTCTTTCAATAGTAAATACTCTTGCCCCAATGTGGGCTAAAACACTTGCCTGATATATACTTCCTGTTCCAATTTCTAAAACTTTGTTGCCTTTTTTAATTTGTAATAATTGAGTTTGAAATGCAACGGTGTAGGGCTGAGAAATTGTTTGGTCTGCATCAATTCTTAATGCAATATCATCATAAGCTTTGGCGTAGAAAACTGCATCAATAAAAAAATGTCTTGGGATAGTATTAATCGCATCTAAAACATTAATATCATTAATTCCTTTTAACTTAAGTATTTCAACTAATTTTTTTCTATTTCCAATATCAATATATGTATCAATTGTTTTTTTCATTGGCTTCGAAAATATTAATTAATTACAATTGAAAATTAAATGTGAATAATGATACAAAAAAAAGCCTAGCAAAAACTAGGCTTTTTGAAAAATATGTTTTATGAATTAAGATGTAGGACCATTATCTATTACAGCTTCAATAACTGCTTGAATTGATGCAGGAACATTTGATAAGAAATTAAACCCTGTAGCAGTTTGTAGAGCATTTACACTTGTTCTATAAAAACCCCAAGGTTGGCTATTTACAGTTTGATTATTTGGCATATTAACAGCAATTACACGAGTTGATGTTGATACTCTATTCACATCACTCGATCCCACTGGTAAAACAACAATTACTTTCCAAACACTATTTGGCACATTAATTTTACCTGCAGCAATTGTATTAGTAACTCCACCTAAACTACCAGTTCCACCAGTGCCTAAACCACCAGAAATAATATAAAGTTCATTACCTGAGTTTAATAAATTTCTGCAATAGTTTTCTAAAGCAACCCAAGTAACTTGATTGTTAACTGGTGCTTGTGGCAAAATGTTTGTCATTAAAAAAGTTGCAGCATTATCAGCAGCACTTCCATCTCTATCATCTGATGGACACATATGACCTCTATCAAAACCAGTATTTGTATAATTTGAGGTTACAGCTTTATAAAAAGTTGTTGGCAAAGTAGCATCTCCCGTAAAACAATCACATCTTGTTGCAGTTCCTTTCCAAGCAGAACTTAAATGCCAACTTACCCACTTTGGTGTCCCTTTAGAATTCCAATATGCTAATGAAAATTGAGTTTTAGTCATTAAATAATTATCTGGAGTTGCAACATTTGTAGTAGCTCCACTAGGGTTTCCCATTGCTAAATTATCATCTCGTGTTGGCGTTGTACTATTATTATCGTTTATACTTAAATCATCAATATTTAGTCTTCCTCCACTAGTTTTTTTAATTTGAAATCTAACATTACCCACATAGGCACATGCAAAAGTTGTTTGAGATAAAGTAGTTGAAGTAGCTGTAATTGCAGATCCAACAATAGACCAAGTTGAACCTGAGTTTGTTGAAGCCCAAAGTTCGAAAGTACTATTTGCATCTGTACCATATTTTCCATAATATACAGATACAGAAGCAGCACCATTTGTAACATTAAAATTCATAGTAGCAGATCCACTATTTTGAATTCGAACAGATTTTGTTCCATTTTTTCTATCTGAGGTAGTATTTCCAATTAATGCATCAGCCAAATTCCAAGATCCAGTAGAAAGCGTTACATTAGCAGCTGTGTATGCAGTTTTAGTGCCACTTTCAAACGTTTCAGGAAACCCTGTATAAACTGCTTCTGTAAATACTTGGGTTGTTGGGCTGTAAGGAATGTCTGATTCTTTTTTACAAGATGTAAATACAATTGTAAAAGCTAAAAATACAAGGAGTTTGTTGATTCTCATTTTTTAAGTTTTGGTTATAAATAAAATATTAGATTCCGAAAATAGTGATTAAGAGTATTACAGAAACGAATTTTGAAAACTTATATTATTATTTTTATCATATTCACAATTAATAAATTTTATATGATTAAGAATGAGGAGTTTGGGAAAATAAATAATTAATTTTAAATTAAATTAATTGTCGTTTATACAGCTGTATGGTATTTTGAAAACCCAAATACAAAGAATCGCAAACCAAAGCATGGCCAATACTTACTTCTTTTAAATTAGGAATTGATTTTTTAAATAATTGTAAATTTTGTAAATCTAAATCGTGTCCTGCATTTATTTCAAGCCCTAATTCGTTTGCTTTTTCGGCAGCACTTATATATTGCAATAATTGAGTTGAGTTTTTTTGTTTAATCAAACTATTTTTATTTAAAATAAATTCTTTAGCATAAGCCTCTGTGTAAAGTTCAATTCTATCAGTTCCTGTATTTTTTGCAGCTATAATTAATTCAACAATTGGATCAATAAAAATGGAGACACGAATACTTTTATCTTTAAATATTTTTATTATTTCTTTAAGATAATTTTGATGTGCAATTGTATCCCAACCATGATTACTGGTTAATTGCCCTATTGTATCTGGCACAAGAGTTACTTGTTCTGGCTTAACTTCTAAAACTAAATCTATAAAGCCTTGTTCTGTTGGGTTTCCTTCAATATTAAATTCTGTAGTAACAACTTTTTTTAATTCTCTAACATCATTATATCTTATATGTCTTTCATCTGGTCTTGGATGTACAGTTATTCCATCAGCACCAAATTTTTGAGCATCAATTGCTACTTTAATAAGGTTGGGATTATTTCCACCACGCGAATTTCTTAGCGTAGCAAACTTATTAATATTAACACTGAGCTTTGTCATTCAATAAAAATACTAATTAATAAATTCATTAAAAATAATTCCATGTTTTTCTAACTCGTTTAAAACAGGATTATAAATGCTTGGCATTATTGGAATCATTAAACCTACTTCATTAATTTTTTCTTCTAAAATAAGTTTTGCAGTTATACCTAATGGTAAACCAACAGTTTTTGCCATTGCAGTGTGCACACTATTTTCACCAATTACCCTTAATACACTTTTAATTGATTTTGACTGGTTATTTTCTATATACTCAAATTCATGAAGCATAACTATCATATCCTTATCATCTGATTTTAAAATTAATTTTTTTTCTAAAATAAATTGAAGAACTTCAACTGCACTTACACTACCTATATTAATGAAAGTACTATTATCATTCAATCCCAAATAATTTAAAAGCTTAATTAATAAAATATTTTCATTATCTAATTTACAAATTTCAAACCTTTTAAAATGCAAATTAAAAAACTCCGAAATAGTTAAGTTTTCAGTATTATAAAATATC
>JANOVK010000163.1:0-1534 GCA_031417315.1 Chitinophagaceae bacterium | reverse complement strand
TTATTTTGCTGGTAAGTTACCAAGAAGAAATATTTAAAATACAAATTATAATAAATTTGCTTTTAAACTAAATAAACTTGCGAATTTTTACCTTTTCTAAATTAGCTAAAAGCAAGTTGCTTTTAGCATTGATGTTTCCTAATTTTATTTTTGCACAAGCGATTATTGGAAAAGTTTTTAATGAAAATAAAGAACCATTAATTGGTGCAAATATTTATTGGCTTGGTTCAACAATTAGAGCTGTTTCAACTTCTACCGGAGAATTTCAAATACAAATTAAAAACATCAGTAACAAAAAATTAATTGCAAGTTTTATTGGATATAAATCTGATACTATAGAAATTATTAATCAAAAAAATATTGAATTTGTTTTAAAAGAAGTAAATAATTTAGATGAAGTAACTGTAAAAGGAGAAAAAAATGGAATTATAATTTCAAACATCACTACAATTAAAACTGAAATTATTACCCAAACTGAATTAAGAAAGTCAGCTTGTTGCGATTTAGCAGGTTGTTTCGAAACTCAAATTAGTGTTCAACCACAAACAACTAATGTAATTACAAATTCAAAAGAACTTCGAATTTTAGGTTTATCGGGTGTTTATAATCAGGTTTTAATTGATGGTTTTCCAATGATACAGGGGCTTACGTACACTTATGGCATAAGTGGAATTCCAGGCACTTTAGTTGATAATATTTTTATTGCAAAAGGTGCAAATAGTGTATTACAAGGTTATGAAAGTATGAATGGCCAAATAAACATTGAAACAAAAGATTCTGATAAAAGTGAAAAATTATTATTAAATTTTTATATTAATAATTTTTCAGAAAAACACTTTAATGCCAATTATACTTTTAAAAAGAAAAATTGGAGTAATTTAATTTCTTTTCATTCGGTTCAACCTGCAAAAAAAATTGATAGAGATAAAGATAATTTTCTCGACTTACCACAATTAACTCGATATATGTTTTTAAATAAATGGAAATTGGGTAATGATGATGATTTGGGGCTAAGTTGCAAAATTGGTTTTAGATTTTTAAATGAAAATAGAATTGGTGGTCAAACTAATTTTACTGCTAAAACAGATAAGGGCAGCAATAGTATTTATGGCCAAATTGTAAACATTAATCAGCCAGAAATTTGGTCGAAGTTTTCGTACAAAATTAATAACAATCAAAAAATAACTTTATTCGCATCATCATTTCATCAAAATCAACAATCGTATTTTGGAACAGTAAAATACAATGCAATACAAACCAATTTTTATAGTAATTTACAATACGAGTTAAATTATTCTAAAAACAATAATTTAAAAACTGGCATGAGTTTCCGGTACTTAAATTTAAATGAAAATGTATCATTTACAGATAATACTTTAATGAGAACTTTTGCTGGAAATTACAAAAGAATAGAAAAAATTCCAGGATTTTTTGCAGAAAATTCTATTAGCTTATTTAATAATAAATTAACTTGGATTGTGGGTGTTCGAGGAGACTATCATAACCAATTTGGATTTACAATTACACCAAGAAC
>JANOVK010000162.1:0-10102 GCA_031417315.1 Chitinophagaceae bacterium | reverse complement strand
TCCAAAAATTTTATGTTTTTTTGAAAGTACAGTGTCCCAAAGTATAAGTACAGCCATAGAAATACCTGCAATTAATAATGCCCCAGGAGTAATAAAATCAAAGGCTTTAAATATTTCAGAAAAAGTATTCTGACCATCTGCTTGTATTAAAGCATCATCTCCAATAGCATCTTTATCCCATCCAAGAGCATGTGGAATTTGTTTTAAAATAATAAGTAATCCAATACCTGTTAACATTCCTTTAATAACTGATGTAGGAAAGAAAAAAGCAATAAACCCAGCTTTGGCGTATCCTAAAATAAGTTGAATAATTCCAGATAATACAACAGCCAAAAGAAAAGATTCAAAAGAGCCGCCAAGTGTGGCAATTGAAGTTAAAACAATTACTGCTAATCCAGCTGCAGGACCACTAACACCTAGAGGTGAGCCACTAGCAACACCCACAACAATACCTCCAACAATGCCTGCAATAATTCCTGCAAACAATGGAGCTCCAGAAGCAAGAGCAATTCCTAAACATAAAGGTACAGCTACAAAAAATACAACAATACTCGCGGGTAAATCGTTTTTGATTTCTTTAAAAATTGAACTTTTAGTCATATGTTTAATTTTGAGTTGCAAATATAATGGTTAAAAATAAAATGATAGTAATACTTTCATAAATAATTGTAAAACTTTTATATTTGCAATATTACTATATAAATTTATTTTACAATAAAAAAATTTAATGAAATTAGAATTTCACATTCAAATGAATGCAGGATTGTATTTAAGAAACCCAGAACATTCTGAATTAGGTAGAAATATTATTGAAAAAAGTATAAAATTGATTTTTGAAAATGGATTTGAATCTTTTACATTTAAAAAATTAGCAGAGGAAATTGGTACCACTGAAGCAAGCGTTTATAGATATTTTGAAAATAAGCATCGATTATTATTATACATTGTTGCTTGGTATTGGAGTTGGTTAGGACATCAGATAAATTATGAAACTAAAAACATTAACGACCCCAAAATAAAATTAAAAAAAATAATAAAATTATTGGCTACAAAAGTTGAGGATGATGAAAGTACAAGTTACGTTAACGAAAGTCAATTACACGAAATTGTAATTTCTGAAGGCACAAAATCTTATTTAACTAATCATGTAGGTGAAGATAATAAGCTTAAATTTTTTAAACCGTATAAAGATTTATGTGGATTAATTGGTTCAGTTATTTTAGAATGTAAATCAAATTATAAATATCCAAATTCACTAGCATCTACAATTGTAGAGATGGCACATTTTCAAAATTTCTTTATGCAAAATTTGCCAGCACTAACAGATTTTGGAAATGAAAAGGACGATACTAAAATTGTACTTTTTTTGGAAGATTTAGTATTCACTTCTTTAAAATAATTTTTATTAGAAAAGTTCTTTAGTAATTATATAAATTCCCATTACCAAAACAAACCAACCAAATGCTGGCTTTAATTTATTTCCATCAATTTGTTGAGAAAGTTTTGTTCCAACAATAATTCCAATAATTGCAATTAAAGAAAATATTGTGAGTAAATTAAAATCGATTGTTACACCATTAATTATATCGCCTGTAAATCCAATTAAAGAATTAATTGCAATAATAAATAATGATGTTCCTACAGCTTGTTTTATGCATAAACCTGCAAAGAAAATAAGTGCTGGGATTATTAAAAATCCACCACCAGCCCCTAAAAATCCAGTAATAAATCCAATTAGTAAACCAATTAAAATAAGTTTTACAGAACTTGCATTTATTTTATTAGTTTCTTTTTTACTTGTTATCATTGATACAGATGCTGCAATCATTAAAATTGCAAATACCACCATAATCAAAATATTTTTTGTTAGGATAAATTTATCTATTTCTAAAATCGAATTTGGTATTGATGGGAGTATAAATTTTCTCGTTGTTAATAATGAGATTATTGAAGGTAATCCAAATTTTAGTGCAGCATCTAAATTTAAATTTCCCAATTTAAAATGCTTGTAAGTGCCTATTAATGCTGCAATACCAACAATACACAAAGAGTAACTTGTAGCTAATTCTGGAATAATATTAAATAAATACACTAAAATAGGAACAGCCAAAATAGAACCACCACCACCTATTAATCCCAAAGAAATTCCAACAAATAAAGTAAGAAAATATCCAATTAATTCTATCATTTTTTTTGCGAAAGTGAATTAAATAATTTTTATACTTTGTAACAATTGTTACCTATCTAAATTATTTCAATAAAATTTCTGTGCAATGTTAAAAACCCTCGTTGTTCCATTTTTTTTAGTAGCCTTGATATCACTTCTCTTGATGTACTTAAATCATTTGCTATTTCTTGATGTGATATTTGAATTTTATTATTTTTGAAAGTAGACATATTTCTCTTTAAATAAAATTCTAATCGTTCATCTAAATTTTTAAAAGCAATATTATCAATAACTAACAAAACTTCTTCAAATCTACTTCTATAAGTTTCAATTACAAATTCATACCAATTTTTATAATCCTTCATTAATCTTTCCATAAGTTCAATTGGAATTGATAATAGCTCTGCATCTTCTTCAACTTTAGCCATAATTTCGCTGGTTTTAGATTTAACTGCACATATCATAGAAATGGCACAAGCTTGTCCTGGTAATAGATAATACATAAAAAATTCATTGCCTTCATTATCTTCTCTATATACTTTTAACTTGCCACTTAAAACTAAAATAGTTGATTTAATATATTGGCCTGGTTTCATAATTATAGACCCAGTTTCTGCTGTAATTATTTTACTATTAGTTGCAATAACTTCTATTAAATTTTTGTCAAAATTTGGAAACAGAATTTTTAATTTATCCATTTAACGTATTAGTAATATGATGCAAGTTATGATTTACTTATAAATAAAAAATTATCTGTTAATTGAATATTTATTTAAATGGTTTTTCGAGTTGTATTTTATTATATACTTTTATAAAAATTTTATTATGAAAAAAGTATTATTTGCATTATTAGTAATTGTTTCTGTTGGTCTATTATCATTTGCAGTAAACGAGCCTTTGCAAATTGGAAGTAGTATGCCAAAGGCAGAATTAAAAATGAAAGACATTTCTGCAAAAGAAATTTCGATGAAAGATGCTATGAAAAAAAATGGAGTAATTGTAATGTTTAGTTGCAATACTTGCCCTTATGTAATTAAAAATGAATCACGAATTATTTCAATAAATGAGTATGCTTTGAAAAATAATATTGGTGTAATAATTTTAAATAGTAATGAGGCATATAGAGGAAATGATGATAGTTATGAAGCTATGGTTGCTTATGCAAAAACCCAAAATTTTAAGTGGAATTATGTGGTTGATAAAAATCACGAAGTGGCAGATGCTTTTGGTGCAAATAGAACACCAGAATGTTTTTTATTTGATAATAAATTAACATTAGTTTATCATGGAGCTATTGATGATAGTCCATCAGATATTGCTGCAATTAAAAGAGTTCATTTAAAAGAAGCCATAAATGAATTGGTTGCAGGAAAGGAAATTTCAGTTAAAGAAAGTAGGAGTGTGGGCTGTACTATTAAAAGAAATAAAGGTTAAATAAAAAGTAGTTTTAATTAGTTGAAGCCCATATTTTATGGGCTTTTTTATTGTATTGCTAATTTTAAAATAGATTCAAATTCTTCTGAACTTAGTTGATCTTCAACAAATTTTTTAAAACCTGTTTTATTATTTACAATTATTGTAGAGGGAATTGCACCACTCCATTTTTTGTCAATTAATGGGCAAAAATAATCAGCATTAGTTTCGTTTAACCAAGCATGATTTGTGTTATATTTATTTTTTTTAATAAAGTCGGGTAACTTTTTTTTAACATAAGATTTTAAGTCTAAGCTTACTAAAATAAGTTTGACTTTTTTTGATTTATATTTCTTTGATACTCTTATAAATTCAGGTATTTCTTCAATACATGGTTTGCAAAATGTTGCCCAAAAATTTACTACATATACTGTGTCACTTTTTACAGAAAATGATTTAACAACATCTTCTATCTTCCATTTAAAAACTGTTTGACCATTTATATTATTTGCAAAAAATATAGATAATAGAATTACAAATAGTTTCATATTGTAAAAATATAGTAGAAAGAATCATATCCCTTATTTAGGGGATTGTTTATAAAAATTATTAGTTTGAGTTTTGCATTATTAAATCATCACCCCTTAGTGGTTTAATAAATTAAATTTATTTTTATGCTAATTACCTGTTCATTAGCCTTAATACTTAGTATATGTATTTGCTTAAATACAATCAATACAATTAAAAAATTGTGGAATAAAGTATTAATTATTTTCCAACTTAAAAATGTTAATCTGTTTATTTCTTTAAAAGAATCTCTTTTAATTAAATTCTTATTCACCTTGCCCAGTGAGTTTATTTTTCGATCAATCACATTATTAACCAATTAATATTAACATGAAAAAACAAATCATTACAGCAGTAGCCATTTGTAGTATGCTAGTTGCAAAATCTCAAAATTCAATAACATCAATTGCTTCATCAACAGTAATTACTCCCATAGTAATTACAAAAATTTCCGATTTAAATTTTGGAAACATTTCTGTACAATCAGGTTTAGGCGGTACAGTAGTATTAAATCCAAATGGAAGCAGATTAAGAACTGCAGGAATTACTTTACCTGCAACATCGGGTACAGTTACTGCTGCTACATTTAGGGTAGATGGAGAAGGTAATTTTACCTATTCAATTACATTGCCAACATCTGTTACTTTAAATCGAAGTGGTTCGAATCACATTATGACTGCAAATAATTTTATAAGTAATCCAACTGGTGTAGGTAATTTATCTGGAGGAATTCAGAATATTGGTGTTGGGGCAACTTTATTTGTAGCTGCTGGGCAATTAGCTGGAGTTTATGCATCTAATTCTTTTGATGTAACAGTAAATTATAACTAATTTTTTCTTTATTTGTGAAAAAAAACCTGCTATGTTTAGAAGCAGGTTTTTTTATAAGTATTTTTAAAGTGGGTTTTGAACTAATGCAGGATTCGTATTTATTTCATCTTGTGGAAATAAAAATTGCCAAAGCACATCTCCTACAAGAACTGTTGTTATCATTGTTAATGCTGTTAAATGATTAGGAATACCAGATCTATCCATTGCTGTATTTGTTCTTTTTAAATCAGTGAATCTAAAACCTTCGCCCCAAAACTCAATTCTTCTATTCCACATAATCTCGTCAATTAATGCTTGTCCGGTATTGGTAGATTGTACATAATTATCATCACGATTACTAACTATTGCAAATAAAGCTAGTTGTGCTGTTGTATTTTGCCCTAGTCTTGCTCTTGCCTCTGCTTCAATTAAAAACATTTCACCTCTACGCATATAAGGTACATCACCAACACTTAGTGCATCACTTTTAGCTAAGAATTTTTTATTTTGGTAAGGAACTCTAGATCCACCAGGAGGAATTGGAACTGTTGCCCCTGTTAAATCCCAACATTGTTTACGAATATCTGTTGTAGAAATGGAGTTCCATAAATTTGCATTCATAGCTCTGGGTTGAGTTCGTAAAACTGTAGAATTAAAGTTGCAAGAAATATAAGCGAAGTATGAGAAAAAGAAAGTATTATGATCATCAATTTGTCTTGAACCCCAAATCCACTCATTATTATTAATATTATTAAAACCAGAAAGATAATCTGCATTTGACATTAATGTAGATCCTGTTCTTGCTGCTACTGCATTAGTTGCAGCGGCTTCCCAGTTTTGTTGGGTTAAAGCAACTCTTGCTTTAATTCCTTGAACCACTTGTACATTAAAATTAGATTTGGCTGCCGAACCAGTTCTTACATAACCAGCTAATAATGTTTCTGCTTTATTTAAATCAAGATTTATTTGTGTGTAAACTGCTTCAACAGTTGCTCTAGGTTGACCTTCAAGTGTATTGGTTAATAATAATGGAACACCTAATTGAGAGTTAGGCATTGCAGTAGCATCATATCTTTTTCCATAAAGTTGCACTAACTGAAAATGAGCCCAAGCTCTATAAGCAAGAGATTGTCCTTTAATCATATTTTTTTCTGTTAACAATCCTGGAGTTCCATCAATTCCATTTATTAAAACATTTGCATTAGAAATTAAACGATAATAAAAACGATATACAAAACGCATATCACTTGCATTTACATTTCGATGGTTTTGCCATTGCACCCAAGTTAAGTGGCCTGTGCTTCCTGCAGCTCTTGCAAAAACAATATCTTCTCCCAAATAATCTCTAAAAAGATTGCAAGCACCTTCTCCAGATTGACCTTGTGCGTCATACTGGGTATACATAACTCTATGTATGCCATTTAACGCAGCAATTGCATTTTGTGTACTTGCTAAAACATCAGTTGAAGCAGTAGAGGTTGTTGGACTAGTTTCTAAAAAATCTTTTTCGCAAGAGGAAAAAAGAAATGATAGTAATATGATTGATGTTAAATAATATTTTTTCATTTTTAATAATTTATAGGTTAATAGTTAATCCAGTTGTAAGAGTTTTTGCAGGTGGGTAAGCATTTGAAGTTACACCAGAAAATGCTTGTTGATTATCCATACCAACTCTTTTAGAAAAGAATGCTAAATTTTCTGCACTTAAGAAAATTTGAGCACTTTTAATATTTAATTTAGAAACCACATTTTTAGGTAAATCATATGATAGATTAACAGTTCTAATATTAAAATAAGATGCATCAATTAACCATCTTGATGAACCTCCATTATGATCTACATTTCTACCAACATCCATTCTTGGAGTATTTGTAATGTCTCCAATTTTTTGCCATCTATTTAATATTTCTGATGATAGTGCACCACCATAAGTACCTGAGGACATTAATCCAGCCCAATTATTATCATAAGTTAAACCCCCAATTTGAAAAGTAAATAATGCACTTAATGTAAATCCTTTGTACGAAACTGAATGAGTAAAACTGCCATATAAATCTGGTATTGAACTTCCATTATATTCAAATCTACCATTTGCAATTGCAGTTGTAACTGTATCAATTCCACCATTTTTATTAGTCATTAATCTTCTTGTTGCAGCAGGGGCAGTGTTTTGTGCTTTATACAATGCAGCTCCATCATTGGGGTCAACCCCATAATAACTTCTTAACCAATAATCAAAAATAGAAGAACCCACTTCATATTTTTTTGTACCAGTAATAAATGATGGTACTGCTTCTGGCATTTTTGTTATTTGATTTGTTACTGTTGATAAATTAACATTCATATTCCAGGTTAATCCTTTGTATCGAATAATATCGGCACTTAATTGTAATTCATAACCTTTATTAAACATGGTTGCAGTGTTTTTGTTTGTAGATAATGCTCCACTTGATAAAGGTTGAGGTACTGCAAATAATAAGTCAACTGAATTTCTATGATAATATTCAATTGATCCATTAATTCTATTTTTAAATAAACTAAAATCAATTGCAATATCAAATTGTTTATTATTTTCCCAGGTTAATTCTCTATTTAAGAAAGCAGATTGACTTTGTATTAAACCTGGTTCATTTGCATTTGCTGTAATATTATATAATCCTTGATAAGCATAAAGACCAATTCCATCTGCTACACCCACAACACCATAAGTGCTTCTAAGTTTTAATTGATCTATCCATTTTACTTTCATGAATTTTTCTCTATCAATATTCCAACCTCCACCAACTGACCAAAAATTTCCCCATCTTGATTCTTCAGCAAAACGAGAATTACCATCTCTACGAAAACTTCCAGATAAAAAATATTTATTTTTAAAATCATAGGTAACTCTTGAAAAATAACTTTCAACTTTATATCTGTCTGTATAAGATGTTGCAGCATTAATTGTTGTAAAATTTCCTAGCTCTGTATTTCCAATCAATCCTTGTCCTTGTCTAAATCCTCTTTGTCCTTTTAAAATTTGATTTTGGCTTTCATGTGCAACAAGAACATCAACTCTATGATTATTTATTTTTTTACCATAACTTAAAATTTGGCTTAATATAGTATTTGTAGTAGAACCAAATTCTCGTGAAGAACGACCTGCTGGAGCTCCATCACCCACTAGTGTATTTTCATAAGACTTATCGTATTGACCTTGAAAATCAACCGACATATTATTTGTAAATTTAAAATCTTTTAAAAATATAATATCTACAAAAGTTCTTGCACTTAAAACTGTTCTATCAAAATCTTGTTCGTTTAATACAGTTTCTGCTAAAGCATGACGCCCTGAAAATCCACCACTAGTTCTATTAGGTACACCCATTAAACCTCCCATATTTCCTAAATCCCAAAATCTTTGACCTGTACCATCTAATAAATATGCACCAGTTTGCATATTGTGAGCATATACAGGATAAATTGGACCAATATTACGAGAAAAGAAAAATGGATTTACAAAACTTGTACTTCCTCCATCACTTGCTTGATTAGATAAGGTATGATTTCCTGAAATATTCAATCCTGTTTTTAACCAAGTTTTTGGTTGAATATTTACATTTAATCTAGCTGAATATCTTTTTAAATCAGATCTTATTGTAAATCCTTTATCATCTAAATAACCTAATGACAAAAAGTAATCAGTTTTATCTCCTCCACCATTAAAATTAATGTTATATTCTTCTCGTATGCCAGTACGCATAATATCTTTTGTCCAATCTAAATCATCGCCATAAAGTAAATCAGCATTAGGATTTATTTTTCCATCAACTCCAACTATGTCATTGTTAAAAACATTAAATGGGTTATAAGATAATAATTGTTGAATGTGAGTTCTATTAGTTAATCCAGAAGCTACTCTGCTTGCACTATCAACAGAAATTGCAGCTCCAGTTGCTGGATAAACTAAAGAGTTGCGATAGGCTTCCCACATTAATGGATAATATTGATGTGCATTTAATCTGCTATATTCTTCTAAACCACGTTTTGATGATCCTCTTAAAATTCTAACTGAAACTCCATTGGTACCTTTTTTCCCTTTTTTTGTAGTAACCATTATAACTCCATTTGCTCCCCTTGAGCCATACAATGCAGTTGCTGCAGCATCTTTTAAAACAGTTGTTGATTCTACATCATCTGGATTAATATTTGAACTTCCATTTGCATATGGCACACCATCAACTACAAATAATGGCTGAGATGTTGCGTTGATAGAACCAAATCCTCTAACTCTAATTGATGGAGCCGAGCCTGGCTGACCATTACTTGACCCAACAATTACTCCAGGAATTGCACCCTCAATAGAATTTAAAACATTGGTTATGGGTCGTTTTGCAATATCTGCTGCTTTAATTACGCCAACAGAACCTGTTAATGTTGATTTTTTTGCTGTTCCATAAGCAACCACAACAAGTTCACCTAATGAAGTTTCATTAGAAATCATGGTTACATTTATAACTGTTGAAGAACCAACTGTTTTTTCTTGTTGATCTTTGTTTTGGTACGAGAAAATTAATTTATTTGCTTTAGAAATTAATGCGATACTGTAATTTCCTTTATCATCTGATGTTGTACCAGATTTTGTACCTTTTACCAAAACAGAAACTCCTTCTAATGGAATTCCTTTTTCATCTAAAACCCTCCCACTTATTGTTTGAGTTTGTGCAAATGATAAATGAATAAAAAGAAATTGACATAGGAACAGTGTTAAAAGTTTTTTCATTTTAAAAGTTAGTTTAGTTTTCAAATATAATGTGAATGTTTAATTTGTTAAAAAAGTATTAAATAAGGAAATAAAAGTAATGTAAAATAATATAATCTGATAAATTTTTAGATGGAATTTAAAACACTACTATTTTAAAATTGTCAATACTGAATTAGATAAAGCAATGGATGTGTTCAACGATTAATTAGTAATAATTTCAACAAGATAATTTACACCCTAAAAGCTGTATTCATCATTTCTTGCTCTGCTCTTGAAATCCCAATTTCAGTAGCAACTTTTTTCCAGCCACTAACAACTTTTTTTATTTCAATAATAATGACATCCATTTCATCATTCGAAAGCTGAAAATATTCACCAACACTTTTAGCAAGTTCAAAATC
>JANOVK010000161.1:0-2485 GCA_031417315.1 Chitinophagaceae bacterium | reverse complement strand
GCTATGGGCCTGCTGTACATAATAAACTTTTAAAATTTGTAGAGGATATTGCTGAAAAGAAAAAAATTCCTTTGCAAATGAGAACTGTTAGTAGAAGCACTGGTACAGATACTGATAGTTTTGCATATGCAAATGATGGCTGCCCAAGTGTTTTAATTTCAATTCCACTACGATATATGCATACTACTGTTGAAATGTTACACAAAGATGATATAGAAAATACTATAAAATTAATGTATGAAACACTTCTTGCAATTACTCCAAAAATAAATTTACGATATATATAATATCGAATTTTATTTGATTTAATATTAATGGAATGATTGAAAAAAATTCGAATAGTAATTTAAAAATAGCTATCCTTGATTTAAACAATGGGTTTGAAAACCAAGGTATGCGATGTATAAGAGAAATTATTTACAATTGGAGTATTGAAAAAGCTGTAACAGTTACTTGCGTTGAGTTTGATGTTCGTCAAAAACTTGAAACACCAGATTTAAATTTCGATATGTATATTTCAAGTGGTGGCCCTGGTTCCCCATTAGAAAGTAAAAATACAGCGTGGGAAAATAGTTATTTTAATTGGATTCAATCTGTAATAAATTTTAATGATTCTGTACTTAACTCAAACAAAAAAAAGGTACTTTTTATTTGTCATAGTTTTCAATTAGCATGTAAATTTTTTAACATTGGTAATGTTTGTAAACGAGTTTCAACATCCTTTGGAGTTTTTCCTGTTCATTTGGTAATAAATGATGAACAAGAGGAAATTTTTATTGGATTACAAGATCCATTTTATATTGTTGATAGTAGAGATTACCAAGTAATTGAACCCAATTATGAAGTAATAAATAAATTAGGTTCTAAAATTTTAGCTATCGAAAAAAATCGACCACACGTGCCACACGAAAGAGCCATTATGGCCATTAGGTTTGATGAAAATCTTGTAGGCACTCAGTTTCATCCAGAAGCTGATGCAATTGGTATGGGAATGTATTTAAATAGAGAAGATAAAAAAGCTACTGTAATAAATAATCATGGAGAATCTAAATGGCGAAATATGGTTGAGCATTTAAAAGATCCAGATAAAATTCAGTTTACTCATTCTCATATTATACCCAATTTTTTAAACTCAACAATTTCAGAAAAAGTAATTTAAAATTCAAGAAGAAGTATCAGCCATCAATGTTAAAAAAAAAATAATACATTAGTGTTAAATAATAATTTTGTTTATTCTTAAATTTATTATTAACATTCCAATATTTCAAAAGTCTAAAAAATAACATCAAATATTAAATTTGAAAAATATTTTAATTGCATTTTTATTTTTTCAAACAGCATTTTTATTTGCACAAAAAGATACTTTAAGTAAATTAACTTTAAGTGGCTATGGAGAAATTTATTATAGCTACGATTTTTCTAATCCTCAAAATAACGAAAAAGCAAATTTTATTTATAACCACAAACGGCACAATGATTTAAATTTGAATTTAACAGTTGTGAAAGCAAATTTTATTAATAAAAAAACTAGAGCAAATTTTGGATTAATGTTGGGAAATTATGCTAGGTATAACTTAAATTCAGAACCAAATTGGGCAAAATTTATTTATGAAGCCAACTTGGGTATTAAGCTTTCAAAAAAAAATAATCTTTGGTTGGATGCAGGTATAATGCCTTCACACATTGGGTTTGAAAGTGCAATTAGTGCAGACTGTTGGACCTTAACAAGAAGTATTTTAGCAGAAAATTCGCCCTACTACGAAACAGGACTTAAATTAAATTTTACAAATAAAAACGAAAAATTATACCTCGTTTTTTTAGTTTTAAATGGTTGGCAACGAGTAAAAATGATTGACAATAATCAGAAGCCTTCGTTTGGATTTCAAATCAATTATAAACCCACAGATAAAATAATTTTAAATTATAGTAATTTTATTGGAACCAATAAAGCTGATAGTTTACAATCTATAAGAACTTACCACAATTTTTTTTTACAGTACGAACCAAAAACTAAAATTGCATTTATTGCTGGTTTTGATATTGGGACAGATAAATATAATTTAACTAATTATAGTATATGGTTTTCGCCTGTACTTATTGTACGATATACTTTGAACGACAAAATGAAAATTGCATGTCGTGGAGAATATTATAACGACAAAAACCAAATTATTATACCAACTAACACATTAAATGGATTTCAAGTTTCTGGAATTTCAACAAACTTCGATTATAAAATAAACGAAAAAATTCAGTTTAGAGTTGAAGGAAAAATATATAACTCAAAAGATATAATTTTTGAAAATAATTCAAATAAAAATTACTCTTTAACAACAAATATGACGATTAAATTTTAATGAACTTATAGAACAATTTATAATAACTAGTAAAAAAATAAGAAATTTAACTATCATTTCTTTTAACAACCTGAGCCACCAAATCTGCTTCAGTTGCAACTTTTCCACCTACATAAACTGTTCCTTTC
>JANOVK010000160.1:0-5235 GCA_031417315.1 Chitinophagaceae bacterium | reverse complement strand
TTTAAAAAGTCAAATAGTCCCATAAAATATGTCAGTTTGTTAATGGTCGCAGGCTGTGTTCACGCATAGCACACAACTCAAATATATACGCATGTTTTTGTTTTGCAAAATATTTAGTTTATAAATTAAGTGTCTCATTTTCAAAACAAATTTATGTATTTGTACGCAATTTAAAACTACGTACATTTTGTATTGTTTAAAAACTACGTACATTTTATATTGTTGGTTTACCAATTAATTTTGCATTTCAAATATAATTATACTTTGTAAACAATATATTCCTCACTAAAAATAAGTAATACAATTTTGCTTAAAGCAACAAATAAGAATTACAAAGCTGCAAGTTTGCAGAGCAAAATCACTATTGCAACGAAATTCTAACTTGTACTCCAGCCCTTGTATTGGTTGTTGGTGCTGCTGTTGAAATGTATGGAATTACTTTTCTTTGATCGAAAAATATTTTTACATTAATTCTATTATTTAAAACATAATCTATGGCTGGTTGTATGGTAATTACTTTTTGTCCTCCAGTGCCATAAGCATTGGGTTGATCTAAACGACTGTTACTTGTAGATTCATCTCTCATACTTAAATCTAATTTAAAACTTAAGTCGTTCTCGAGCTTATCATTTTTGGTAATTAACCTCATTAAAAATTTAGGAAGCTTTGCTCCTTTTTTTCTAAAACTACCACCAATAGACCATTCAGTTGCATTGGTTTCACTTAATTGATAATCTACTAAACTTAAACTTAAAATTCTGCTTTTCTTATACTCGAATTTTAAATTCAGTTGATCTGTTGTTGTAATATCAATACCAATTAAGGGTTGAAATTGTTCTTGTATAGTAATATTGGGTACTAAGAAAAATGGAACATAATTACCAGTATCGTTTAAACGAAATTGTGGTGCACCATATCTAAATGGATCAGCAAATTGTAAAGCACTGGTATAACTATTCATACTTAAAGTGCCACTATATTGATGACTAATATTTATTGATGAAAAAGTTTTTGCTAAAGCAGGCAATTTACTTAAACCCGTATAATTCAATCTCCAATTGGGTTTGGGAATAATGCCACTAAATGGATTGTTTGTAATATTTCCATTGTTTTGTTTTATTAAGGAAACTTTATTAGGATCTTGTTTTGTATATGCAGCAACAAAAGCAGGTATTAAAACATCTTGATTGTGTTTGCCATATCCACTTGCAAAACCATCTGTACCAATTGTGCCACCTTGTAAAACCCAGTACGGATTTTCTACTGCTAATCTTTTAGAAATAATACTTCTATTATTTTGAAATATTTTAAAGGTTTCTGATACTTCATTGGGGTTTACTTCTCCAAACAATGTATTAAAAGAAATAAAAGACACACTAAATCCGCCACTTGCAAAAGGATTTAAATGTTGTTTGTTATTTGATTTATTATTAAAAACCGTGTCTTTAAATAACTCTGTATATTCTTTACTAAAAGATTTTTCTAAACTTATATCAATCGTTAATTCTCTTATAGGTTCAAGTTGTGCATTGATGCTAATTTTTTGTTCGAAATTTTGACGAAACATTAAATTAAAATTACTATCAATGCTAAATAAACCAGCAGCAGCCTTACGTTGCAGCCATTTAGAATCGGGTTGTTTACCAAAAACATAATCTATACCGGGCTGCATACTTCTAAAATTTTGTCCAAAACCTTGTGTGCTATCCATATAACCTGGAATTCTGCTTTTGTAATTTTCGGTATAATTTACTTGAACCGTTTTTAACATGGTTAAAATTTTGGCTATTGCTCTAGGAACATCGCCAATTTGCATTTGTTGATTTTGTTTTTGCAAACGCATTTTTGTTTTAGCATCTTGTCTTTGTTTTTTCCATTTAGCAAGTGCATCGTCTCTTTTTTTACCCGTTAAATCTTTTAAAGCATCGGATTTTGTGGGTAAATTTTTAAGTAAATTTTCAATTGGAGTTGGAGTCATTCCTTTTGGTAAAGGATTATCTATGTTACGTAAAAATCTACTTTTATTATAAAGTTTAGATAAATCGAATTGTCCCGTCATGGTATTATCCTGACTGTTTTCTATAATATTTCCTAGTTCTAAAGCTACACGGCTAGCACCAATCCAATTATAGGTTGTTGTATAAGCATACCTTGCTGTAACCCAATCTGTCAAAGGAAATTTGCTTAATGGTAAAGTATAACTTGCGGTAGATTTTTGATTAAAAAGTGTATTTCTTCCTCCATTAAAAAAGTTATCTTTTACACTATCTTTTTTTGCTTTAGTATCCAATACTCCAAATGGTTCATCCACTCTTGCATTATTGGTTGCATTATAATCTAAGTTTAATGATTTACTTATATCCCATCTTAAATTATAAAATCTATCGAACGTAAAATATTTATCGTAAGTAGTATCAACTCTTTGAATTTTAGTGTTTGTTAAATCTGTGTTTACAATTCGGGGAATAAATCTTCCAAATTGTCTATTAATATCTGCTCTAACTCCAATAGTAGAAGGCGTTGGGTTAAAATTAAAATCTTTAATTAATGTTAGCCATTTGCTTTTCGATTTTATTAGCGTTTTAAATGGCTCTATATATTTTGGTGTTGTTTGAAAACTATAACCAACTGCTCCACGATATTTATCTACTTTATTTTCTGCAATGGTTGGGCTAGTGTTTATAGTTTGTGTATACGATAAACTAACATCAAAATTACTCGGACTCCATAATTGTGGTTTTGGTCCTGCAGCCACTTTCATGTTAGTAATGTTAATTGTTTTTATGGTTGTTTGATCGAGAGAAACTGCCCGAATAGAATCTCTTTTAGAATTGGTTGATGCAGCTCGAATTTTATCTTTATACAAAACATCTTTATCGTAAGGGTCGTATTGTGGCGTTCTAATAGTTTTACTAATACTTGCAAAAACTGGTAAAGAAATTTTAGCCGATGGGGGTAATAATTTTCCTGCATCAATATTTAATGCAGCATCAAATTGAGAAAGATTTTCTCTGGATCGTTCTTGAATTTTAGATTCAACACTACCAAACCCTTGTGTGTGCATACTTGCAGATACACTAAGTTTTCCTAAATCTGCTAATTGTACATCAACTCTGCCAATTGCAGCATAAGCACCTTCTTCTTTTATGCTACTTAATCTTAATTCATTTATCCAAACTTCAGCATCAAAAGTAGATAATTTTTTACCTGCATGTTCTACTGCAACAAGTATACCTCTAACTTCTCCTAAATTTGGATTTCCAAATACACTAATTGTTTTTAATCCTAATTTCTCTCTATAAATTGAAGTAAGTAAATTAAATCCTTTTTCGTTTCTTCTTAATTTTAAATTAATCAGCTCTTGTAAATTAATATCTAAATTATTCGAATCGGGCCAAACAATATGTGATTGTGATGAATTATATCTTCCAGCTTGCGTAATATTTAATGGATATTTTATTTCGTAATAATTGCTTAAAAAATCTTGGCCAATTCTTATAACAATATTTAAATCTCCATTTTCAACAATGTTTAATGGCTTTTTTGGATAATCTGCATGAACAAACATGCTTAGTTTATCATAAAATCGAATATCCATATTTAAAGTTTTAAATACGGCTCGAGATTTTTTTGGTTCTAAAGCTGTTACTCTTATTGAGAGTGCTTGTTCGTTTTGTAACAAATTCACACCATTATTACTTAATTGTTGTACTCTTTCAATACCTGGAGGAATTACATAATTTACTGGACTTCTTGCACTGTTTTCCTCTAAGTTTACTGCAAGAGTATTCATAGAACTGTTGCTCGAAACTGGTCCATATTTTCCAGCAGTATCAACATCGTATGTAAATTGACGCCATTGATTTCTTACTAAATCAAATCGTGCAAAACGTAATGTAATCGAATCTTCCCAACCTGTCATATACATTCTCATAAATCTAATTGACTTAAAATCTGGAATATCATTTATTCTAGCACCTTCTTTTAATGGCACTCTAAATAAGTACCAATTTTCTTTCCCCTGACTTCCATTTGCATATTTTACATTTACTTCTCTTTTGTCTGTAATATACTTTGTGTTACCAACATCCATTCCTGGAGCTAAGTCAATTTGATATTCGTAGTATTGTTCAGTTTCGTTTAAAGTATTGTCTCTATTTAAATCTTCATTATCAGGATATAGAGTTGTTGCAGGAGAAAATTCACTACCACCACTTGCTACAGGAGAATTTCCATGTGGGTTGTTGAATTTTTTATAACGTTGTAAAATTCCTGCTGTAGTTCCATCGAAAACTGGATCTCTATACCATAAATAATTATCGTTGCTTGGGTCTTTTAATGCTTTTTGATAAATGATAGAATTAGATCCAAAATTAGCTGCCAAATCATTTAAATAATTTATTCTTTTTCTTCTTTCACCATCATCATCTAATCCATCAAATCCAACGTCCTGATAGGGTCTATCAGATGGGTTATTACTAAATGCTGAAGTAATTTGAATTGGATTTACTGGAGTTTTACCCCATACAGTTGAACTATCAATTAATGCAGGAGAAGTGGGAGTGTTCATTCCATTTTCATAAAATCGTTTTCCATCTTTTAAAAGATCTTCACTAATATTTCCTAAGTTTAAAACCAATTTGCCTCCGGTTCTTAGTGAATCGTTTATAAATGGATTTTGCACCCAAAATTCTATAAATTCAAAATTATTTGTTTCAAAATCTGTTTGGTCAATGGCTCTCATAATTCCACCCCATTTTTTTCTTTTTTCAGTAGGGCTAGAAAATTTTCCAAATGAATTTATTTTAGATGGATCAGAAATAAAATTATAAGGTCCAGGTTCTTGAGGATAATAACTCATATCAAAGGTCTGAGTTTGAGTATTGATGATATTAGTAGTTTGCTGAGGAAATAATTCGTTGGTAAAAACCTGTCTTACTTTTGGGTTACTAATTTCATTTAAATTTCCTTTAAAAGGATTGGTATTTGAATTTTTATCTTGTAAATTAGGCTCAATATTATACCAAGCCAATCTCGATCTATTAAAATTATAGGGTAGACTATCGGTTAAAATAGCTTCAGGAAATGCAGCTTTACCTTGAGGTGTTGAAGCAAGTGTCCAAGATATTAATGGGAATCTTAAATCTAAAGTGCTTTTTGTTCCTTCAAAATCATCAATATAAATTAAACCATTTTCTCCTGTACCAATTTGTGGTGGGTGGCCTGGTTTAAAAT
>JANOVK010000159.1:0-2053 GCA_031417315.1 Chitinophagaceae bacterium | reverse complement strand
TGTTGATGATATAAGTGGAGTTACAAGAGATAGACAATATGGAGAAGCAGAATGGATTGGAAAAACATTTAATTTAATTGATACTGGTGGTTTTGTACCAGATAGTAAGGATATTTTTGAAACCGAAATTAGAAAGCAAGTTAAAATTGCAATTGAAGAAGCCGATGCTATTATTTTTATGGTTGATGTTGCAAGTGGCATTACTGCCTTAGACGAAAACATGGCTGCTATGCTTCGTAAAACTACTAAGCCAGTTTATTTAGTTGTAAATAAAGTTGATAACCCAGCAAGACAATTAGATGCAACAGAATTTTACAGTTTTGGATTCGAAACTATTTATAATGTAAGTAGTATTAGTGGTAGTGGAACTGGTGAAATTTTGGATGCCATTTGCAGTAAAATTGAAATGGTTGAAAACGAAGAAAAAAATGAGCTTCCGAAATTTGCAATTATTGGCCAACCTAATGTTGGCAAATCATCTTTATTAAATGCATTAATAGGGCAAGAAAGAACTATAGTAAGTGAAATTGCTGGCACAACAAGAGATTCAATTCACACACATTATAATTTATTTAATAAAGAATTTATTTTAATAGATACTGCTGGAATTAGAAAGAAAAATAAAGAAAAAGATGACTTAGAATTTTATTCAATTATTAGAGCTATTAAAGCAATGGACGAAGCAGATGTTTGTTTGATTGTGATTGATGCTGATAAAGGAATAACAGCACAGGATATTAGTATTTTTAGTTTAGCTGCACGCAAAGGAAAAGGTGTAGCAATTTTAGTTAATAAATGGGATTTAAAAGAAAAAGGCACCAATACTGCACGTGATTATGAAAAAGAAATAAAAGAAAGAATTGCACCTTTTATCGATGTGCCAGTTTTATTTATTTCGGCCAAAGAAAAAACTAGAATATTTAAAGTAATTGAAATTGCTTTAGAAATTTTTGAATCAAAAAGCAGAAGAATTCCAACTTCTAAATTAAATGAGGTGATGCTTAAAGTTGTTGAATCTTATCATGCACCAGTGGTACGAGGACATTCGGTAAAAATTAAATTTATCACACAACTTCCTACTCATGTTCCATCATTTGCTTTTTTTACAAACTTCCCCGACGATATAAAAATGCCTTATAAAAATTATTTAGAAAATCAACTCAGAAGTCATTTCAATTTTAAAGGAATCCCTATTAGATTATTTTTCAGGAAAAAATAATAAAAATATTTGCCAAAATAAAATAGACTTATTTATTTGCCTACAATTAAAAAAAATATAAAAAAGGTATTAGCTTTATTAGCAATTACAGGTTTAGTAGCATATAGTAACAGAGAAACTATAGTTGCACCAGTTGCTACTCACTAGAAGAAAATAATAATTTTATTCAATTATAAAAATTCTTTCGAAAAGAAAGCCACCTCACTTTTGGGGTGGTTTTTTATTTCTATATAAAAGAATAATTTAATTTAACAACCCGACAGTTTGTCATTTACAATTTGTTTCAATAATTTCGCAACCTAAAAAAAAATGAATGCTTGAGGTTTTAGATAAAACACATGATGAAAGTAAACAAGGCGAAGCATATGCTCCTTTAACTATAAATTCCTATAAATATAAAAAATACTTTTATATTGAAAGCTATGGCTGTGCTATGAACTTTAGTGATAGTGAAATAGTAGCATCGATTTTAAATACTGATGGATTTGGTGCTACAAAAAATTTAGAAACTGCAGATTTAATTTTAATAAACACATGCTCAATTAGAGATAAAGCTGAACAAACTATACGCAAAAGATTAACAGAATTTAGATTATTAAAACAAAAGAAAAAAGGTTTACTTATTGGTGTTTTAGGTTGCATGGCAGAACGATTAAAAGCAAAATTATTAGAAGAAGAAAAGTTAGTTGATTTAGTTGTAGGTCCAGATGCTTATAGAAGTTTACCTAATTTAATTGAAGAAGCAGAAACAGGACAAAAAGGTGTAAACGTTTTATTAAGCAGAGACGAAACTTATGGCGATATTTCTCCTGTTAGATTAAATAGCAATGGTGT
>JANOVK010000158.1:0-1724 GCA_031417315.1 Chitinophagaceae bacterium | reverse complement strand
ATTTCCATACAGCATGTTTTTGTCATTGCGAGGTACGAAGCAATCTTTTCTTAGAATCATTTTATTATGAGACTGCTTCGTGCCTCGCAGTGACTATCACTGTTATAACTTTTTAGTAATTCTAAATTTTCGTTTACTTTTTATTTGAGTTCTACCATTGGTTAATTTATCATAATCCGGCAAGTCAAAATCAAACTCGTGTTCTTTATTCTCTGTGTAATTATTAATTATCTTAAATTCACTTAGTTTTTTTGCGTCAACCATTAACAAATAATTTTTATCTCCTTCTTTACTAATCTCTACTACTGCAATATTTCGTTTTCTATCAATGATATAGTAGGTAATTTTTTTAGGTTTTTGATAATGTTGTGTAATCAAAAAAGAAAATGTTGAATCGTTAATCTTCTTATATGATAAAATTTCCTCAGCATAAGGGCCTTCTATATCATCAATAAAAAAACTATCGGCAATTGCTAGTTTGAAGTCAAAGTAAAAGTCGGAATAACTATATGCATAAAAACTATCCTTATAATATTTAATTGAGACCCATTGTTTAGGAAAGTTTCCAAAATTAAACTTGTGAAACTTTAGTCCTCTTTTTTTAAAAGATTGAATAGACTCAATGTAAAAATTTAAACTATCTTCTAAACCAAAATCTGTTAATTGTTTATATTGCTCAATATTTTTTGTAGGCTCAATAAATATTTTTTGCCCAGGTTTTTGAAATAGAAATACTGTATCCTCTTTCTGTGCAAGTATAATTTTACTAAGTAATAATGCAATAACTAGAACTCTTTTTTTCATTCTGTTTACTTTACTTCTTCTTCACCATTGTTAAAATAGTTGCAACACCAACTAGTTCTTCAGTTTCATCAATCATTTCTACCAACCATTTTACAATACCTTTTGGTATATCAGATTCTTCCTCGCCCGATGTGGCGGGTTTAATATCTTGAGGCAATTTTTCTTTACATGTAAAACGAATATAAATTTCTGCACCTGCATAAACAGGTTTGGTAAAACGTAATTCATCAATACCATAGTTTAATAAAACTGGTCCTAAATCACTGCCATCAACAAACAATCCTGCAGCAGCACTCATAATAAAATAACCATGTGCTACTTGACGTTCAAACATGGTTCCATCAAAATTGGTAAATGTTTTATGAGCATAAAATTGATCACCACTGAGGTCTGCAAATTTGTTTATGTCTTCTTCTGTAATCAATCTTTTTTCAGTGATCAGTTGATCTCCAATATTCAATTCTTCAAAATGTTTTCTAAAAGGATGAACTGTATCTTTATTGCCTTTTGCATATTGTTGGTACACATTTGTAATGGCTGTTAACATGTTTGGAGAACCTTGTAAAGCTATGCGTTGCATATAATGTTTAACACCACGAACACCACCCATTTCTTCACCTCCACCAGCACGTCCTGGACCACCATGAACCAATAATGGTAAAGGAGAACCATGACCAGTACTTTCTTTGGCACATTCATTATTTAATACTAAAATTCTTCCATGATGTGTTGCTGCAGCAATTACATATTGTTTAGCAATAGAAGGATTAGCAGTTACAATACTGCTACATAAACTTCCTTTTCCTTTTTTACTTAATGCAATGGCTTCATCTAAATTTTTATAAGGCATTAAAGTGCTAACAGGACCAAAAGCTTCTACTTCATGAACTTCATTACTTGCAAATGGATTTTGGTTGAGT
>JANOVK010000157.1:0-7105 GCA_031417315.1 Chitinophagaceae bacterium | reverse complement strand
ATTTAAATCGCCCATTACAATATATTTCGATTCACCTTCAGCCAATATTAAACTATCAATATGTTTTTTGCAAACTGCTGCTGCTGCTGCTCTACCTGGTGCACTTCTTTCTTCACCTCCCAATCTACTTGGCCAGTGATTTACATAAATATTTACTATTTCTCCATCTAACTTTCCTTTAACCCATAACACATCTCTTGTATAATAAGCATCTTTTGCACCAAATGGAAGTTGAACATATAATGCTCTACTATCCTCAACAGTAAAATATTTTGGATTATACAAAAATCCAACATCTACTCCGCGTCTATCTTTACTATCTATATGAACAATTTTATAATTTCTAGATTTGATTAGAGGATGATTTACTAAATCTTGAAGAACATAAATATTTTCAACTTCAGCAACACCTAAAAGAGCTGCTCCATCTGGACAAGGTATTTTTTCATCATCAGTTCCTAAACGCTGAATAACACTTGCTAGTTTTCCAACTTTATTCCAATAAATTTTTCCATTATAATTTCTTGGTCCCGATGGTAAAAATTCTTCATCATCAATTTTTGGATCATCAAGAGTATCGTAAAAGTTTTCTAAATTATAAAATGCAACAACAGCAACTTTATAATTATGTTTTTGTGCCTGAGAAATAAATGAAACTAAAATAAAAAAAGCAAGAAGAATTTTTTTCATACTAACCATACTATTAATATACAAACATAACAAAGCATATGTAAAAGTTTGCTTAAATGATAAGTTAAAATAATTTGGAGAAAAACTTAAGTAAATTATTTTGCAAGTTTTAAGCCAATACCATGCAAAACAATTTCTATTTGAGAAACAAAATAAGAACCAATATTATCTAATAATAATAATTCTTTTTTACTAAATGATGTTAAATCTTCAATAGTATTAATACCATGTGAATTTAAAACTGCAACCCATTTAACTTTATTGGTAACTAAGTCTGCAATAAAAATAGATTTAGTATTTATGTCATTATTAAGATTATCACTCATAGTTAAGTCATTTTTTTTTGAATGTTTATGAGATTGATTTTTTAATATATTGATATTTTTAATTATTCTTTCTTGAAGTTTTCTAATGGCTCTATGATAACTTTTTAAAGTACTCTCGTAACTAAGCCCAACTATTTCGGCAATTTCTCTAAAATTTTTATTTTCTTTCCAACTTAACTCAAGAATTTGTCTTTCATTTTTATCAACTATAAGTAAAGGAATAATTTCGGATCGACCGAGAATTTTATACAATTCTCTTACATCAGAGAATAGAATTTTTTTTTCAGAATTTTCAGGGTTCATAGGTTTAAAGCCCAACTTGGGCAGATCTTAAGGTTATTGAATACGAATCAGTAATAAAAATATTAAACTTTTATTAAATATGTAGTAGTTAAATTAAAATTAATCTTGTAGTTAAACTACTACATGCTAAATTATTTTTCATTTCTATTGATTTTACATTGCCATTTAAATCTTCAACAAACCATTTATAATTAAACTCAAACCTCATTTAAAAAAATAAGTCGAAGTTTGCAAATTATTTTAATTATGAAATTTATTTGTTTACCTATTTTCTCTTGTCTTTTTTCATTAACTACTTCTTCACAACTTCCTGCTGATGGTGGTAATAGATCTGGTGGCAGATCTTTTGGAAATATGCAAATGAATACCGGTAGGTTTTACGGAAAACTTGTTGAGACTAAATCAAGTAAAGGCATTGATGGTGTTACCATTCAGCTTAAAGGAAATAAATTTGATAGTGTTACAAAACAATTGCAAGAGTATATTATTGCCACAGTAATAACTGAACCCAATGGTGATTTTAACATAGAAAATGTTCCTGTAATTGGAAATTTTAAATTAAAAGCTTCGGCAATTGGTTATAAAAACATTGAAAAGAAAATAAGTTTTGGAATTAAATTTCCACAAGGAGGCGGAACTCCTGATTCAAAAACATTGCAACAAATGATGAGTCTTACTGATAAAGACCTTGGAAATATCCCAATGGATATTGATGTAACTGATTTAGGAAACGTAACTGTATCAACATCTGCTAAACAACAATTTGAATTAGCTATTGATAGAAAAATTTTTAATGTTGATAAAAGTTTTACTGCTGCAGGGCAAACAGCCACAGAATTAATGCGATCGATTCCATCTTTATCTGTAGATATTGATGGCAATGTTTCGTTACGAAATGCAACACCTACAATTTTTATTGATGGTAGACCTACAACTTTAACACTCGATCAAATACCAGTAGATATTATTGACAAAGTAGAAATAATAACAAACCCATCTGCTAAGTTTGATGCTAGTGGTGGTAATGCAGGTATATTAAATATTGTTTTAAAAAGTAATAGAAAAAATGGTTACAATGGAAGCTTAAGGGCAGGTATAGATAGTAGAGGAAGAGTGAATACTGGTGCAGATCTTAACTTACGACAAAATAAAATAAATCTTACTTTAAGTGCCAACTTAAATCAGCGTAAATCTATTGGTGTAACCATTGTAAATACAACCTTATTTACCAATCCCGATACATTAATTTATTCTAAAGACAATCAAGTTAATTTAGGATACTTTGGATTTATTAGAGGCGGATTCGATTATTTTATTGATAATAGAAACACAATAACAATCAATGCAAATTATAGTAGAGCAAATTTTAAAACTGATGGCTTACAAGCAATAGATACAGGTGCCAATTTTTTAATTTCAAATTCTGATAGATCAACTTTTAGTGAATTTAATAACAAAAATTTTGGAGGACAGTTTAGCTATAAACATAATTTTCCAAAAGTGGGTCATAATTTAAGTGGTGATATTAATTATAACTCAAGTAAGAATACAAGAGATTTTAATAATAGCACAACTTCGTTCGATGCTACTGGAACACAAAAAGGAAATAGTTTTTTACAAAAAAGTGAAGGCAAAGGATTGAATAATTTTTTTACAATTCAAACTGATTACGAAAATTTAATAAAATTAGAATCTAAATTTGAAGGCGGTTTAAGGGCTGCCATTAGAAATTTTGAGTCTGAAAATTATCAATATGTTTTCGATTATTTTAGTACCAATAGTTATATAATTAACCCTCGTGCAAGTAATAGATATAAATACACCGATGCAGTTTATGCAGCTTACTCTACTTATAGTTTTAAATCTAAAAAAACTAGTTTTCAATTAGGATTAAGAATTGAAAGTTCTAATTATAAAGGAAAGCTACAAACATTAGCAGGAGCCGATTCTACAGAATTTAGTATTAAATATCCAATAAGTTTATTTCCAAGTGCATTTATTACTCATAAAATAAACGACAAAGAAGATTTACAAATAAATTATTCGAGAAGAGTTAACAGACCCAATTTTTTTCAACTTTTACCTTCGTTCGATTTTTCAGATCCGCAAAACCCATCAGTTGGAAACCCAGGTTTAAATCCAGAATTTACACATTCATTCGAATTCTCGTATAACAATGCTTATAAGAAAAATGCAAATTTTTTAGCTACTGCATATTTTAAATACAGCGACAATTTAATAACCCGATATATTTATAAAGACATTAATAGAAATATTAAAAATGCTACAGATAGTTTATATTATGGTAGCTATATCAATGCAAATAATAGTTACACTTATGGTTTAGAATTAACCAATAAAATGCCAGTTACAAAATGGTGGGATTTAATGATAAACTTTAATTTATATAATACACAAATAAATGCTGTAATTCCAAATCAAACTATTGATAACTCTTTAGTAAGTTGGTTTAGTAAAGTAAATACAACGTTTAAATTATCAAAAGGCTTAACCTTACAGCTTACTTGGGAAAGTCGCAGTAAAACAATTATACCACAAGGTGGTGGTGGTGGAAGAATGTTTGGTGGTGGCACACAAACATCTGCACAAGGTTTTGTTTTGCCAAGATGGTTTGATGTAGATGCATCTATTAGAAAAGAATGGACATGGAAAAATGGAAGAACTGCATCAATAAATATTAGCATGAATGATTTGTTTAGAAATAGTATACAATCGGAAGTGAATGCATTTTATTTCTCTCAAAATACTTTTAGATTAAGAGATCCACAAGTTTTACGTATTAATTTTAATTACAAATTCGGGAAAACGGATGCTACTTTGTTTAAAAGAAAAAATACAAAAGCAGAACAATCTGGTGGAATGGAAATGATGGGTCAATAAATTTAATTAAAAAAATGCATATTAATTTTGAATTTAAAGCTAGAGTTAATAACATAGAATTTTTAGAAAATAAATTACTACAGTTAAACCCAATTTATATTGGAGAAGATCATCAAATAGATACTTATTTCAATTCTGCTTTTGGAAGATTAAAACTTCGAGAGGGTAATATTGAAAACGCTTTAATACATTATAACAGGCCAGATACTTCAGATGCAAAACAGTCTGATGTTTTATTATATCAACATCAACCCAATAAATTATTAAAAGAAATTTTAATACAATCGAATGGCATAAAAGTTATAGTAGATAAAGTAAGAAGAATTTATTTTATTGATAATGTAAAATTTCACTTTGATAGTGTTAAAAATTTAGGAACTTTTATTGAAGTAGAAGCTATAGATAAAGAATTAAATATTGGCATTAATACTTTAAAAGTGCAATGCAATTATTATACAAAATTTTTCGAAATTACAAACACAGATTTTATAAATTGCTCATATAGCGATTTAGTGCTGCAACATTCAAATTAAATTTTAAGTTTAATTATTTCTACTCAAACACATTGAATCCTATTTTCGCCATTCAATAATTTAATTTGAATCAACCTTTAGTAGCTATTGTTATTTTAAATTTTAATGGAAGTCATTATTTACAACAATTTCTTCCTTCAGTTTTAGCATCAACTTATGCAAATAAAAAAATTATTGTTGCAGACAATGCTTCAACAGATAATTCAATAGAAATTCTTAAACTACATTTTCCGCAAGTAGAAATTTTAATTAATACACAAAATGATGGATTTGCAGGTGGCTATAATTGGGCATTGCAATTAATAGATGCCGAATATTTTGTTTTATTAAATAGCGATGTTGAAGTAACCAATAATTGGATAGAACCAATTATTGAGCTTATGCAAGGCGATGCAACAATTGCTGCTTGCCAACCAAAATTACACTCGTTTAAAAATAAAAATTTATTTGAGTATGCTGGTGCTAGTGGCGGTTTTATTGACTTTTTAGGCTATCCATTTATGAGAGGACGAGTATTTGATATTTTAGAAGAAGATAAAAATCAATATAATTCAGCCATACCTATTTTTTGGGCAACGGGTGCAGCCATGTTTATTAAAAGTAAAATTTTTAAAGAATGTAACGGCTTTGATAATCGTTTTTTTGCCCACCAAGAAGAAATAGATTTATGCTGGAGAATGCAATTAAAAGGGTACAAAATATATGTTTGTCCAAGTAGTATTGTTTATCATGTTGGTGCAGGAACATTACCACGTGGCGGAAGAAAAGTGTTTTTAAATTTTAGAAATAATTTATGGATGCTATCAAAAAATTTACCCGTTCACGAAAAAGTTTGGAAAATTCCTTTCAGATTTTTATTAGATGCCATTTCCGCTTGGAAAGGTTTATTTACAGGTGATGCAGCATTTTTTACAGCCATTTCAAATGCACATTTTGCTGTAATTAAAAGTTGGATTTTTGGAAAATCATATATATCTAAAAATAGAGTTTCAATAAAAAAATTAGATGGCGTACATAATAAAAGTATAGTTTGGAAACATTTTGTAAAAGGAATTTCAACCTTTAATGGTATTATGAAATCGAATTAATTTACAAGTTTTTTCTTCTCTTTATTTCTCTAATTATTAATGCTAATTCTCTTCCTGTTTGTCCTTTTACACTGCTATTTTCTTGAGCTCTACGCATTAGATAAGGTATTACATCGCTAATTGGGCCAAAGGGTAAATATTTACTTACACTGCAACCACTATCGGCTAAATTAAAAGTAATATTATCGCTCATTCCATATAGTTGAGAAAAATGAATATGTTGATGATTTAATGGAATATTTTTTTGTAACAATAAATTAACTGTTAATAAATTGCTTTGCTCATTATGAGTTGCAATGATTGTAGAAATAGTAGCAATATTTTCGATACAATATTCAACTGCAAGATTAAAATCTCGATCAGTATTTTCTTTATTTTTTTGTATAGGATCTGGATAAGATTGTTGCTGTGCCCTTAACCTTTCTTTTTCCATATATGCACCACGAACTAATTTAACACCAAACAAGAAATTTTTTTGTACACCAATTCTATGAGATAGTTTTAAAAAGTCTAATCTGTCATGTCGGTATAGTTGTATGGTATTAAAAATTGTTACTGAAGTTTTATTAAACACTTCCATCAATTCTATTACTAGTCTATCAATAGGGTCTTGTATCCAACTTTCTTCTGCATCAATAAGTACTCCAATTTTATTTTTAGCTGCAATCTCACAAATATGATACAGTCTATCCTTCACCAATTCCCATTCACTATTTTCAATTTCATTATCGTGTATTCCACTTCTTAATCTTGGTGCTTCATTTAAATTTTCTAATAATTTAAACCTTGCTAAACCAGTTACTTTAACACTAATAAAAGGTATGTTATTTTGAGTTGATGCATATTCTATTACCTTAACAAATTGCTCAGTTGCCTGGTTAAAACTTTTTTCATTTTCTTTTCCTTCAACTCCATAATCTAAAATAACTTTTACATTAAAATTATTTAACATGTTGGCAACACTTGTTGTTTCAACCAAAGTTTCGCCACCAACAAATTGTTTAAAAATAGTTTTGCGAATAATGCCATTAATTGGAAATCCAATTTTTATTAAAAAAGGAGTTAGCCTAGTTCCCAATGAAACCAACAAAGGGAAACTCATACTTTTAAATAAAATTTTTGCTTTTTTTAAGTCTTTATTCGATTTATAAGCGAATGCTTTTTCGGTATTATCAAAAGAAATTTTCATATTCAAAACTATTCAACGCGAATATCGTATGCAGATTTTGAATATTAAAATTAAGAAGAAGAATTATACAAGTCT
>JANOVK010000156.1:0-4285 GCA_031417315.1 Chitinophagaceae bacterium | reverse complement strand
CCTAATCCACACATCATTATTGGGCAAGGATCACTTGTACCAAACCAACCAACCTATTGGCGTTTTGAAGCACTTGCTTTTCCAGCAGCAAATTATTTTTGGTACTTAAATAGTTCAAAATACTTCAGTACAGGCAGCGATAATTTTCTTGCTTTATTAGTGCCTTGTAAAACTCAATACGATGTACAATGTAAAATTAGCAATGCCTGTGGTTCAACAGTTTTAAGCCAACCAATTACAACATCTATAGGTGTTTGTCCAACCATAGGAGGTGTACGTTTCGACCCTGATATTAGCATTTTACAATACGACTTACTTCGTGTAAATACGGCAACCACAAACAATTGGTTAGCACAACTTTTTTTCGATGAGGCAACCATTGCAAACGAAATGATACAACGTGTTCACATCTACAATAAAAAAGGCGAGTTAATGATTACAAGCCAAGAGTTAAACACCAAAATTGCAACTGTAGATATTGCAGCATTACCACAAGGCAGTTATATTGTAGAAGTAATCGGTTTAAACGATTACAAAGAACTACACACCATTCATCGTTCCTTATTAAACCAAGAAAAATTCCTAATTGAAGACATTGCAACCGGCAATATTCCTATGAATGTAGATTTTGCAGCCGAAAGATTATACGTAATGCAACAAAAATTATTTGTAGAACTGCAAAGCGAACCAGGCATTATGAATGCCTCAATACCACTTCAAGAATTTGCAAAAGATAATTCATACACAAGCTTAGGAATCATCTATCAAATTGGGTATGCTATAGGTAATAACGAAACAGCCAAAGCAACACAATTATTAAATAAATGGCAGCCAATAAATGCAGTAGATGACAATTTCAAAAACTACTACGCCCTTTATCTTAAAGTTACTAGTGGCGATTCTCTAAATGCAGAAGAAATAAATAAACTTCACAACATAGCCCAACAATGCCCATTAGTAGGAGGTGAAATTATATATCCTGCACGTACTTTATATACTAGCCTTGTTGAAGATGCTGATAATTTTGCAAATGCTTGTGGTTATATTGGTGCAAGATATAGCACTAAGCCAACGCCAAGTTATCAATATCTAAATACAGAAACATCAGTTTCGCCAAACCCAACAAAAGGTATCATCACTATAAAACTCCCTGCAAAAGATACAGGCTTCAAAACCATAAAAATTACAGATACTTATGGTAAAACCATTCAAGAACGCAGCACTTTCGATAGAGTAATAATGATGGATTTAAAAGCCCCAACAGGTATTTATTTTGTAAACATTACAAACACAAAAACAGGCAAAACAGAAACACAAAAATTGATTATACAATAATCATAATCTCAAACTAAAGGCTACATCAAAAATGCAGCCTTTGGTTTTTTTATCAATTTCTCCTTTAAATTTACATTTCACTAAATATTTTATTTTATGCCAAGTACATCCGAAACAGGACATGCAAAAAACGTAGCCAATTTTCAAGATTTAGTTGCCTTTGTTATTGGTTATGGTGCAACTTACAATCCTTCAAAAGCAGCCCTCAAACTTGCACAGTTAAACACTTTGGCAAATGGGGCAGATACCAATCTTGCAGACATTGTAACAAAAAATACTGCCTATAATTCATTTGTAAACAACAGAATGATTGCATTTGATGGATTAAAAGCATTTTCAACAAGATTACTAAACGCTTTAGAGGCAACCGATGCTACCAAAGAAAAAATTGGTGATGCAAAAACATTCAATCGTAAAATTCAAGGAAAACGTGCAGGTAATACCGCTGCTGCACCAACCGACCCAAACACTCCAACACCAACAAATACAACACTTTGCAGGGTTTGTCTCAGTCCTACAATCAGAGGCAAGTTATGCACCCAACGAAACCGATTTAAAAATTGTTGCACTCACAGCAAAACAAGCAGACTTAGTAGCAAAAAACAATGCTGTTGCCACAGCATACACCACAGTAAGTAATGCAAGAATTGCAAGAGACAAAACGCTTTATAACGACAACACAGGACTTGTGGACATAGCAACAGAAGTAAAACAATACATTAAATCAATTTTTGGTGCAAATAGTCCAGAATATGCACAAGTAAAAGGTATTCCATTTAAGACTGTAAAGAAATAAACTAACTACAAAAAGAAAGTTAGCTACTTCGGTTAGCCAAATCCTAACTGCCAACAGAAAACTCTCTACTGCATGTAGAAAACTTTCAACTGCTAAAAGAATATTTCTTACTGCAAGTAGATAACTTGCTACTGCTTAGAGAAAACTTTCTACTGCAAGTAGAAAATTCCTTACTGCCAAAAGAATACCCCTTACTGCAAATAGAAAACTTTTAACTGCAACTAGAATATTCCTTACTGCAAAAAGAAAGTATTTTAGTTTTTGTTGAGTTTGATTAGCCTTGTATTAGGCTGACACACCCAAATAGGTATGACAGTTGCTAAAATTCAAATGTGGGGCAATATAGCAAATCCGAGCAACTGCAACCACTTTGCAAAAGCACACAACAGCTAAACACAAGGCTAACTTTTGCAAACAGATTGCAAGTGCAGAGCATCAACAAAAAAATGCTATTGTCCAATGCACAAGAACGAAGCAAAGAAAGGGCTACACATAACATGGGGTTTGTAGCAAGTGGGGGTTGACCCAAAGCACATCAACAATAGTTCTTTTTCAACTTCAGTTTTTTGCTTGACGAATATTGCCAAACAACAATAACAAACATAAACATCAAAACAAAACCCAACAACAGCTCCAAGCAGACAGAACGCTAATACCCCACCTGCTTCAAGCCCTGTCCGTTATGTGTAACCCTAAAAAGACATTTTTCGATATGACAAATCCTAACATTCGAGAAATAAAACCAGTGCTACAATTAAGGCACATTTACAATGCACACAAGGCTTTGCTGCGTTGGCTAACCTTGCAAAAGAGCCTTAATCTGCTCTACTTCTGCCAACGTTCGGTTTTTCAATTGAGCAACAGTGCAAAACATTGGGCAACATCTCAACACCCAACACCTATGCCCACCAGCACCCACGTCATATTACAAAAATTATATTTTCCACATCATACACATAAACAATTAATTTTGGAAAGTGATGGCAGTCCACCATTGCAGTAAAATAAATTAACGCAATATTTTTAATAACACATTGCACATTATAAACAATAAAATATACTACTATGAAAAAAGTATCTTTCACCTTAATTCTTGCAATTACTATTTTGATTAGTTCTTGCAGCAGTTGCAAAAAACAAGACAATCCAGCACCTGATAACCCTTATGGTTTGCCTAATGCAACACAAACTGGTACTGGTGTTTTTGCTTGTAGAATTAATGGTCAGAATTTTATTAGCTACTATAATATAAGAAATACTAAAGCAACACTTTTGGCTGGTGATACAATCTGGGTGATTGGTACCCAAGAGCTTTCTAATATTGTATATCAATCAATTTCATTCAAGTTATATCCTCCAATTAATACTATGCTATATACAGTAAATAATAAAACTTGTTTCTCCGACTATGACACAGATTCAACTTGTAATAGTTTGCAAACAACATTTAGTATATCTAATGATATGAGTGTACAAGTAACAAAATATGATAAAAATATAAAAACCATATCAGGAACATTTGCTGGCAAATTTCCCATAAATGGTTGCGATACTCTAAAAGTAACCGATGGTCGTTTCGATTTCAATTATTATTAAAAAACAAGAATTAATACAATGAAAAAATTACTCATACTAAGCCTTAGCATTTTGCTTGTTATCAACTCAAATGCACAAATAGCTACAACCAATTATCGTAGCAAAATCGAAAACATATTTCAACATATTGATAAGTCGCAAATAAGCACTGGCTTGTTAAGTGAGTATGGTTTAGACTTTATTAAACTCGACGGCTTTAGTGGTAATACACTAACAGCAAACAACTATACAAGCCTTGCCGATTGGCGATTAATTTATGGCAGCATATACACAATGCAAGTGCAGCAAAACGCTGCATTGCCTACATTGGCAAGTATTAACACACAAGTAGAACAGTTAAACAACGCAGCTAACACCATTAGTTTTATTGGTTTATACTATCAATACAACAGTGTAAAAGCAACAGCCGGTAATTTGTTTTTCTTCCCCACAATGTCTCCTTAAATGGCTTGTGTGTAAGCCAAGGGACGTTGTGATTTCTAAATACACACCATCTTTTTCCGCCGTTGTTGGTATAGCATAGCCTACCAACAACGTTTTTTTAAACGATAAAAAATA
>JANOVK010000155.1:0-1725 GCA_031417315.1 Chitinophagaceae bacterium | reverse complement strand
AACCACATTAAAAACCCCATCGGGTAAGCCTGCTTCTTTCAATAATTCTGCAAGTCGACCACAACTTAAAGGTACTTTTTCAGATGGTTTCATAATCATGCAATTGCCTAATGCTATTGCGTTTGGAAGCGTCCAATTAGGAACCATTGATGGAAAATTAAATGGAACAATAGAAGCAACAACACCTAATGCAACATGTTCTGTTCTGCATTCAACACCTCGGCTTACTTCTAAAATTTCGCCTGTTGTTAATTGTGGTAATGACGTTGCAAATTCTGTTAGTTCAATACACTTTTCAATCTCAGCAACAGATTCGCTGTAAGTTTTTCCATTTTCTTCGCTACATAATTCTGATAATTCTTTTAGATGGGTTTCTAATAAAGTTTTATATCGAAAAAAAACATGAACTCTTTCTTTAATAGGCGTTTTACTCCATGAAGGAAATGCTTTTTTTGCTGCTTGAACTGCATCGTCTAAATCTTTTGAAGATGACATTGGTACAGTTGATAAATGATTTCCATCGAGTGGAGAAATTACATCTAATGTTTTATTAGTAGAGGCATTTACAAACTTTCCATTGATAAAATTCTGTATAGGTTGGTATTTCATAATATGATATAATCTAATTTATTTTTAGAAATAAGGTGGAAAATTATAATATTTGCAGTAATAATCAAAATAAAATCAATAATTTTATTTTTATAGTTGATTTTTGACAAGCAGTTGAAGTGTGGTTTTAAAAAGCATTTCCACTGGAAATATTTTTAAAACAAAATTCTATTTCCAAAGATTTTGAGAAAAGATTTGGACGATTGGTTCAAAATATTAAAGCAAATTATTTTATGTTAGATGAATTAGACTTTGAAGTGTTAAGTTGTTTACAACAAGACGGCAGAATGAGTTTTACAGTAATGGCAGAAAAATTAAAAGTTTCTGTGGGTACTATTAGAACTCGAGTAAATAAATTAATTGAAGATGGTACTGTAAATATTATTGGAAGAGTTGATCCAGATAAAGTGGGGTTTAGAAGTTATGCTCATATTGCAGTTTATGTTAGACCCGCTACTTTAAAAGAAAAAGTGGCAAAGAAAATTGGTACATTTAAAGAAGTTAGTTTTTTAGCAATGACGAGTGGTGATTATGATTTAGAAGTGGATGTAATGTGTAAAGACAATGACCATTTAGTAAAATTTGTAAACGAAATTTCTAAAATTGAAGGAGTGAACCAAACTAAGACAACCATTTATTTTAAAGTATATAAATATGCCCAACCAGATTTAGGTTTGCTAAAATAAAATCCCCTCAAATGCTTGAGGGGATTTTATTTTATTAATTTAAGTTTACAATTTTATCTTTAGGATATTTAATAGTATACGTGAATTTTATTTTTTTTGTTTCTCCTGCTGCTAATTTTAATTGCCAATTTAAAACTCCTAATTCAGCATTAATATCTGCACCGCCATCATCATTTAATTCAACTTCAATTTCTTTATTTGTTGTTAATGGAAATTGATCTTTAAGAATCATATTAATACTTTCTTTTTTATTATTTCTTACCGTTAATTCGTATGTGAATTTTTGAGATTTATTGCTACCTAAAAATTTAACACTACTAAAATCTGCTAATTTTTCTCGTTTAATAGAAACTCTTTTATCTCTTCCTAGTGTTAAGTTTAAAGTATCGCTTGTACTGTTTGGGTCTATAAAAGATTTGCCAACATAAGT
>JANOVK010000154.1:0-9746 GCA_031417315.1 Chitinophagaceae bacterium | reverse complement strand
ACGAATAGTCCTACAATGAGAACCATTAAAAAAAAATTCGGATTTTTCATTTTATTAAATTTTTATAATCTCCTACTCATTTGGCTTTTCGGAATCGCCCCGTTTTTAATGGTTACTGGTCTCCATTTTATTTTGAAATTTTATTTTTATAATACAAAATTCAACACTCACAATACTAATCAATTAATTTTTTTGAGCTTCAATATTAGCAGAAGCTTTCATTGTTTCATTTGCAGTGATAATAAATTGAACTCGTCTATTTAATGCTCTATTTTCATCACTATTATTTTCCACTTTAGGTTGAATTTCTCCATATCCTTTAATGGTTATTCTTGATGATGAAACACCTGCATTCATTAAATAATTTCCAGTACTATTCGCTCTTTTTTCAGATAATCTCATATTATAATTTTCAGAACCCATATCATCCGTATGCCCTTCAATTAAAATATTTGTATATAAATATTCTGCAAATATTTTCTGTAACTTATCTAATGCTAATTTAGAATTAGCATTTATAGTTGATTGATTAGTTAGAAAATAAACTCCTCCTTTAGACCCATCAGGATTATTTTCACTAAAAGTTACATCAATACCTTCTCCAACACGTATTACTTGAGCTCCAGGAATTTCAGCCTTAATTTTTTCTGCTTGTTTATCCATACTTTTTCCAATAAGTCCTCCAGCAACTCCTCCTACAGCTGCACCCAAAATGGCTCCAAGTGCTGTATTGTTTTTATTGCCTACATTATTTCCAACTATTCCACCAAGTATTGCACCACCAACTGCTCCAATTGCAACTCCCTTATCTTGATTACTTGTTTTTTTTGCACTACTACAAGATGATAATATTATCATTGTAGTAGTCATTATTACAGCAATCGTGTATGTAATTTTTTTCATAATTTTTATTTACTAGATTTTATAATTTAAATGTTAATCCGAATTTGCCACCTGAAAAAGCATTGCCACCACCAAACTCTAAATTGATACCAGCTTTTTTACCGAAATAATAACGACCTCCAATTTGAGCACCTAAACCCAAACCTGAAGTATGATCTCCAATATATCCAGAGGGTGAAGACCAAGAATAAAATCCAATATTTAATCCTGCATAAAAATCGTATGGAGCAGCAATATTTAAAACTCTATTAAAATGATAATTACCATTGCCAGAAATGCCAATGATGTTATGATTGTAATAATTATTTTTCCAATTTTCTTTGTATGAACGAAAAGAGAATTCGCCACCTAGTGTTATGTCTCTTGAAATTCCAAAGTCAAATCCTGCATAAATTGGCACGCCCCAGCCAGACAAACCCAGACCTACATTGAATTGTGAAGCACCTTTAGATAATGAACCTTGACTATAACTAAATGTTATAGCAAATAATAAGGTTACTAATAATAATAATTTTTTCATTTTGTTTTTTTTAATTTTTAATTTGATGTTGTTTCTTCATTAGTATAATCATTGGCTTTTTTTGCAACAAAATTTGCAATACCAAATTCAACTATAGTGCCTAGAATTTTTTTGAATGGATTATGAGTAGAGCCTAATAAAAACTTTTTAGATAAATATCCTGTTGCCAAACCAACTGCATTATTTAAAATACTTTTTCCTAAACCTGGTGAGGTAGTAATCTCACTAAAAGTTTTTTTAATAATGTTTAAAGGTCTTAAACTTTCGTATGTTTTTTCAAATTGTGCTTTTAATAGAAAAATTTCTTCTTCTTGTCTTGCTTTTAAAACTTGAATTGCTATAGCTAAGCTTGCAGTAGTATTTTTATTTCTCATGATATTGTTTTCTCCATCAAATTATCAATAATTGAATTTCTGATAGAATCTTCTATCCATAATTTTTTAAAAGAATAAACTATTACTGCAACGATTAAATAAAATCCTGATACAATAAAAAAACCATAGTAAATTTTACCAAGCATTTCTCCAATCCAAAAAGCCACACCAAGATTTAAACATAAAGTGAATAATGCAACTATTAATAGAATAACAACATTTGAAGCTAATACTGAAAATATTTTCGAGCATTTTTCTATAGCTTGTAGTTTTAATAATTCAATACTTGTTTTACCACAATCTTGTGCTTTTCCAAAAAGTATTTCAATATCTGCTGCATTATTTTTCATAATTAAAACATAAGTTTTACATGTTCTATTAAACAGTTTCGTTTTTAATTTCTGCTTTTAAACCATTGTATTTTTCTTTTCCTTTTGCAACAATATTTTCTGCACTGGTTTTTAATTCATCGTATTTTTCAGTAACGGCATTTGCTATCTCATCGAATTTCTCTTTTAATTCTTCTGAATATTTTTCTCCTTTACCTAAAATTTTTCTTCGTGTTTTTGATCCTTTATTAGGAGCAAATAAAATTCCCAATACTGCTCCTGCTGCAACGCCTGCTAATAAGCCTAAAACTAATTTTCCTGTTTTCATTTTTTTATTTTTTGTTGTGAATATTTAAATTTAAAATTTTAATGATACCAATGCTACATTGGTCTTCTGCCAGATATCACTCTAAGCAACACTGCAATAATTGCAATAACTAAAAGTAAATGTATAATTCCTCCTGAGTTATACCCAAGATATCCTATTGCCCAAAGTATAATTAATATTACTGCTACTAAATAAAGTAAATTGCTCATTTTGATTTTTTTTATTTTGTGATTAGAAATTATTTTAATTGTCTTTCTTTCTATTATGTTTTAGTTGGAATGGCCTTTCTTTTTTCCATCTTTATTCTTACTTGCATTTTTTCCATCTTTAGACTTCCCGAACTTAGGATGACCTTTAATTTTAACGTATCTAGGTTCATCACTTTCTCTTATAATTAATTGTTTTGGTCCACCATGTTTATATTTAGCATAATTAGAAACATAGTAGCCATGATTTAAATAGGGTCTTTGTTTTTTTACAACTACTTTGTAGGTGTTATATAAATCCACATTATACTGTGGAGGTAAATTATATACACCAATCCATCTATTACTGTTACTATTTAAATAATAAAATTTGTTTTCTGGAACAGAATAAAAAACATCAGCTTCAGGCAAATAATAATAATTAGCATAATTATATCCTACTGGCCCCCATAAAGGCTGTAATGCAACATTAAAACTCATTCTAACCTGAGATTGAACTGTGTTGCATGATAGAGAGAAAAAGACTATTAATGATACTGTTACAAAAATGTGTTTTAATTGTATAAATAGTATATTAACCCTTTTGGAGTTAGCCTTTGTTTCATAATTATTATTAGATAAAATTTTCATTTGCTTAAGTTTGAATGATAAAACAAAGTTGATTTGAAATGACTAAATGATCATTACACAGTGATAGTTTAATGTTACATGATTCACACTTTAAGACTTTGAATTGTAACTATTGAGAATTGAGAATTGGCTTTACCTAAAATGATTTGAAATGGTGTAACACACTCTATCATTAATTCTCCAGAATATTTCGTTATTTACTTTTCGCAATAGCTTTCTATTTTTTTTATCTAACAATCTCCCTTCAGCATCAAAATACTGTTGTTGTTTATAAAAAGTAAGTGTATAGTATTTTCTTTTTGCCAAAATAAAATCAAAAGAAACTGGCCTCATAGACATAAAAATTAAATTCTGCTTTTTATTATCAACATAATAATCTAATGTATTTATCCAAGTGCATTTAATTCGTTTCATATCCATTATCAACTTCATTACTTCTAGTGTATCAATTCCAAATTTCCATAAAGTGTCTTTCAAATTATTTGCATTAATATTAAATTCATATATATATCTTAACGAATCAGTCTTTATTTCTATACTAACATAGTTAAATTCATTATCTGAAAACTCAATAACAATGGGCTTTACAGCAAATATTTTTTTATAGGTATCGTTTATTCTAGAAATAGTTAACTCGTTTTTACTATAATATTTTTGAGCTGTTTTTTGATGAATAATTGTTGCACAAGAGCTCAACGTTATTATTAAAATAAATATGAAATTATTTAGCTGCTGTAACTTCATTATTGTTTTTGTTTTTGCACCAAGTAACACCAAATACTATATCTGTAAATACATCTTTTGATAAAATCATTTGATTTTTAAACCCATAATCCCAATAAATAATTTTAATTGTTTCGTCAATTTCTGCTATACTAAACAATACCACAAAATGTGTTGGGAAACGAAATTTTATTTTTTTATGATTTTTTTTATGCAGTATTGCATTATTTAAATAAAGAAATACTTGGTCATTTTCTTCAAGTTTTTCTTGCAGAAAAAAAGTGATGTCATTAAATAAAGGTCGAACCAAATCTGCTCCTATTGCTCTAACCTTATAATTAGTAAGTTTTCGAAGCATACGATTAAACTTACTATAATTAGTAGCTGGCCAAAGTGTATTTTCTGCACCTGGTTTATAATAAATATTGAAGACGTTTAAATATCCTTTAAACCTATCGGCTAACGACAAAAACCAAATTTGATCTGCTCCATTAATATCTAACTCTCCTTTAAACTTTAACAAGCCAGCAGCATTTTTTACTTGAGCAGATGGGTTAAAATAAACTTTTTTATACTCAGCAAAGCCATTACTATATAAATCAATCATAAAGGTTACGTAAGTTAATGGATCTGTTTTTATACAAGTATAACTTACTGCAGCATAGGCACAAAAATTAGTGTTAGAGCCTGCATATATATATAACGGCTTTAAAATATTTTTTTGAAGATTTATAATAAATGATTCTGGTTTAACATTAATCCAGAAATTACTTTGTTGAATATTTTTGTTGAGATTTAAATATTCAATTGCTTTTGTTTGTTCAATATTCTGAAATGAAGATTGACATTTTGATATGCTAAAAAAAATGAAAATAAATAATATTGTGAATAATATTTTCATTGATTATTGTTACTGTTTTTTTACAAAGATTGGAATTTTAATTACAACGAATTTGCAAAATAGTCTCTTACAAATGCATGTTGTTGTGGCTCTGTTAATTTATCAGAGCTTTCAACATTTATGTTAATTCCATCGAAATGAGTATCTAATTTTAAAATATTAAATAATTCAATTTTAGCATTAGTGGGTCCAAATAAAATTACATCGGAGTATTGTTTTATTATTTCTGATAATTCTTTAAAAAATGCTTTTTGAAAATGTTGTTCTTTATTATTCATTACATGTTCACTTCTACTTAAACTTTCTTGTTTCATTTCGTAGGTAAATGATGATTCAATAGTACTTGTTTGCATATTTTCTGTACTGTAACTAATTAATTTTGCTGTTTTATGATCCATACAAATGCCTAACTTTTTTTCTGTTTTCATTATTGTTGTTTTAATAAATTAATTGTAACGAATTATGGATTGAACTACTTTCAAAAACTTTGTTTTTTATTGCTGATTTATAATAATTTTCAATAGTTAATCGAGATAATAAATAACTAATTGTTGATTCTGCTCCTTGATTTAAATTGATATGAAATTGTTCTAATCCATCATAACATCCTCCAGTTATTGGATTGTAAATTATTTGATGAAGATGATTGTCGCCAAGAAACCAATTAAAGGCTGACATTATTTTTACTTTGTAAGATGGGTCTTTAAAAGTTATATAAAATTTATCTAAAGCTAGTATAGTGTAAGCTACATCAATTGGTTGTTCTCCATATTGGTTGGATTCAATTCCTTTATAATGCCAACCCTTATTGGAAACCACTTTTATTTTATCGTTATAAAAAATAACAGTTAACAAAAAATCGAATGCAGTTTTAGAAATGTTTTTGTATATCAAATTTCCAGTACTTAAAAAAGCACACAATAAGGCTTCGGGCAAAACACTATTTGCATAAGTTAAATATTCCTCAAACCATTTCCATTTTGTATCAGATACTCCTCTAAATTTAGAAACTAAATTATCTGCAAGTTTTGTAATCAGCAAATTTATTTCTTTACTATTTGCATACTGATTATAAAAATGTAAGCCTTTAATTGTAAAAGCAATTGCTCGGGGTGATTTGAATTTTTCAATTCTATCTAAAGTTTTTAATAAAGTTTTTTCAGCTTTATTAATATAATAATCGCTAAACAAATTACTATTACCAATAAACTCGCCTAACGCCCAAATTGCTCTTCCATTAGCATCTTCTAAATTCACTGTTTTATTATTTTCTAAAAACTCTAAATTACTATCTACATAATTTAAAAAACTTCCATTTTGTTGCTGACATAAACAAATAAAACTTAAATACAAATCAATTAAATATAAACCATCATTATCACCAGTAATAGCATAATATTTTATTGCTGCAATTAATGCTCTTGCATTATCATCAAGCGTATATCCTGAATTAATATCTGGTGTAGAAATATTTGCAAATTGAATGATACCAGTATTTGTAGACATTCTTTTTAAATGATCTAATGAAATTTCTGGCAACTTAAATATAATATCAACTTCTTTTTTATTTACATTTTGCATTAACAGTTCCACATGTGCAATTGCAGAGTTTGGCCATATTGTTGGACTAATTTTATGCAATGCATTTAATCTCATTTGACTTAACAAAATTGGATTAGAAAGCATATTAATAGTTGCTGTTGCTAATTGATGTGCATTATTAAAATCTACAATTTCACCAGATTGATTTAACATTTCTAAAGCATGAGGAATAGGAGTAGAAACAATAGGGCAACCACAAGCCATTGCATAAGCTAAAGTGCCACTTACAGCCTGATTTGGATCTTTGGAAGTAAATAAATACAAATCGGTAAGTTGTAAGTATTCTAATAATTCTTCTAAAGGCAAATATTTATTGATGAATTTTACATGGCTTTGTAATTCTAAATCTATTACTTTTTGCAAAAGAGAATCTCTATAAGTTTCGCCTTCAACTTTACTCACTTCTGGATGAGTTTTACCAATAATAAGATAAACTAAGTTTGGAAATTGTTGAATAATTTCTGGTAAGGCATCTAAAGCAGTTTCAATATTTTTATTAGAACTTAATAAACCAAATGTAGATAAAACAATTCTATTACTTAAATGCTTTTTTATTTTCAAATCGTTTCTAAAATTTGCAGATGTAACATGTGTTCCATGAGGAATAATTGCAATTTTTTCTTTCTCTATTGCATAATCATTTTGCAAAATAGTAGATGCATGTTTTGTCATTACAATAATAGATTCAGAAATTGAAGCAATTGTTTGAACTACTTTTTTTCTGTAACCATTAGTATTAGGTAAAATAGTATGAAAGCAAGTGATTACAGGCTTATTTATTAAAGATAAAAAACGTAATAAATAATCGCCACATTCACCTCCAAATAAACCAAACTCGTGTTGAACAAGAACGAGTAATATATTATTATCAACTTTTATTTTATTTGCTAATAAAGCATATTGCTCAATTACACAAGTTTCCAAAACATATTTAACTTCATCTGGATAATAATAATCAACTTTTGTAGATTCTAATGCACAAATTTTAAGTGAAAAAGTATTACCATAAACATTAGATATGGCTTTTAACAAATCATTACTATATGTTGCAATGCCACATTCTCTTTTTGGGTAAGATGTAATAATTAAAATTTCTGGTAATGCTTTTATATTGCCATTATGTTGATGAGCATTTGTTTTATTAGGCATTAATTCATTATAAATTGCAAGCTCTTTGCTAACAGTATTGCCATGTTGATTTTTCATAAGTTGTTATTTGATTTTTTAATTCATTAATTAATGCTTTTAAACTTACTGAAGCTACTGCAATGCATTTATCTGCTGCACCATAATAAATGTATAAGGTATCTTCAAAAAGCGATGTGCCAGTTGGAAAAACTACATTATTAACTTCTCCTATTAATTCCCAATCAAGTTCTGGTTTAAATAAAGGATAAGGCAGGCGAGCTAATTCGATATTTGGATCTTTTAAATCTAACAATGCTGCACATGCTGTATATACATAACCATTTTTTGTGTCGTAAACACCATGATAAATTAATAACCAGCCTTCTTCAGTTTCAATAGGTGGGCATCCTCCACCAACATAACTAATTTCATGTTCATATTTAGATGATAATAAAATATGTTCATGTAAATGCAACAAATAATTTTCCCAATAAGCTTTCCCAAGCTCTTCAATTTCATTCACAGAAGCTAGTTGTATATCGGGTCTAATTCTGTGTAGAAAATAAATTTTTTCGTTTATTCTTCTTGGAAAAAAAATTAAATTCTTATCCCACAAAAGATTTTCTTTAACATTATTAGTTTCTGTTTTATGATTATGATAACGTTGATATTTGATGTTTAAATCTGTATTGCAATCTGCAAGCCTTTTAAATTCATTATAAGATACTATGGGGGTAATGATGCCTTTCCTTTCAAAATATTTTAAATCGCTTGAAGTGGCCAAAGCACCTAATGCATTTATTCCATCATACGCAGTATAACTTAAATAATATAATTCGTCAATTTTTGTAATTCGAGGATCTTCAACACCATGAGATTCGTAATCGAAATTTGGACTAAGCAATGGCTTAGTACTTCGTTCAACAACTTGTAATGGACCATTTAATTTGCAATAACCAATTGAGGAGTAGTTGCCTTTTTTAACTGCTCTATAAAAAATATGTACTGTATTTCCATCTTGTAAAATACCAGGGTTTAACACTGCATCATTTTCAAAAGAAAAGTTAGTGTGTTCTAAAATAATACCTTCTTTTTTTACAGCAATCATGTAATTAAATGATTTTTTTGTTGATAGATTACACTTGTTTTTTTATTAATTGAATGTCACAATATATCTTTACTTCATTTGCAATTATAGCTTCTCCATTATCTAATGTAGAATTCCAATTTAAATTCCAATCTTTTCGATTTATTTTTCCTTGAACTGAAAACCCTGCTCGTTCAACTCCACTTAAATCAGTTTTAATTCCTCCAAATTCAACATCGAGTTTTATTTGCTTAGTAATTCCTTTAATAGTTAAATAACCAAATAATTCTGATGAAGCATCACTATCAATAACTTTATAATAGTTGGCAGAGAAATTAATTTTCTGATGATTGACTGCATCAAAAAAATCTGAACTTTTTAAATGCTTATCTCGATGTTCATGATTTGTATTTAGAGAATTTACATTCATGGAAAATTCAATTTCTGCAGTTACAAACTCTTCACCAGTAGTAATAATATTAGCTTCAAAGTCATTAAAAACACCTCTTATACTACTTATCATTAAATGCTTTACCTTAAATCCAATTTCACTATGAGAAGCATCTATTACCCAATTTGTTTTTGGGTTAATGATTGGCTTGTCTATAGAAGATTTGGGAAGAGTAGTATAATTCATTATAAAGTTCTTATTAAAACAACTACAACTTTAATGTTGATACAAGAAAGTTGTAGTTAAAATTTTTGGTTATTAAAAAGCTATCGAACCTAGAGATTTTACACTTCCAACATTAACAATAACACTAGTATATGTTTTAACAGAAAACACAGAACTTGGAGTTATTAATACTGTATAAGTTCCTGGACTTACTCCACGTAATAAAAAATTACCATTAGCATCGGTATAAGTTGAATAAGTATTTATACCATCAAACGCTTTAACGTTAGCTGGTAATGAAGCAGAAGTAACAATAGATCCACTTATTGAACCTGAAGTGGCAACATCAATACTTTTAATTACAGGTTTTAATTTATAGTCGCCAGCACCAGATACAAC
>JANOVK010000153.1:0-4626 GCA_031417315.1 Chitinophagaceae bacterium | reverse complement strand
AGTCAAGTTTTAAATCCAATGAGTCCTTATGATTGTTTTAGACATTTTTCTGCTGAGTATTTTGAGCTTATGAATTTTATAAAAGATAATAATATTAATGGAGTTATTTTTTTAACTGGAGATAGGCATCATAGTGAAGTTATAAAAGTTGAAAGAAATGGGACTTATCCTTTGTATGATATTACTTCATCGCCTTTAACATCAGGTTCTCACCTATTTGGAAAAGAAGAAAAAGATAATCCATATAGAGTTGTTGGCGTTGAGAATATGCAGAATTATTCTAAATTAAGTTTTAGTGGAGATAGAAAAAACAGACAAATGTTGGTTGAGTTTTATAACCCAAAAGGAATTAAATTAACTGATTGGACTATTAATATTAAAGATTTAAAATCATCAAAAATAATTAATTAAACTTTTTATTCCATTGCTTTATAATAAGCCATAATAAAAATAGCTCCCAGATTTTTATGAGGAGGAATATAATCGTCGAACTTTTCTTTTACTTCTTTATTATTAAGAAACTTATGTTCAATACTTTTCCAAATGCTTTGCCAATAAAGATCTTTGCCTTGTTTTAAATTTTCCATAATTAATTCAATTAAAGAAATATTTATTTTTCCAGTTCCAATTTGTTTACTTGCTATAATGTGTGCTTGTGGGCTAATATTTAAAACTTTACTTAAGCTATGATATCCTCCACAACTGCCTAACAATACAAGTTTGACATAAGAGCTAATTTGACTTATTGTTGATTTTACATAATAACTATGACCTCTGTGAATTGCTATTGTTGGATAAATATGTAATGAATCTAAATAATAATATAATTTTTTCTGAGCAATCTCATCTAAACCCTCATCTTCATTTAATGGTTTGTTGGTAAAAATTGTAACTGGAGAGTTGCCACTACTACTTACTTCTATCCATTCTAGTTTATTAATAATCTTCCATCCCAAACTTCGAAATGAATTTACAAAATCGTTATAAAAATCTTTCCCATCTTTATCTCCATAAAAAAATTGTTGCACATAAATTCTTCCGTTATCAGCTTTTAAACTATTATTTGTTAAATGATAAACAGATGGAATATCAAATATTTTTCCAATATTAAAATTTCGTAATGTATCGAACGAAGAAAATATTTGATTTAATAATCCATAAATAATAACTCCACGTTTGTTATTATTTAATAAATGTTTTTTTATATTATCTCTAACTACATTAATTATTATTTTTTTAATACTAGTGTCTTTAATACTTGCATAAGAATCTGCAACATCTACTACTTCTTCTAAGCTTTTATTTTGCTCTAAATCGTTTGCAAAACTTTTCATCAAATTTTCAGCCACAGGTTTATCCATTTTGCTTAAATAATCTTCTAACATATTAAACGAAGCACACATTTTTAAAAACTTTCTATAATAACCATAATGTACCATTTTTAATAGTGTATCTGATTTCAACTTAGCTAATCCATCAATAATTTTAGGATATACACCATTAATAAAACTGCTTGTATACATTTCTTCTTCACCCATTATTATTAAATAATAAAGTTCTGTTGGAGTAAGATTTTGAATAGAAGCAAATCGTATTGTTGCATTGGGCTCGTCATGCAATGCATTAATTTTAGAAATATAGTTTTCGTATGCCTTAAATTTTAGCTTTTCTGTTAATGCATCAATCGATAAAATTTTTTTCCCTCTTTGTTTTTTTTGTTCGTAATAAATTTGGGTTTTAACTAAAAGTTTATAATAAGCTTCACTATCATCAATAGTTTTTTTTATTTCAGCAATCGAAATTTCATTATCAATTATTTCATCTAAAAATGGAAATAAAAATCTGCCATCGTTAGTATTTGCCATTTGAGTTATAACACTTACCAAAGGGTCATCAATAGATTTTATTTTTAATCCCAATTCATTATTTGAAGCTGCATAATCGTATAACTCTTGAGGATTGTGATATGCAAAATCTATTAATAATTTTTCTGCACCGTTTATATAAGAATAATTCGAAAGTATTTTTAATGTGTTTTCAGGATGTTTAACACATAGTTTATAAATTAAAATTAATTTGCTTTCTGCCACGCCAGTATTAGATTGCAATGCAAAATTTGATAAAAGTAAAGTGCCAACTTCAAGCTCATTTTTATTAATTATTGGAATAATAGATTGATTTGAAATTTCTACTAACATTGCTTCTTGATAAGCAATAATTAGGTTGGCTAAATAATAGGATCCAATATTTTTATCGGTATAACTTTTATAAAAATCTTGTAACAAATCATTAATACCTCTTAACCATTTATACTTATCAGATTCGCTTAAAGTAGAATCTGCTTCAACAAAATATTGCAAATAATCTATTTTATTTTTTAATTGATAGGTTGTGAATAAATTAAAATCTAAATTATTTGAAGCAAGAAATATTGAATCCCTTTTACAATTAAGAGATAAAATTTTTATTTGAGATTTATTAATATTATCATGAAAAATTTGCCGCATTTGAGGAACGTTTGGCAAATCATAATTAAAAGACTGAGCTGTAACGCTATTAATTACAAATACAAAAAAAAATAGGTATCGCAATATATTAATCATTTAACTAAACAAAAATACAAACATTAACTGCTTAACAATTAGTTAATATTGTAAACTAATAACTTAATTTTTGAAAGCTAATTTTGCAATTAATAAATAAATACATGCAAAAAGAATTAAAAAAAATATTAATAGCCGATGATGAACCTGATATTTTAGAAATTCTAAGTTATAACTTGCAAAAATCTGGATTTGAAATTTATTTAGCAAATGATGGAAATGAAGCCATTTACCAAGCACAAAAAATTTCTCCCGACTTAATTATTTTAGATGTTATGATGCCAAATAAATCAGGCATTGAAGTGTGTAGAATTTTAAGAAAAGATACTAATTTAAAAGAAACACCTATAATAATTTTAACTGCTATTAACGATGAGCAAACACATATTTTTGGTTTAGAATCTGGTGCTGATGATTTTATTAATAAACCTATTAGCCCCAAATTATTAGTAAGTAGAGTGAACTCTCTTTTAAGGCGTATTAATAAAAATCAAAATGATAGCAAAATAGAATTTGAAGGAATCTGTATTGATCCAGAAAAATTTTTAGTTACTCATAATAATAAAATTATTACGTTAGCAAAAAAAGAATTCGAATTATTATACTTATTAGCCTCTAAATATGGAAAAGTATTTTTAAGAGACGAAATTCTAATTAAAGTTTGGGGCAAAGATGTAATTGTAGGAGATAGAACTATTGATGTACATGTAAGAAAAATTAGACAAAAAATGGAAATTGATTGTATTACTACAGTAAAAGGTGTTGGATATAAATTTGAATTATAAAAATTAAATTAAAAAATGTTTAAAGCAAAAAATCATTCAATTCAATACATAGCATTTATAACTGCATTATTTATTTCATTAGTATTTTCTATTGTAATTTTTATAGTATCAAAAAAAATTATAACAACCATTGTTATACTATTTTTTTTCTTACTTGTCAACTACTTTTTTTTAAACTATGTTTTTAATTGGTATTTATATAGAAAAATTAAATTAATTTATAAACTTATATATAATACCAAAGCAAACAAAAAAGAAGAAGCTTATTACAAATATTTATTACCAAAAAAAAGTTTACAAGAAGTAAGGGATGAGGTTGAAATTTGGGCAATACAACACAAAAAAGAACTTGAATTGATGCAGAAAAATGAAGAATATAGAAAGGAGTTTTTACAAAATTTATCTCATGAACTTAAAACCCCAATATTTACACTACAAGGTTATATTGAAACTGTATTAAGCGAATTAGATGAGACATCTATAAATAATACTTTCTTAAAAAAAGCAAATAAGAATATTGAAAGAATGGTTCTTTTAGTTAATGATCTTGATGAAATAACTAGTTTAGAAACTGGCGAACAAATACTTGTTAAAAATAAATTCATCATTCAAGATTTAATAAAAGAAGTATTTGATTCAATGGTATCATATACTAAAGAATTTAATATTCACTCTCAAATTAAAGAAGGTTGCGAACTACCAATTTATGTGTATGCAGATCAAGAAAAAATTAGAAGAGTACTCTCTAATTTAATAATTAATGCTAGTAGATATGGCAAACAAAATGGAAATATTATTGCAGGAATTTATAAAACAGATGATAAAAATGTTTTAATTGAAATTAGTGATGACGGAATAGGGATTGCAGAAGGACATTTATCACGAATTTTTGAACGGTTTTATAGAACCGAAAAAGGAAGAAGTAGAAACTTAGGAGGTAGTGGACTTGGTTTAGCAATTTGCAAACACATTATTGAAGCACACGATAAAACTATTCATGTAAGAAGTACCCCAAATGTAGGTACAACAATTGGTTTTACTTTAGACCAAGCATAAAGCAAATTAAAACTCTAACTAATTAGAGTTTTAATTTGAATGATTATAAATATTAATTTAATTGTTTATTTCTATCCTTTAATTTTTTAGCACCTAAAACGCCACCTGCTGCCAATACTAATGTAATGCCTCCATCAAATGGAATATCAATATCATCAGCATCTGGTGGTGGTGGTTGACTA
>JANOVK010000152.1:0-4438 GCA_031417315.1 Chitinophagaceae bacterium | reverse complement strand
TGGCACTCATTTAAAACAATGGAAAAGTATTCTCTCCGATTTAAAAATTCAAAAACCGATTCAATATATTTTAGGAGAAACCCAGTTTTATGGTTTGCGATTTGAAGTCAATGAAAATACGTTGATTCCAAGACCCGAAACTGAAGAATTGGTTGAATGGATTATAAAGGAAGAGGGAAGAGAGAAGAGGGAAGAGGGAAAAGTTATAATTCTCGATATAGGAACAGGAAGTGGCTGTATTGCAGTTTCTTTAGCCAAAAATCTCCCTAATGCTGAAGTTTTCGCGATTGATGTTTCGGAGAAAGCTTTGGCTACAGCTAAAAAGAATGCGGAATTGAATAAAGTTGCCATAAATTTTATACTTACAAACATACTAGATGTTGTCACCCTGAGCGCAGTCGAAGGGTTAGAGCAACAATTTGACATAATTGTTTCCAATCCGCCGTATGTTCGAAATTTAGAAAAGGCTGAAATTAAGCCCAATGTTTTAGAGTATGAACCACATTTGGCATTGTTCGTTGAAGATACTGATGCTTTGCTTTTTTATCGAAAAATTGCGGAACTGGCAAAGAAAAATTTAAATCCGAATGGGAAATTGTATTTCGAAATCAATCAATATTTAGGAAAAGAAACGGTTCAGTTGCTTCAATATTTTGGTTTTAAGAATGTTGAAGTGAAGAAAGATATTTACGGGAATGACAGGATGATTAGTTGTCAAAAAGCAGAATAGCGATAGTACATGTTAGTCAGTTCGAGTTTTATATGATAGCTTTTAACTACAAGAACCGCCGAAAAAACGTGCTGAAAAATTAACATAATATTTTAAAATTATCTTTTACATTTGTAAAATGAAAAAAAGGTTACACATACTAATTATAATTCTAACACTTGGCTTCTTTTTGTCGCCAACTTTGAGTTATGCGTGTGGAACTAAGACCGAAAAATCCTGTTGCAAAAAAGAAACAACTTCTAAAACAGAAAAAAAAGAGTGTTGTAACGACAGAAACTCAAAAGACAAAGACAATAGTTGTGGCGGAAAATGTGGACACACAAACTGCACTAGTTCTATTTCAATAAATTTTAGTTTGATTTCTACTTTTGAAATTAATTTTAATAGTACTAATTTTGATTTTTCGTCTGAGAAACAAAATTTTTATAATTCAAAAACCTTTATTTCCTCAGGTTTTTCAAGCGTTTGGCTTATACCTAAAATAAGCTAAAACCAAACTTTTACAGCCATACTTATGGCTTTTTATCAACAACTTTCTGTTGTTGAAATTTCAATACATTTTTAAAATAACTGAAACGTAATGTTTCATAAATTCAAATACAATGAAAAAATCATTAAATAATTTATTGATGACAACTTTTATATTGCTATCAATTACAACCAATGCACAAAAAATAAAAAATGCAAAAACCGAAACTGTAAAAGTTTACGGAAACTGTGGTATGTGCAAAACTAAAATTGAAAAAGCAGGAAATGTAAAAAATGTTGCATCAGTTGACTGGAGTCAGCATACTGGAATTGCAACTATTACATACGATACTACTAAAACCAATCAAGATGAAATCCTTAAAAGAATCGCTCTTGTAGGTTATGATAGTGATAAATTTCTTGCGCCAGATGATGTGTATAATAATCTTCATGGGTGTTGCCAATATGATAGAATTGCAAAAGTTCCAGTAAAAACAGAAACAGAAACGATGGCTAGTACAGATGGACATGCAAATCAGAATCATTCTGCTATGCAATCAAACGAAGCACCAAAAATGAGTCAATTAGAAGCTGTTTATAAAAACTATTTTTCTTTAAAAGATGCATTAGTAAAAACAGATGGAACAATGGCTTCAGCAGCTGCAAAAGAATTAGTAGCGTCAATAAATGCTGTAAAAATGGGTGAATTAAAAATGGATGTTCATATGGTTTGGATGAAGGTTTTAGAAAACTTAAAAAAAGATGCTACAGCAATTTCAGAAAGCACTGATGCAAAAAAACAAAGAAGTTCTTTTAACACACTTTCTAAGTCGATATACGAATTAATAAAAGTTTCTAAATCGGATGAAACAGTTTATTATCAATTTTGTCCAATGGCAGATGATGGAAAAGGTGCGAATTGGTTAAGTAAAGAAAATAATATTAAGAATCCGTATTTTGGTTCTATGATGTTAAGTTGTGGGAAAGTTGTGGAAACAATAAAATGATAGCATAATGAAAAAGGTAATCTTGTTTTTATTCTTTCTTTTAGTATACAAGCACAAGTAAAAGTTGGTGACACTTTGCCAACTTTTACTTTAAAAAATGCCAATAATGAAGAAATTTCTAGTACATCATTCAAAAACAAATACGTTCTTATTGATTTTTGGGCTTCTTGGTGTGCGCCGTGTAGAAAAGGAAATAAAGAATTAGTTAAACTTCATAAAGAAATAGAGGTTTCAAAAATTGAAATTGTAGGTATTTCTGTAGATACTGATATCGAAAAATGGAAAAAAGCCATTGAAAAAGACAGCATCAAATTCACACAAGTAAACGATCCAAATGGATTCGATGCAAAAACAGCTATTTTATTTGGTGTTGAGGAATTACCAAGTCAATTTTTATTTGATACTAAAGGAATTCTAATTGCAATCAATCCAACAAAAACTGAAATTAATAATTTATTAAAAAAATAATCATGAAGAAAGCATATAACTATTTAACAATACTCGTATTTGCTCTATTTAGTCTCTCAAATACATATGCACAAATTAGTAAAGCAGAAATCAGAGCAACTGGCTTAACCTGTTCTATGTGTTCCAATGCCATAAATAAACAATTAAAAGCGTTGCCAGAAGTAGCCAATGTGGCAACCGATTTGAACACCAATACTTTTACAGTTATCTTAAATGAAAACACAACAATAAGTCCTGCTACTTTTAAGCAAAGCGTTGAAAAAGCAGGTTTTTTCATTGGTTCATTAGTGCTTACCTCAAAGACTACTTCAATAAAAAACGAAAAATTCATAGTAGTTGATGCTAAAACTATTGCTTCAGAAGAAGTCACTTTTCAAGTTTTAGACAAAGGTTATGTTACTGACAAAGAGTATAAAAAATTATCAAAATCATTGAAGAAACTGGAAACGTATCTTGCAAATAATGAAGATGATTTTCATATTAAAATCTTGAATTAATGAGAATAATACTCTTATTGTTAATCCTTCTTGGATTTCAAAAAAGCATCAGTCAAGAACTTTTTGTAGTAACTGATCCAGCTAGCAATGTTCCAGCGAATTCTTTAGCAATTAATGCAATGCAATCATTGTTTAAAGAAAAGTTCGAGCCAGGCTATAATTATCATATTATGCCCGAAGTAACTTATGGTTTAAACAAAAGTTTGATGTTTAGAGCTACCGCTTTTGTTAGTAATAGAAATACTAGTTTAGTGACAGAAGGTGGAAGTGTTTATACCAAATACCGCTTTTTCTCATCAGATGATTTAAACAGTCATTTTAGATTAGCGGCTTTTGGAAGGTATAGTTTCAATAATTCGGATATTCATCAAGAGCAAATTGAAATTATGGGACACAATTCGGGTTTTGAAACAGGAATAGTCGCCACAAAATTGATAAAAAAAGTAGCCATAAGTTCGTCTGTAAGTTTTGAAAAAGCGCTTGATAATACCTCAAAAAATCCTTTTCCGAATTCACTAGGAAATAATGCTACCAATTATACTTTGTCTTTCGGAAAATTAATGTATCCCAAAAAATATACGAGTTACAAGCAAACCAACATTAATTTAATGGTTGAATTTGTTGGGCAAACCATCAATGAAAATGGAAAATCCTATCTTGATGTGGTTCCTGCTATTCAATTTATTATTAATAGTCAAGCTCGAATTGATTTGGCTTACCGACAAGAATTAGTAACTTCTATGTTACGAACTGCACCAAATGGAGTGTACTTTAATTTGTATTACACATTTTTTAATATCACTAAATAAAATTTCTAATAACGTAAAAATAATAATTTACAAACATAGGAGCCGTTTGGCAAGATTGCAAATTTTGTGGTAAATTCAAGTTTGCGTTTCGCAAGAAATAATATCTTATTGGAAAATAAACAGTTACGAAGTTCGCAACCATGACAAGCGGAGGAACGTTTTTTATGGAACAAAGTGCAAAAAAAATGTATCGAGAACTATAATTCACAAGAAGGTTCTCGATACTATTTTTAAAACTAACAGCTAACACTTTTGGCTTTAAAAATTAATCGAAGTGATGTTGCATCATTTTATTTTAAGGCATTCCTTATCTATGGATTACTCATACCTCAACGCTTCAATTGGATCAAGCTGAGAAGCTTTTATAGCGGGATATAATCCGGAAACTAAGCCAACAATAAAACTGGTCACAAAGGCAGCGAAAATGGCTCCCCAAGGAGTCACAAATGCCAAGTCAAG
>JANOVK010000151.1:0-12123 GCA_031417315.1 Chitinophagaceae bacterium | reverse complement strand
GGATTTACTAATTACAAGTTTTATAGTTGGTGGTAAACTGGCGTTTTTGTATCGTGATAAAAAAGAAATTTCCATTTTTCTTTATTTCCAATTTGCCACCAATGTTTTCTTAATTGCATGGTTTTTTTTCCATCAAAATCATACTTGGCAACAAACTTTGTTTTCATTTGTTGTAATTGAGGAGCATCATCGGCACCAAAAAAAATTGTTTCATTATTTTCTTTTATCCAAAAAACTTGATGGTATGGGCTGTGGGCACAAGTTTGCTCGTAAGTAATAAAATTTTCAATGCTTCCATTTCCGTTTAACCAAACTACTTGTTTATTATTTAAAAGAATTTCAAACTCTTCGTTCATATAAGAATTAGTATTATTAAACATTGCAAAATCAAACTCACTTTTTTGAATAAAATAAGTTGCATTTTTAAAAGCTAATTGAACATTGCCTAACTTATCTTTTTTACAAATTCCTCCTGCATGATCTTTATGCAAATGGCTTAATAAAACTTTAGTTACACTTTCTGGAGCAATTCCATTTTTTATTAAATTTTCGTGAAGTTGAAGTTGATTATTTCTAGAAAATCCTAACCCAGTATCTAATAAAATAACATCATTAGTTGTAATTACAACAAATGGTTGCACTTCTACTAATAAACTACCAATTGGTCTTTTTTGAAGCTCGTCTTTTTGGGGATTAAATGGAACAAAAAACTTAGTTTTATCAATAGTAAAAGCTCCTTCTGAAAGGGGGAATATTTTCATTTAATTGTTAATTATTAATTGTTAATTGTAAGTTGAAGAATCGTTTATAATTTATCATTTACAATTTACAATTATCCATTAGCTCACCAGGGTTCCCACATTCATACCTTGTACAACTTGCAATAAGTTGCCTTGTGTATTAACATTAAATACTATGATTGGTAAATTATTTTCCATGCAAAGAGTGAAAGCAGTCATATCCATTACTTTCAAATTCTGATTAATGCATTCTTGAAAACTTAATTTTTCGTAACGAATTGCAGAAGGATCTTTTTCAGGATCAGTATTATAAATTCCATCAACCCTAGTTCCTTTTAAAATAACATCTGCTTTCATTTCTATGGCTCTTAAACTTCCAGCTGTATCGGTTGTAAAATATGGATTTCCTGTGCCTGCACCAAAAATTACAACACGCCCTTTTTCTAAATGACGTAAAGCTTTTCTACGAATATATGGTTCGGCAACTTGCTCCATATTTATGGCACTTTGCAATCTGCTAAAAACTCCAATTTTTTCGAGCATTGCTTGCATTGCCATTGCATTTATTACTGTTGCTAACATGCCCATATAATCGCCATGTGCACGTTCAATACCACTCTCAGCTTCGTTCATGCCTCTATAAATATTTCCACCACCTATTACAATAGCAACTTGTACCCCTAAATCTGTTACTCTTTTAATATCGTGGGCATATTGTTCTATAATTTTAGGGTCAAATGGTTCACCATTTTTTTGATCTCCTAATAAGGCTTCACCTGAAAGTTTTAATAAAATTCGCTTGTATCTTGGTAGCATAGAAAAAAAATGATTTTGCAAATAACCCAAATTATAATGGTTATGCCAAATTCAAAAAATATATAGAGGCTAAATTTTTGTTCAGCATTTACTAAATTGCCTTAGGTTTGTTGCTATATTAAAGAGTAATTTATGAAGTTTATTGCATCATCTTCAATTCTATCAAAACAGCTACAACAAATTAATGGTGTTATTAATGCGAATACTGTTTTACCTATACTTGAAGATTTTTTATTTGAAATAAAAGCTAAAAAATTAAGTGTTACAGCTACCGATTTAGAAACTGTAATGAAAGTTCAGATGGATGTTGAAAGTAAAATTGATGGAAGAATTTGCATTCCTCATAAAGTTTTAAGTGAATACTTAAAAAACATTCCCGATCAACCGCTTACTTTTAGTGTTGATAAAAATTTTGGTATAGATATTACTAGCGATAATGGTAAGTATAAAATAATGGGCGAAAATCCTGATAACTTTCCGAAAGAACCTAATAGCGACGATGCAAATAATTTTAAAATGACAAGCACTGCATTAGTTACAGCTATCAACAAAACTTTATTTGCTGTTAGCAACGATGATTTAAGACCAGCAATGACAGGCGTGTTTTTTGAGTTATCAACCCAATCTATACAATTTGTTTCAACCGATGCACATAAATTAGTAAAATATAATAGAACAGATGCTAAAGCAACAAAAGAAGATTCGTTTATAGTTCCAAGAAAACCTTTGGGACTTTTAAAAAATTCTTTACCAGATAATGATGATGAATTAACTATTGGTTATAATAGCAATCATCTTTTTGTAACACATCCAAATATACAATTAGTTTGTAGATTAATTGATGCTCGATTTCCTGATTACAAAGTAGTAATTCCAATCGATAATCCATATAAGTTAATTGTTAGTAGAGCAGATTTTCAAGGTGCCTTAAAAAGAGTAAACGTATTTGCAAATAAAAGTACCAATCAAGTTGCATTAACAATTACAGGCAGCGAATTACACTTAGCTGCTCAAGATATTGATTTTAGTTTCGAAGGAAATGAAAGAATGAATTGCCAATTTGATGGTGGCGATTTTCAGATTGCTTTTAATGCTAAATTTTTGATTGAATTATTAAATGCAGTTGATACTACTGATATAGTAATAGAATTATCTACCTCAACCCGAGCAGGAATTATTAAACCAACAGAACAAAGCGAACATGAAGAATTGCTAATGCTAGTAATGCCTTTAATGATGAATAACTAAGCATAAAATTTATAATTAAAGCCCGAACATTTAGTTTGGGCTTTTTATTTTTGTAAATGGAATTTATACCGATTAGGAGTTTTGATAATTATATTTCAGCTAATTTAGTTTTATCGAGATTATTAAACGAAGGAATTAATTGTTATTTAAAAGACGAAAATACAATTACCATTTTTCCGGTTTTAGGAAATGCAATTGGCGGAATAAAAATTTGTGTTGTTGATGATGATGTACAAAGAGCAACAGAATTATTGAATCAATTTGATGAAGACGAAAAAATTAGTTGCCCAAAATGTTCAAGTAAAAATTATCATTTAGAAGTACAAACAAATAATACATCAAATTGGATACTTGCAACTTTAAGTTGGGCTTTAACTTCGTTTGCATTAAAAGGTAAACAGGTTTACCATTGTTATAATTGTTCTTACGAAAGTGATAAATTGTAAATTTAAAAAAAAATATTTAAAGAAATTTTATGCTAAAAAAAATTATTTCATTTTCCTTAATTATTATTCTTTTTTCTTGTAATAATAAATCTAATACAAATGATATATTAGCTGAAAACATAGATACATCAATACATCCAGGTGATGATTTTTTTATGTACGCTAATAATGGATGGATAAAAAATAATAAAATTCCAGATGCAGAATCAAGTTGGGGAATAGGAAATTTAGTGCAAGAAGATATTTATAAACGACTCATCACTATTAACGAAAATGCTGTTAAAGAAGGCACTAAAGGAAATGAAATTTCTCAAAAAATTGCAAATTTTTGGAGTACAGCAATGGATACAATTGCAATAAATAAAGCAGGACTTTCACCAATTCAAAAAGATTTAGAAAGAATTACAAATTCAAATTCAGTTGCTGATTTAATTAAACTTTCTGCAGAATTTGGCACAAAAGGTTCGGGCACTTTTTTTGGAAACTATATTGGTCAAGACGATAAGAATAGTGAACAAATGGTTTTTATGTTAGTACAAGGTGGCTTAGGAATGCCTAATAGAGATTATTATTTTAATACTGATGAAAAATCGCTTAAAGTACAAACAGCTTTTAAAGAATATTTGATTAAAATATTTAAACAATTAGGAAATGATGAAGCAAATTCAGTTAAACTAGTGAATGAAATTTATACAATGGAAACTAGGTTGGCAAAGGCTTCTAGAAAACTTGCTGATTTAAGAGATCCGTATAAAAATTATAATAAAATGAGTGTTGGAGCATTACAAGTTTTAACTCCCAATTTAAATTGGAATGACTTTTTTACGCTTTCGAATATTACAAAAATAGATAGTGTTATTGTAGGTCAACCAGAGTTTTATAGGGCATTAAATAACGAACTGAAATCTACTCCAATTGAGGTATTAAAAAATTATATGAAGTATAATTATATTTCAGATTTTGCTTCTTATTTAGATAAGGAAACATTTATAGATAAATTTAATTATGGCAAAACTTTAAGTGGGGCAAAAGAACCAAGACCAAGATGGAAAAGAGTTTTAGATGCTCAAGAAAATGCAATTGGTGAAGCATTAGGTCAGCTTTTTGTAAAAGAATATTTTAATGAGACTGCAAAAAAAAGATATGAAGATTTGGTTGAAGCTATTCGCGAAGCTTTAAAAGATAGAATTGCAAAACTTAATTGGATGAGTGAAGCAACTAAATTAAAAGCATATGAAAAATTAGCTAGTATAAAAAAGAAAGTTGGATTCCCTGATAAATGGAAAGATTTTAGTGCAATGAAAATTGAGAAAAACTCTTATGTAGAAAATGTTCAAAATGCTAGTAGATGGTGGCACCAATATAATGTAAATAAATTAGGTAAACCTGTGGATAGAAATGAATGGGATATGACACCACAAACTTATAATGCCTACTATAATCCAAGTAACAACGAAATAGTTTTACCTGCAGGAATTTTTGCCATTCCTGGTAAAAAAGATGCTGAGTTAGATGATGCTTTAGTTTATGGTTATGCAGCAGCTAGTACAATTGGACATGAGATTACACATGGCTTTGATGACCAAGGAAGACAATATGATTCTAAGGGAAATTTAAAAGATTGGTGGACTAAAAAAGATGGCGAAGAATTTAGTAATCGTGCAAAAAATATTATTCAACAATTTAATGAATTTATACCTGTTGATACTCTACATGTAAATGGCGATGCTACTCAAGGTGAAAATATTGCAGATCTTGGTGGATTGCTTTTAGGCTTAGATGCTTTTATAAAAACAAATGCTTATAAAAGCGGAAAAAAGATTGGTGGCTTTACTCCGTTGCAAAGATATTTTTTAGGATATGCTTATAGTTGGATGTATCAAACAAGAAAAGAAAAATTAGCAAATCAAGTAAAAACTGATGTTCATAGTCCAGCTAAAGAAAGAATAAATGGACCAGTTGTTAATGTTAAAGAATTTTATGAGGCTTTTGATATTAAATCAAAACAAAAAATGTTTCGAGCCGATAGTTTAAGAGTAAATATTTGGTAAATTTTTATTTAGTTAAAGTAAATTTTATAGCGTCAAAAATATCGCCATCTCGAGATCTTTTTATTTTGAACTCAATTCTTGGAGTTGAAGTGTATCCTAATTTTAGCATTTGTACTTCATCGGGCATAGCATAATAATTACCAGGCTGTAAACCAATGTAATTAATATATCCATCAGTTTCAGAAATAGTTCTTGCAACTTGCTTTCCTGTGCTATCATAAATATTTATTATAATTCTACTTTGTCCTTTAAGTCCATTTTCTGTTTTAGTATAAACCATTCCTCCAATTTCGCCAAAAACAACAACAGGTATTTCAATTAATTTAAAATGATTAGGTTCTACAACAACATTAAGTGTAGGTTTTTTAATTTGCCAAGCTACATTATCAAAATCACTTCTAGTTAAATCCATAAAATAATTTGTATACGCTTCTAAACCATACACCTGATTTGTGGTATCTTTTAAATTTTGTACAATTCTACCCCCATTAATATTTACTTTAAGACCCATTGCTTTGGGTTCTCCGGGGTCTTTTTTACCATTCCAATTTAAATCTAAAAATGGAGAAATTACAAATCCTCCTCTTCCCAAATTATTCTGATTACTTAAAACTAAATTACCAAACTTATCATCGTAAATCATACTACCACGTGCCATTTGAGATGTAGTTTGTGTTAATTTACTTGTTCTAACTGTAAAAGAAGTTTGCGTAAAAGAAAAATTGTATCTAAAAGCTAAAGTATAATATTCGTTGTTACTTGTAGCAAAATTTTCGTATACTAAATTTAAAAATCCATTGTTAAATACCTTTTTTTCAAACTCTAATTTTAACAAACTAAAATCTTTTAAATTATACTCGTATTGGGCTTGAGGTATAACTCTAATTCCCTTTGCTAATCTAAATGTTAAAGATAAATTACTATAAATATAAGGCTCTGCAGGACTATTGAATAAAGCAAATGTTGTAAAATTTGTACTTACATTTTTTTTCATGTATGATAATAAAACTTCTGCTGAATTAATTGTGTTTGTTGGTAATGTAATTTGATTTAATGTTACCCTTGTAAATGTTGATGATTTTTTTGAATGAAACGGTGCTGTAAAAATAATTTTCTTTTCATCAACATAAGTAAATGGAATTGCAGTTTGACCTTTAACATAGGTAACATAATTAAAATCGAATTGTGCAGTTGATGGTAACCTATAACTTACAACAGCTAATGTTCTAACTCCTGCAGCATATTCGCCAGAGACTAATAATTTAGAACCAATTCTTAAAGATGTATTAATGAATGGAATACTTGGACCACTTGTTACTGAGGATAAATATTCGTAACCTCCACCAATTGTCATGTGGCTACTTAACCCATAATTAAAATTTGCTCTTGCAAATCTGCTTTGAATTTCATCACTCACAATTCCTGAAATTACACGATACTCTAATTTTTTTAATGGTACAAAATTAAAAGGGATAGATATGTTTTGTTCTTTAGTTTGTTCTTCGCCCCATGCACTATAAAATCTTAATCTAACATTTGAATTACCATAAACTAAGGGAACTTCAAAAGAAAAAAATCCAGAGGCATCTGCTCTAATATAATTTACTAAAACATTATTTACATAAAGTTCAACCAACCAATTAGGCTCTGTTTTATCACTTAATCTGTATGAGCCATAAGATCGTCGGTAGGTAGTTGGAGTGTTTGTAACTTGTGCTCCAATTACAGGATTTCGAAGTAAAGCTACTGATGTAGAAAATATAGAGCCAACAGAAATTTGTTTTAGTGATGGATGTTCGTTATTTACTATCCTCCAATTAAAAAATTGTTCTCTTAAATTTATGGGTTGATCTACATTATAGTTAAAAAACATGCTGGTTTCTCCACCAAGTAAAATCCCCCCCACCCCTAAATTAATACGTGAGTTTGAAGGATACCCTTTGTCTTGTGTTGATATAACAGACCAATCGAAAGTTCCAATATTTAAAGCTGAGAATTTACGAGCAATAATGGTATCTGCTTTTTTCTCTCCTTTTAACTGGCTAATGTTTCTTCGCATTAATTCTAATTGCATTTCTTTAACTACTGGTAACTCAACTTTTGAGTATAAGGTTACTGAAAGACTTCTAAAATTAAAAACACAATCTAAACCAAATACAGAACCAAAAAAGTCTGATTTTAAATATAAGTTGGTTGCAGTTTTTATTAATCCATTCTTACCAAGTTCGGTTTTAGTTTCATTAAATTGTATAACATTTTTTGTATAGTCTATTAAATACAATGCTTTGGCATTTATAAAAGATCCACTTATTGAATCCATATTGCTTGAAACAATATTTCTAATTTTTAAAAAATCAAAAACTTCTTTTATACCTAAATAAACTGTTTGTCCTTTTATCACACCAGGTATTTCGAATGTTCCAATTCTTTGAACACTAAGTGTAATCGTCATTTCATCAAACTCTTCTGAAGTTTGAGCCATTGCGTTGCTTGAAATTATAAATGTAAAAAAGAAATACAATGCTAATTTGTAAAAAAATGTTTTTCTATAAATAAAAAACCTCATTTGCATTTTAATTCTATTTGTGCAAAATTTTATTCTTGAATAAAATCTATATAAAAAGTACCACTATAGCTACCAGGTACTGTAGTTGATGGATTACCTACTATTAATGTGCCACCAATATTTACAATAGTTCTAGATGGACTTTGAACTGTTGTAATAAAAGGCGATGATCGATCTGCTGCTCCAACACTCATTATCATTGAGCCCCCATTACTTCCAATTAATAAAATATTAGGTCCATTTAAAATTGAAATGATTGTGTTTATTGGTGCATCAATTTCGTAAATGGCTTGCGATGGTGCTAACCCAATATTTAATAAAACAACATCTCCATTTGCAGTTCTAAAACCAGATGGAGATAAAAAAACTGTACCCCCATTAATTCCTTGTGAAAAACATCCAAAATTTAAATTCTGAAGATTAAAAACACTTATCCTTGCTGGGTCTTTTGGTATTGTATCAGTTGGCGATGTTTGGGCAAAAGATTTAGAACTACTAAAATTTAGTATGCTTAAACAAATTGTAATATGTAATAAATTTTTCTTCCTCAATATTTCGAAACCTCTATTTTAATTTTGAATGATGAATGAATTATTATAACTATTTTTTTCGTTAACAAACCTTAAATAATAAATACCAACTGGTAATTTTTTATCGAGTTGCAATTGATTAAACATTGTGCCACCTTGATGTTGAATACTTTTCTTTGTTACTAATTTTCCGATTGAGTTAATTATTAACAACTCATAATTTCCCAATTCAATTTCGTTTAAACTATATTTTAATAAATGGTTTTGAATTGGATTAGGAACTATTTGAACAAATGATAAAGTTGATTTTATATCAATTTGAATAATTTTACTATACGATATATTTCCATCTTTATAAATTATTTTAATTCTATAAAACTTAACACCACTTGTAACTTCCTTATCTAATAAAGAATAATTAACAATAACATTACTTTGTTTAGATGCTGTTTCGTTAATTTTTGAAAAACTATTTGATTCAGATTTTTCAATTTCATATTTTAAAATATTATCATCTGCATTAAGCATCCATTTTAACTCAACATTTTTTTCAATTTGTTTTGCTTGAAAATTTAAAATGTTATTTACTGAATGGTTAGTTTTTTTGAAAACTATTCTAAATCTTGATTCGCTAAAAGACAATAGAGTTGCAGGGTCTACACTAAATACAATATTATTTGTATCGTAAATTGAAAGTGGAACTGTTGTATTTAAATATGCATCAAATAAATAAATTAATACCCCAGTTGTATCTAATTTGTTTGTAAAAATTTGAAGCGTATATGCAGTTTTATTAAGTTTGGTAATACTCAGTTTTAAGGTATCGTTATCGTTCGGAAATTTTCTAGCATCTATACTTAAATTAGTTATGCCGTTAATAATGCCAATATTATCATTTCTATTTAAATTTTTTGTAGCATCTTCTACATCAATTTCGTTAGAAAAGTCTTTATTAAATGCTACTAATGTTCCATCTGCTAAAACTGTTTCTGTGCTATTTTGATATAATAAATTAATTGCTATTAATGGTAAATTATTTGGTGGATTATTTTTAAATGCAAATGCGTTAAAACTATCAATTTTATCTTGTTCACGAATTATTAAACTTGGAGAAGCTGCTGTTGTTTTAATAAAAAATCCTTGACCTGATTGTATAAACTGATTAAGTTTAACGGTGCCCGAATAAGGTGCAATTAATGTAGTTGAACCAGATGTATTTACTGTTATATAGCCACCAGTGCTGCTTAAATTAGGATCCCATCCCCAAAAAGTATTTTCAATATTAGATTTTGTAATAGTTGCCCAATTAATTGGAGATGCAAATGGATTACCCAACATGGTAAATCTGCCCACTACATTCGAAAGTGGAATAGTTGAACTTGTATCATAAACTTGGTCTCCAATTAATATTGTTCCTATTGATTTTAATGTAGTATTATTTGGATTGTTAGCACCAATTGCATTTAACCTATCTCCAAACACAAACATAAAATAAGGAATGCCTGCATTTAATGAAGTGTATTTTGTATTTTTAGAATTAGCTGAGCTAAAAGGTTTATAGAGCCTATTCACATCGTCATAAGTAAATAATGAAGGATTTTGTGTTTGTTGGTCATAGCCATCTGCACTATTACCTCCTGTAATAAAAGTACCAATATTTGGCGTTGAATTATTGCCACTGTTTTGCCAATTACCCCAAATAGAAAATGCTTCTTGCCCAGTAGTTAACACCGAATTTGTGTGTGTTGATACACTGCTTGTAATAAGTCTGTATTTTCTTCTGCCTGGTACATATCTTTCTACGATAACTCTTCCTGTTCCATAAGTTACAGAAGCTGTATTTGAAGAAGTGGCTACACGTGCAGTACTTGTTGCATTTGATGGCAATGTAATATTGTAATTACCTAAAGCAAGTGTTGTATTATCTCCAATTGCCATCGATTTATTAATAAGCAAACTCCCGGTTAAATTTTTTGTATTACCCCCCGAAAAAATTATATGTTCATAATTTAAAACTGGGATTGATTGTGCACCACTTCCATTAAAATCGAATGTGGTTCCAGTAATGATATTTGAACCTGAAGTAAATGTTGCATTCAGATTTAAATTGTCTGCAATGCCTATTATTCCAGAATTAGAAAAAGTAATATTGCTTGAACTACGAGCATTTGATACAGTTAAATTATAATAATTTAATGCTGTTATAATTTGTGCAATGGTTCCATTATAATTTACAGTACTTGTGCCGCAAGTAAAAGTACCAGTATTATTAAAAAAGTTGGAAATATTATACACTCCATTTCCTTGTACTGTACCAGCATTATTTAAATTAATAATGTTGGTAGTGCCATTATTTTGAAGTGTTGCAGCACTAGAATTAATAATAGAATCTGCATTTATTACGGTGCTACTTGAAATAGAAATTACAGCACCATTATTATTGATTACCTGAGCAAATAAATTTGAACTTGATAATACAATAACGGACCAACTAATTAATAAATATTTAGTGAATAAACATTTCATTAGCTTAAGTTTCAACCATTTTAACCTTCATTATATATAAATTTATTGCCATAATAACTTTTTAAATATTGCAGTATGTTTATAACATAAAACTGATAATAATTAACATTAACAATTATATGATTAATTAATAAAGCCTTCCAAATTCTACAAATGCTTCTACTAAAGCAGTTTGAATTATTCAACTATTATTGTGTACGCATATACTCAACCATAGCTCCACCTAAAACTGTAATAGCGGATCCTGAAATTTCACTAAAGAATCTTGCTATTACATTACCAGAGGCAGAAAATTTAGCTATGCCTACAATTTCAGCAATATTTCCTGTTAAAATACTACTTGCATTTGCTGATCCAGTATTATAAGCACTTGCACTTGAAATATTACCAGCTGTTGCACTCGAAGTTCTCTTAACTGTATAGTTAAGTTGGGTGGTTGTAGGTCCATTTATACTGTGTGCACTACCAGTAGATGTTGCAGCACTACTATAAGGTATTAAAAATCTAAAATAATATGTACCACCAGAAACTACAGGGAATGATAACCCTGTAACGTCTGCAAATGAAGTTGTTGAATTTGCAACATTTGATGAAATAATTACTCTGCTAGGATTATTTGCTAAAACAAATGCAGTTGTTGCTAATTGTGTTGTATTCGTTCCATTAGCAGCTGTTGGTGCTGTTGGTGTTCCAGTAAAAGTAGGTGAAAGTAAATCTGCTTTTAGATTATTAGCTGTAGTAACAAACTCAGTTGTGGCAAGTTGAGTGTTATTAGTTCCTGGAGCAGCAGTTGGTGCAATAGGTGTACCAGTAAAGGTTGGTGAAGCCAAGTCTGCTTTTGAATTTAATTGAGCCTGGGTGTTTTGAAAAGCTGTCAAAATTGAATTACCACTTGTAATTGCTGTGTTAGTTCCTGTTGTAAATCCAGTTAAAGGAGCTGCAATTGTTCTTACATTAGTATAATAGAGGTTAGTTCCTTCTGAAATATTTGTTGTAGTTAATACCACAGCACCCTGACTGCCATTAACAGATGTAACCGTGTTAGAGTTTGGGACAACCTGGTAAATTGAACCATTGTGAATAATTTGATCTCCAATTGCAAATGTGAGGTTACCAGAACCTAGATTTTGTGTACCAGCAGTAGAAACAAAATATTCCCATCCATTTTGACCAGTAGCATTTGATAGAGTCGGAGTATTC
>JANOVK010000150.1:0-25596 GCA_031417315.1 Chitinophagaceae bacterium | reverse complement strand
ACAATCATTGGATATTTTTTAGTGCTATCAAAATTTTCTGGTTTATATAAAATGCCTTCAGTTATTTTTCCTGTGTATGCTTTCCATTTAAACAATTCTGCTGAACCCCAGAGATAGTGTGATTGTTGGGAGTTGGTTGTTGCAAGAATTTTTTTACTATCATAAACTACATCCTTATCATAAAATGTTAACGTTGGGGCATCTCTATACGTTTCGAATGAGTATAAAAATTTGTTACTTTTTTTTGCCTTTAAAATAAATGAAATTGATGTAACAGATGCTCCAACTTTCATTTCAAAACCAGTGTGATTTAATGGTTCTATTATGTACTTAATTTTATCAGAAAAACTAATTAAATTACCTTTAGTTGTTTCATTAAACCCTTTTAATGTTAGCATTGAAGTATCACTAATAAACTTCTCTTCATTATCAACTGTTACATATCTATATTGAGTTTTATCTTTTCTGCCAACAGTTATGCAATCAGATTTTTCCTTTCCTGTTGGATCAACTTTCCATATATCATATCTATCATAGATTAAAACATATTTATCATTCTCCATCCACTTAACAATACCATAAGCATTCGGTGCATCGGGTACATCATTTTCTTCATCGTATAATGGAAATAAAATATCTTTTGCAACTACATTTATTTTTTGAGTTTCTGAATTATAACTGCTATAAGTTTTTTTATCTTCATCGTAATACAATAAATATTTACCTGTATAGGATGGATAAAAGTTTGCTCTAATATTTGAAAGAATTTTTTTATTATCTCCTGTTTCTGCATTTAGTATAAACACATCTTTATTTGTATATCCTTGCCATTGTGCTTCTATGCGTTTACCACTATCACTTATTGCATAAAAATATTTGCCATCGCCTTCAAGTGTTGTTCTTACTATTTCAAAATTTTCATTACCAAATTGAATTGTGTTTAAATTATTAAAAGAAAACATCGTTAAATAATTTTTCTTTAAATCTCTATCTAAGTTTTTCAGTTGAACAGTCATAATATCATCATCCTTATGATTCCAAACATCAACACTCACTCTATCAAATTCAGGTAAAGTAGTATCTTTTATTGGTAGGATGGGAGAAGTGCCAAAAAATAATCTATCACCAGTTTTGCTAAATAATAAGCTTGTATTTTCGTTAATTCTCCAATTTGCCGGAATTTTTTTTGCAATATCTATAGCCTCTTTTTCTATTGAATTTACAGCTAATTGAGAAGTTATTACCCAGTTTTCAGATTTATTAAAAGCATATAAATTATATTTTTTAAATTCAGCTTTTGTTGTATCAAACGAGGCAACAAAAGCTAATTTATTTCCATTTTCATCAAACGAAAATTGTTTTGCCTCTTTAAAGTCTTTTAATAATGTATCAGTTTTAAAATTTGTTAAGTTAAGGGCTATTACTTGAGCAACAATTTTACTATTATTCTTTTTTGTAGTTTCAATTACAATTGAATTTCCATTTTTATCAAAATAATATTCTTGTGTTAATCTAAATTTTTTATCTTTTCCATCGTTTAAATTTCTCAAAACTAATTCTGTTCCTTCTTCACCCTCTTCATCTTTTTTAGGTTTACCTGTGCTGTCTTTTTTAACTGCTAAAACACTTATGCCTTGTTCCAGTGCTTTAGCGATTAAGTTATTTAAGCTATCAATTTGCTTTTGCATAGCAACAGTTTTATTGGCAAGTTCATTTAGTTTACCAATGCTGTCCAGTTCCTTTTTGTCTTTGGTTTCGGGTAAGGGTTTTTCCATTAAAAAAGCCAACCAACCACCCGCTTTTTCTGGCATTTTGCAGCTTCTAACTCTGGCAATTTTTTCAAGTTTAACATTCTCTACATCATAAATACCCAAACTATCTTTGGGCATTTCATCAGGTTTTTTTTTAGCAATTTTTGCATCACGTGTTTGCTTATAAGTTGGTCTTATTTTAAATATTACAAACTTATCATCATCGCTAATGGTTATGTTGTAGCCACGTTCAACTTCTCTCAAAATATCACCTTTGGTACTTTGTATTATCAATTTACTATCGCCTTCTTGTACATTAATAGTATAAGCAACAAAATTGCCATTGTTGCTTATTTGTTTTTCGCCAATACTTTGCCAACTATCGTAAACACTATGATCTAAAGGTTTTTTTTGTGCAATTAAAACAATAGGAGAGCAGAGAAGAAGTAATAATATTTTTTTCATAAAGTAGTTTTATTTGCCACTAGAGTCTAAGGCAGAAAGTAAAATTATAAAGTAAAAAATTAAAACTGTAAATTTTAAAAAACTATTGATGAGAATCTTTTTGTTTTTGACTTATAACTTTTGACTTATATCCCTAGAGCATCTTTCATTGTAAAAATACCCTTTTTATTTACTATAAATTCTGCAGCCAAAATAGCACCATTTGCAAATCCCATTCTATTGTGTGCAGTATGTACAATTTCAATAGTATCAATTATTGATGAATATTTTATTAAATGAGTTCCAGGTGCAGCGTCTTTTCTTTCAGAAATAATTTCTAATTCGTTTTCAATATTTGTTGAATGATTTGTCCATTTTTTTAATAAAGTATTTTGTTTAATTATTTGTTCTGCTAATGTAATTGCTGTTCCACTTGGTGCATCTTTCTTTTGTACATGATGAATTTCAGTTATTGAAATATTATAGTCATTATATTTCTGCATCAGTTTAGCTAAATATGTATTTAATTCAAAAAATAAATTCACTCCTATACTAAAATTGCTGGCATAAAGTAGAGTTCCGTTTTTTTGTTGACAATAATTTTCAATTTCATTCCACTTATCTAACCAGCCAGTACTTCCACATATAATTGGTATGTTAAATTCTAAACATTTTTTTATATTTTCAAAAGCTGTATGAGGAGTAGTAAACTCAATGGCTACATCAACTTCTTGTAAATTCTGTTTAGTAAATGCATCAATATTATTTGTACTAATTTTTAAAACAATTTCATGTCCTTTTTGTAATGCAATTTCTTCTATTGCTTTACCCATTTTTCCATAACCAATTAATGCAATTTTCATTTAATAAATTAGTTTAATAATTTTTCAATTTCTTTTTTAAGCATTGATTCTGTTAACTGACCACTATGAAACGAACGATATTTTTTTATTTTGTTACTCATTAAAGTTGCAGGTATCAAGCCTTCAAATCTAACATCAATACTAGTTTGAATAATATTAGATTCAGGTTCATTTAAAAAATATATTGTTGATGTATAGCCTTTTTCTTTTATAAATGTTTTTAATTTATCATAATCATGTTCAAAATCTAAACTTACTAATATTAATATAACATTTTTTGTTTGATACGATTTTACAATTTTTTCAAAATACTTAAGTTCATTAATGCAAGGTTTGCACCAGGTAGCCCAAAAATTAACTATAATTGGATGATTACTTGTATCGATAATTTTTACAAGATCTGTTGCCTTAATTTTTTTAATTTCTTGTGCATTCGCAAAATTAATTGTTGCAATTACTGCAAGAATGATTAATTTTTTTTTCATATTTTATTTTTTAAAATCATCATTCAGCATCTCACTGAAACCCCCATTCAATTTTTAACAAATCTATTTTTTCCATCGAAAGAGAACATATTTTATAATGTCCTGCATTTGATTTTTGTCGATACGCTTCGTAAATACTAACTGCACATGCAACTGAAATATTTAAACTTTGTATTATACCCATTTGTGGAATAATAAAATTTCCATCAGCTAAATTTCTAACTTCATCAGTTACACCTTCATGTTCATTACCAAAAACTAGTGCTATACTTTTTGTAAAATCAATTTCATATAAATCAATAGCGTCTGTTGATAGGTGAGTGGTTAAAATTGTAGCATAATTTTTTCTGAGCTCACTAAAACATGCTTCATTATTATCATAATGATGAATTGAAAGCCACTTTAATGCACTACTACTACTTTTTGCTCCAAATTTTTTATGTCGTGGAATTTTAGTATTTAAAATATAGATATCCTGAATTCCAACTGCATCACAAGTCCTCATTACTGCTGATATATTGTGTGGATCTTGTACATTTTCCATAACAATAGTTATATTGCTTTGCCTCTTACTTAAAACTTTCAATAATTTTTCCGTTCTTTCTGTAGTCATAATTTAAAGGAGGCGAAATTATGTTAAACATCCATTAAAAATAACTTGAATTTGTATTATATGATTTACAACCTTACTTTTGCACACTTTTCGATTTCTAAACTTTTACTTAATTGATGGCCGCCCCGTAAGGCGGTGGCAAGTTCATAAGTATTTAAACAAATTACTAATTATGAAACTTACCGCATTTGGTTACGATCTCCCATTAAATCTTATTGCACAAACTCCTTCTAAACGAAGAGAAGATAGTAGAATGATGGTTGTTGATCGTAAGACTGGTAAAATGGAAAACAAACATTTTAAAGATATTCTAGAATATTTTAATGATAAGGATGTGTTTGTTGTAAATAACACAAAAGTTTTTCCTGCTAGAATGTATGGTAGAAAAGAAAAAACTGGAGCAAAAATTGAAGTTTTTTTATTAAGAGAATTAAATAAACCCAATCGTTTATGGGATGTAATTGTTGACCCTGCAAGAAAAATAAGAGTTGGCAATAAATTATATTTTGGAGAAAATGAAGAGTTAGTTGCAGAAGTTATTGATAATACAACAAGCCGTGGTAGAACTATTAAATTTTTGTGGGAAGGAAATGAAGAAAGTTTTAAAAAGATGTTAGAATTTTTAGGAGAAACACCTTTGCCAAAATATATAAAACGTAAACCAGAAGAAGAAGATAAAGATCGTTATCAAACAGTTTATGCAAAATATGAAGGAGCTGTTGCTGCACCAACTGGTGGTTTGCATTTTAGTAAAGAATTAATTAAAAGATGTGAAATTCATGGAATTAAATTTGCTGAAGTTACTTTACATGCTGGGTTAGGAACCTTTAGACCAATTGAAGTTGAAGATTTGAGTAAACATAAAATGGACGCAGAATATTTTAAAATTCCAGAAGAAGCTGCAATTACTGTTAATAAAGCAAAAGATAATGGGCGTAGAGTTTGTGCAGTTGGTGGTACAACTATGCGAACATTAGAAAATAGTTTTACAGCTGAAAAAAGATTAAAAGCTGCAGAAGGGTGGTCGAATAATTTTATACACCCACCTCACAACTTTAGTATTGCAGATTCTTTAATTACTAATTTCCATTTGCCTAAAACAAGTTTGTTAATTATGACTGCAAGTTTTGCTGGTTATGATATTACTATGGAGGCTTATAAAAAAGCAATTAAAGATAAGTATAGATTTTTTAGTTACGGCGATGCATTATTATTTTTATAGATAAAAAATAAATCATTAAATATTTAATATTTGAGTTGTTTAGTTAATTGCATACCCCTACTTTTGCAATCCTTTAAAACGCTTAGTTTAATAGGCGGGAGGTAGTTCAGCCCGGTAGAATACTTGGTTTGGGACCAAGGGGTCGCAGGTTCGAATCCTGTCCTCCCGACAAAAAAAGGTAATCAATATTTTGATTGCCTTTTTTAATTACTTTTCATTAGCATTATTGTTTATTATTTTTGATTGACAAATTTTTATCATGAGTTTAATTGCAAGTTTAATTAAATTAACATCTGGCCTCCTTTATATTGGAGAATCAGAATTTTCTTTTGAAGTAATGGATTGGAAAAACATTGATGAAATAAGTATTAATAAAAAAATACAATCTGAAAACGAAAATTTTTCAAATTTAAAAAATATTACAACCAAAGATTTTTTTGAAAACTATATTTATAGATTAGAATGTTCAGGCGATGAAGTACTGATTAAAGATGTAGCTAAATATAAAAATTTATTACAATTTATTCAAACAAACTTTAGCTCATCAACAGTTTGGAGATGCGGAACAATAAATATAAATATTTACATACTTTGTAAAGAAAAAAATGACAATGTTGTAGTAATAAAAACAAGAGCAATTGAAACATAATAATTAGTTGTTCAACATTTTTTCTTCAAGCCATTTTTTTCTTCCCCAACCTTGTATTACATGTTTTTCGCTGTGGTAAGAACTGCGAACAAGTGGACCACTTTCTACATAATCAAATCCAATATTAAACCCAATTTCTTTTAATTCTGCAAATTCATCTGGATGTACAAAACGTTGTACTGGCAAGTGTTTTGGAGTTGGTTGTAAATACTGGCCTAAGGTTAAAACATCGCAATTAACATTTACTAAATGCTTCATAGTTTCAATAACTTCTTCCTTTGTTTCTCCAATACCTAACATAATTCCTGTTTTAGTTCTCATGCCACCTTTTTTTAAACTTTCTAAAACAAAAAGAGATCTATCATATTTTGCCTGAACTCTAACTTTTTTTGTAATTCTTTCAACTGTTTCCATATTATGACTTACAACTTCAGGAGCCGCATCAATAACTCTTTGAATTTGTTCTGCAATACCTCTAAAATCTGGAATTAAAGTTTCTAAAGTAGTTGATGGATTTAATGTTTTTATTGCGTTTATTGTGTTAAACCAAATTGTACTACCACCATCTGGTTGTTCATCTCTATCAACTGAAGTAACAACAGCATGTTTAACTTTCATTAAATAAATTGCTTCTGCTACTCGTTGAGGTTCGTTCCAATCAATTTCTTCTGGCCTTCCTGTTGCAACTGCACAAAACCTACAACTTCTAGTACAAATATTACCAAGTATCATAAATGTTGCAGTTCCTTCGCCCCAACATTCGCCCATATTTGGGCAATTACCACTTTCACAAATCGTATGTAATTTATGTGTATCAACCAATCCTCGAACATGTTTATAACTTTCGCCAATTGGCAATTTTACTTTAAGCCAATTTGGTTTTTTTATTTTAGAATCGGATGGGATTAAATTTAATATTGGAAGTTCTTGCATTCTTTTTTTTTTATTTTCTTGATCCTATTAACAACGTAATATATCCACTAATAAATAAATTCTTTTCTTTATTTAACAGCATAATTGGCATTTTTTTTGAATAATATTCAGCACTTATACCAATTTCAATTGCCGAAACTATATCATTAAATTTACCATAGTCGAATCGAATAGCACCTTTAGCAAAAACTCCAGGAACATAATTTATTTCACTAAAACCTTTTCCAAAAGCAGCAGCTCCAATAATTGAATCAGATCTTAAAAATCTTGTATCAGTTTCATCATATTTAATAACATCTCTTGAGTTACCAAATCTTCCAACAACTTCTAAATAATATGGTTTTAACATTCCTAAAGTTAATCCTCCCCCATAAATTGCAGAAACTGCAACTCCATTCTTATGCCCTTTAGCACCTAAAAGTTTTTGTTGGCCAAATCCTAAATTTAATAAATAAAAATTATTTTGCTTTCCATAAATATATGGGTTGCCAACCTGAAATCCATTAAATTCGTTTATTAATTTTTCTTCTTTGGTATGCTTTCTTTCTCCTAAGTGAATCCACCATAAATTAGTTTTATTTATTTTTTTAAATTTCCCTTTTTCATATCCAATTGCATAGCCATCATTTCTTAGTGTAATTGCAAATGATGATTGTTTATTGAAAATTATAGCTCCTTCTTCCGATTCGTTTTGAAGTTGTTTTACTTTTGCATTTGTTTTTGCTAGCTTATCTTTTCTTGTTTCTTTCTTTTCAACATCTTGAGAAAAATTAACTAAAGGCACTAAAAACAGGAAATAAAAAATTATGTTTCGCACTAATTAAAATTTGAATTGTAAATTTAGGGCAAATTTATAAATCAATGACATCTACAGTTGTTTACAAAGGAAATTTAAGAACTGAATTAACACATTTACAAAGTGGAACCATAATTGAAAACGATGCCCCTACAGATAATAAAGGAAAAGGGGAGCGGTTTTCACCAACAGATTTAATGGCAACTTCTTTAGGAAGTTGTATGATTACAACTATGGCTATTAGATCTGCAGATATGAACTTAAATTTTGATGAAACAAAAATTGAAATTACAAAAGTGATGAGTAGTGATGCCCCAAGACGAATTGTTGAAATTAAAGCTCACTTTATTTTTTCTGAAAATTTTAATGCTACAATCGAACAAAAAGAACAGTTAATTAAAATAGCAAGATCTTGCCCAGTTGAAAAAAGTTTACATCCTGATATTAAATTAAATGTAGAGTTTAATTGGTAATTAACATAATTAATATTAATCTAAAATTTCAACATTTTTTGGATAACGAGTTTTATTAAATACAAATAATTTTTCGTTTAAATTAGCATTTGTTTTTATATTAGTTAAGGAGAACTCAATAATATTATTACTCTTATCTAAAATTTTTGCTTTTGTAATTAAGTTTTTTTTCTTATCAATAAAAACTGTTACAGTAGTAAAATTTTTTCTCTTGTCATTAGGTTTTAATTCAATTTCATGAAAAGTAGTTTTCGAAGAAATTAGTTTATAAGTAAAATCTTTATCGTAAAAGTTAGATAAAAGGTTTTGTGGGCTTAGTGTTTGTCCACTTTCTTCAACTGGAGTAATGGTTACAGTTTTTGCTCCATCGAAATTGTAAATTTTAACAGCATCACAAATAATTTCAGTATTACCTTGTTTAAGAATATATTTTTGGCCTTTTATCGAAATATTCCCAGACTTAGAACCATTATTTTTTCCAATCGAGGTTATTGATTTTATTGTAAAATCCCCAGTAACTCCATTAAAAGATTTTACTTTGTTACTCACTTCATCTAAAATTATTTTTGCTTTTGGGTCGTTTTGAGAATAAGAATAATTAATTCCAAATCCAAATAACAAAAATAGCAGAACCATTCTTTTCATATATAAACTATTAATTTGCAAAGATAATTGCATTAAACTTTACAGACTTACACATGTGTTTTTAGTTTAATAATAAATTAAAATTTTCTGTTAAAATATGAATGACTAATTCAAATTTTCATCAAAGTCGTTTAATAACTCTCTTTCAATTTCTTCAATTTGAACAATATCCCATGCTTCAGACTCAGTTGGGGTTATATTAAGTTGCTCTAAAATTTCTAGTTTTTCAAATATTTTTTCTATACAATTAGTTACTTCACAAATAACAAAACTTGAATTTAACACTTGATAAAATTTATTTTGTATTTCTAAAATTTTAATAGCCGCTGTTTCAGTTATCTCTTTTATGGCATTAAAATTTAAAATAATATTTTTAACCTCATTATTAACAGAACTCAAGCATAGGTTAATAATTTCATCAGCAATATTGTCATTTAAAATTAAATATGTTGGCGTAATTACAAAAAATTTTTCTTTGGTACTAATTTTGATTTCCATTCTTAGTTTTAAACATTATAAATTGATAGGTTTACATTAACAACTTTACACAAAAATATTCGTTATTATTGTAAACATCCAAATACAAATTATGGATAATAATTTTTCAGCACAAGTAAAAGAAATAATAGCATTTAGCAGAGAAGAAGCCTTAAGATTAGGAAATGATTTTATTGGCACAGAACATTTGTTATTAGGTTTAATTCGAGATGGAGAAAATTTAGCAATAAAAGTTCTTCAATCTTTAGATGTAGATTTATTTGAATTAAGAAAAGAAATTGAAGCTGCAATTAAAGATAAAAATGGTAAAAACACTGCCAATATAAATAGTTTGCCTTTAACTAAACAGGCAGAAAAAGTAATTCGAATTACTGTTTTAGAAGCAAAGTCGCTTAAAAGCCCTTTGGTAGAAAGTGAACATATTGTATTAAGTATTTTAAAAAATAAAGAAAACCTTGCAACTCAAATTCTAAATCAATTTAATATTGATTACGATATTTATAAAAATGAATTAGGGATGGTTGACCCATTTGGAAGTGTAACAAATAATCCACCCGAAACTCCGAAATCTGAATTTACAGATAATGATGATGATGAAGATGATGATAAACAATCGAGTAGTTTTAAAGCAACTTCAAGTACACCTAAACAAGGAGGAAATACTAAAAGCAAAACTCCAGTATTAGATAATTTTGGAAGAGATATTACAAGAATGGCTGAGCAAGGTTCTTTAGATCCTATTGTGGGCAGAGAAATGGAAATAGAAAGAGTTTCTCAAATTTTATCTCGTAGAAAAAAGAATAATCCAATACTAATTGGCGAACCTGGTGTAGGTAAGTCTGCAATTGTAGAAGGGTTGGCTTTAAGAATTATACAAAGAAAAGTAAGTAGAGTTTTATTTGACAAAAGAGTGATTAGTTTAGATTTAGCAGCATTAGTAGCAGGTACAAAATATAGAGGTCAGTTTGAAGAAAGGATGAAAGCTATTATGAATGAATTAGAAAAAAATAGAGATGTTATTTTGTTTATTGATGAAATTCATACAATAGTTGGTGCAGGTGGTGCTAGTGGAAGTTTAGATGCCAGCAATATTTTTAAGCCTGCTTTAGCTCGTGGAGAACTTCAATGTATTGGAGCAAGTACCTTAGATGAGTATAGAATGCACATTGAAAAAGATGGTGCGTTAGATAGAAGATTTCAAAAAGTTTTAATAGAACCTCCAAGTGTTGAAGAGACTATTCAAATATTAACTAATATTAAAAGTAAATATGAAGATTTTCATAGTGTAGCTTATGATGATGAGGCAATTGAAGCTTGTGTAAAATTAAGTGATAGATACATGACTGATAGATTATTGCCTGATAAAGCTATTGATGTATTAGATGAAGTAGGAGCTAGGGTTCATTTAAAAAATATTAATGTACCCGATAATATTATTGAATTAGAAAAGAAAATTGAGGAAATAAAAATTGAAAAAAATAAAGTTGTAAAAAGCCAAAAATTTGAAGAGGCCGCAGCTTTACGTGATAGAGAAAAAAATCTTGGAAGTGAATTAGAAAAATCGAAAGCTATTTGGGAAGATGAAAGTAAAAATAAAAAATATCCAATTAATGAAGAGCATATTGCTGAAGTTGTAAGTATGATGACTGGAATTCCTGTTAAAAGAATGGTACAAGCCGAAACTGAGAAACTTAGAAATATGAGTGATGATATGAGAGGAATGGTAATTGGACAAGATGAAGCAATTGGAAAAGTAACAAAAGCAATTCAGAGAAATAGAGTAGGGCTTAAAGATCCAAAAAAACCTATTGGAACATTTATCTTCTTAGGACCAACAGGTGTAGGTAAAACAGAGCTAGCAAGGAGTTTAGCCAAATATATGTTTGATAGTGAAGATGCACTCATTAGAATAGATATGAGTGAATACATGGAAAAATTCACTGTAACAAGATTGGTAGGTGCCCCTCCAGGGTATGTTGGTTATGAAGAAGGTGGACAATTAACAGAAAAAGTTAGACGTAAACCATATTGTGTTATTTTATTAGATGAAATTGAAAAAGCTCATCCAGATATTTATAATATTTTATTACAAGTTTTAGATGATGGAATTTTAACTGATGGATTAGGCAGAAAAATTAATTTTAAAAATAGTTTAATTATCATGACATCGAATATTGGTGTAAGACAATTAAAGGAATTTGGTGATGGTGTAGGATTTGCAACTGCTGCAAGATTAGAAAATAAAGATGAAAATAATAAAGCAGTTATAGAAAAAGCTTTGAAAAAAACTTTTGCTCCAGAGTTTTTAAATAGAATAGATGATGTTGTAATTTTTAATTCTTTAAGTAAAGAAAATATTAATAGTATTATCGATATTTTAATGGCAAATGTTTTTAAAAGACTTACAGGATTAGGGTTTAGCTTAGAAATTACCAACGAAGCAAAAGATTTTATTGCCGATAAAGGATATGATGTTCAATTTGGGGCAAGGCCATTACATAGAGCCATTCAAAAATATTTAGAAGATCCTTTAGCCGAAGAAATTTTAAATCAAAATATAAAAAATGGGGATGTGTTAATTGCAGATTTAGATAAAGAAAATGGCAAAATAAAATTTGAAATAAAGCCTAGTACAAATAAACCAATTGAAGCTTAAATAAAAATAAATCTTTAAAGCCTTTCTTTTTTAGAGAGGCTTTTTTATTCATCACCTTCACAGTGGCATTCCCAATCTTTATCAATATCAATGCAGGTTACAATAGTTAGTTCACTAGAACAAGGCACAGCAATAATTCTAATATGCTGCTTATCTTTTCCATAACCTTCAACTGCATATCTTTTACTACAATCAGATTTTTGTAAATCGCTTTTCTGATAATTTATTTTGCCATTTTTAATAATATCTTTTATTTCAGTTTCATCAATTTCTCTGCATGCCATTCTGCAAGTAGCATGTTTAGAATAATTAATATGAGAAGGATTTCTATTAAGTCCTATCTGCGATTTTATTTCTTTAGTTTTAGATACATCAGCAGAACTATTACATTTTCTAATACTAAAAACAACAATAGAAATAAGCACTAAAAATAAATAGGGATATATTTTTTTCGATTTCATAAATTCTTTTATGTTCGTTTATATTTATAAATTCTAAACATCTGTAAAATAACAGAAAGTATTATTAAAATCATACCATAATAAAAGGTTGAATTTAATTCTTTTTGTTCTTGATAAATAATAAATGCAAGTGCTATACCATAAACTGGTTCTAAGTTTAAAGTTAAGTTTTGAGTAAATGCTGAAACTTTTTTTAACGCTTGTAAACTTAGATCCATTGCTATAATAGTACAGACAATGCATAAAATAATTAGCCAAATTGAATCGGAAAATGTTGGTAAAAATTGTTGAGTTGGAAAAAGTTTTAAGTAGAAAGGCATTGCCAACGATAAAAAAATAAAGCCTCCAACAAGTTCATAAAACAAAATAGATTTTGTTGATGCGATTTCAACATTTTTTTTATTGTAGATGGAAAATAGAGCACTAAATATGGCAGAAAAAAATCCTAAAATTATTCCTGTTCTATATTTATTATCAAAATGAAAAATTAATGCAACACCAAGTACACCAATTAAACTAAGTGAAATTTCATAAATATTTAGTTTACGTTTTAGTATTAATGGTTCAAAAAATGCTGTGAAAAAAGCAATACAAGAAAGACAAACTAATGCAATTGAAATATTTGCATATTTAATACTTCCATAAAAAAAAACCCAATGTATTGATACTAAAATACCAATACTCATTAATCTAAAGCGAATTGAAAGACTTAGTTTTTCGAAAGATTTTTTGTATGAGAATATTGAATAAAGTATAAGTATTGTAATTAATATTCTATACCAAACTAAAAGCCCTTCATTAAGTTTTATCAACCTACCTAAAACACCTGTAAAGCCCCAAAGAAATACAGCAATATGTAGTTTTATAAGTGCTGATTTCATTTAGTATTTAGTAAATAGTTTGTATTAATTTGAAAGTAAATCTGTATTAGATTTTACTCTTCTTCTATAATTTTTAAATAAATTTTGCCATTGAATTCGCAGTACTCCAATAACGCCTTCTTTAATAATTCCTTTATTCATTTTACTAACACCAATTCTTCTATCTTGAAACGTAATAGGTACTTCAACTATTTTAAATCCCAACTTCCAAGAAGCAAATTTCATTTCAATTTGAAAAGCATATCCAACAAAAGTTATTTCATCTAAATTAATTGTTTCAAGAACTTTTCTTTTATAACACATAAATCCTGCTGTAGGGTCATTTACTGGCATCCAAGTTATTAATCTTGTATAAAGTGATCCACCTCTCGAATATAATTGTCTATCCCAAGGCCAATTAATAACTTTTCCTCCTGGCACATATCTACTGCCCACAGCAATATCACCACAATTATCTTTACAAGCTTTATAAAGTCTCTCTAAATCTAAAGGGTTATGAGAAAAATCAGCATCCATTTCAAAAATAAATTGATAACCTTTTTTTAAACACCATTTAAATCCATGAATATATGCAGTACCTAATCCTAACTTTCCAATTCGTTCTTCTAAAAATAATTTATCTGCATTATTTTTTATTAAATCTCTAACAATTTCTGCAGTACCATCAGGAGAATTATCATCAATAACAAGTACATGATAATTTAAATTAAGATCAAATACAGCATTTACTATTGCAGCAATATTTTCTCTTTCGTTAAAGGTTGGTATAATTACAATTTTCTCCATAAATTATTATAAACTCCAATAATTTCTTGATGTGATTTTGTTTCTATAAATACCTTTTAAATCAATAATAAGTCCATTTTCGGCAGATATTGATTTAAAATAATTATCATCAATATTTAAATAATTTTTATGAGCTACAGCCACAATTACTACATTATAGTTTGAAGATAATTCTGAAACCAATCCATACCCATATTCTTCTTTTAATTCATGGCTATCAGCATGTGGGTCTATAATATCTACATGAATAAAGTGGCTTTTTAAATGAGAAATAATATCGGCAACTTTTGAATTTCTAATATCAGAAACATCTTCTTTAAAAGTTGTGCCCATCACTAAAATTTTCGATTCTTTTACATTTGCAAAATTTGCAATAATGTGTTGAATTGCTTTTTCTCCTACATATTTTCCCATGCCATCATTAATAAATCTAGCAGCATTTATTAAACGAGAAATATAACCTAAGTCGTTTGCTTTGTAGGTAAGATAATAGGGGTCAACACCTATACAATGCCCACCCACTAAGCCTGGAGAAAATTTTAAAAAATTCCATTTGGTACCAGCAGCCTCTAAAACTTCATAAGTATTAATTCCAATTCTATCAAATATTTGAGACAATTCATTCATTAAAGCAATGTTCATATCTCTTTGTGTATTCTCAATAATTTTACAAGCTTCTGCTACTTTAATTGATGTTGCTTTATGTACACCAGCTTCAACTACTAAACAATAAACATCGGCAATAACATGTAAAGATTCTTCATCGCAACCTGCTACAACTTTTATTACATTCTGTAAAGTATGTTGTTTATCTCCTGGGTTAATTCTTTCTGGTGAATATCCTAATTTAAAATCAATTCCCATTTTTAAACCACTTATTGCTTCCATCACTGGCAAACAATCTTCTTCGGTACAACCTGGATAAACTGTAGATTCAAATACAACATAATCTCCTTTTTTTAAAACTTTGCCAACAGTTTCTGATGCTTTTTTTACAGCAGTTAAATCGGGTACATTATTAGCATAAACCGGTGTTGGAACAGCAACTATAAAAAATGTGGCTTCTCTTAAAACATCTAAATTATTAGTAAAAACTATATCACAATTTTCGAATTCTTCTGATGAGAGTTCTTTACTTGGATCGATACCTTTTTGCATTAAAGCTATTCTCTCTTCATTAATATCAAAACCAATTACAGATAATTTTTTAGACATGGCAAGTGCAACTGGCAAGCCAACATATCCTAACCCTATTACAGCAATTTTCTTTTCTTTATTTTTTAATTCCTTTAACATGTCAAATTACATTTTATTAAAAACTTTTGGTTGTTTAAACCAATCTTCTTTAGGTAAGTTTTTAAAATATTCGAAAGTTTTTTTTAATCCTTCGGCTCTATCTATTTTTGGTTCCCAATTTAAAATTTCTCTTGCTTTTGTAATATCGGGTTTTCTTTGTTTTGGATCATCAATTGGCAAAGGATGATAATCGATTTTTACATTTGATTCAGTAAGTTTTAAAACTTCTTCAGCAAAATCTTTTAAACTAATTTCATTTGGATTACCAATATTTACTGGAAACTGATAATCACTTAAAAGTAATTTATAAATTCCATCAATTAAATCATCAACATAACAAAAGCTTCTTGTTTGGCTTCCATCTCCAAAAACTGTTAAATTTTCTCCGCGTAAAGCTTGACCAATAAAAGCTGGTAAAGCCCTGCCATCATTCAATCTCATGCGTGGGCCATAGGTATTAAAAATTCTAACAATTCTTGTTTCTAAATTATGAAATGTATGATAAGCCATAGTAATACTTTCCATAAATCGCTTGGCTTCATCATAAACACCACGTGGACCAATTGGATTTACATTGCCCCAATATTCTTCAGTTTGAGGATGAACAAGTGGATCGCCATAAATCTCACTTGTGGATGCAACAAGTATTCTGGCATTTTTTGCTTTTGCTAAACCTAAACAATTTAATGTACCAAGTGAACCAACTTTTAAAGTTTGTATTGGGATTTTTAAATAATCTATTGGACTTGCAGGAGAAGCAAAATGTAAGATATAATCTAAATTTCCTGAAACATGAATAAAATTGCTAACATCATGATGATGAAATTCGAAATTTGGTAATGCAAAAAGATGTTCAATATTTTTTAAATCTCCAGTTATTAAATTATCCATTGCAATAACATAATAACCTTCTTTTATAAATCTATCACAAAGATGAGATCCTAAAAATCCAGCAGCACCTGTTATTAATACACGTTTCATTGTTTGTTTTAAATTTTAAATTTTAAATTAGAATGCAAAATCATTTATAATTAAACATTAAACATTTAAAATTATTCTATCTTCCTACACTTTCGTAATGAAAATCTAGTTCTTTCATTTTATCTAACTCAAATAAATTTCTTCCATCAAAAATGGCTTTATTTTTTAAAGATGAAATTATTTTATCAAATTCTGGCGTTCTAAATTCGTTCCATTCCGTTGCAATAATTAAGGCATCGGCATTTGCTAATGCATCATATTGATTATCTGCATAAGAAATTTTATCTCCAATTAAATTTTTAATATTATTCATTGCTTCTGGGTCAAATGCAGTAACGGTTGCACCTGTTTCAATAAGTGCATCAATTAAATATAAAGCTGGAGCTTCTCTTATATCATCTGTATTTGGCTTAAAAGCTAATCCCCACAATGCAAAATGTTTGCCTTTCAAATTATCGTTAAAATATTTTTTTATTTTTGGTATGAGATGAAGTTTTTGTTTTTCATTTACTAATTCAACAGCATTTAATATTTTAAAATCATAATCTACATCTTCAGAACTTTTAATTAATGCTTGTACATCTTTAGGAAAGCAACTTCCACCATATCCAATTCCAGAAAATAAAAATCTTTTTCCAATGCGATCATCACTTCCAATTCCTTTACGAACCATATCTACATTAGCTCCCAATTTTTCACACAAGATTGAAATTTCATTCATAAATGAAATTTTTGTTGCTAAAAATGAATTGGCAGCATATTTTGTTAGCTCTGCACTTTTTTCATCCATATAAATAATTGGATTACCTTGACGAACAAAAGGAGCATATAAATCTCCCATAACAGATTTTGCCTTTTCACTATTGGCACCAATTACAACTCTATCTGGTTTCATAAAATCATCAACAGCCACGCCTTCTCTTAAAAACTCAGGGTTACTCACTACTTCAAAAGCACCATCATCACCCGATTTTAATGTGTTGTTTGATGAAGCAATTATTGCATTACGAACTTTATCTGCAGTTCCAACAGGTACAGTACTTTTATCTACAATTACTTTATAGTCTGTTGTCTTAATTAATTTTCCTAATTGTTCTGCAACACCTAAAACATATTTTAGGTCAGCACTTCCATCTGCTCCAGGTGGAGTAGGGAGAGCTAAAAAAATAATTTGTGCATCTTTAATTCCATCTTCTAAACTTGTTGTAAAACTTAATCTTTCTTCTTTGGTGTTTCTTAAAAATAATTTTTCTAATCCTGGTTCGTATATTGTAATTTCTCCATTCGATAATTTATTTACTTTTTCTTTATCAATATCTATACAAACAACCTTATTTCCTGTTTCAGCAAAACAAGTTCCAGATACCAATCCTACATAACCTGTTCCTACAACTGCAATCTTCATCTTTAATTTCTATTTAGTGAATTATTATTTATTTATAAAATTTAAAACTTCTAAACTTATATATTTTAATTGTTCTTCATCCAATTCTGTATGAATTGGAAGTGATATAACTTTTGAAGTTAAATCATCAGTAATTTTTAAATCAACATTGTTTAAATTCAATGAGTCAAACATTTTTTGTTTATGTCCAGGAACTGGATAATAAATCATTGATGGTATTTTTTTTTCAGCCAAATACGAAATTAACTCATCTCTATTTACACTTGATAATTGTAAAGTATATTGATGGTAAACATGAGTTGAATAATTAGCTACAAATGGTATTTTTATTTTTGGATGATTAGCAAATGCATTATTATAATACGCTGCAGCCTTTGCCCTAACTGCATTATAGTTATCTAATTCTTTAAGTTTAATATCTAAAACTGCTGCTTGAATAGAATCTAAGCGACTATTACAACCAACCAAGTCATGATAATATCTTGTTATTTGTCCATGATTTGCTGTCATTTTTAATTTAACCGCTAATTGTTCATCATTAGTAAAAATTGCTCCACCATCTCCATAAGCACCTAAGTTTTTACTAGGGTAAAATGATGTACAACCTATATGCCCCATGCTTCCTGTACGTTTTTTTGTACCATCACTAAAAGTATAAAAACATCCAATTGCTTGTGCATTATCTTCAATTACATACAAATTATTCTCTTTTGCAATTTGTAAAATTTCTTCCATAGGTGCAGCGTGTCCATATAAATGAACGGGAACTATTGCTTTGGTTTTTGAAGTAATTAATTTTTTTATAGATTCTGGATCAATACAAAAAGTATGAGGGTCTACTTCAGCAAAAACTGGTTTTAATTTTAATAAAGCCACAACTTCAGTTGTAGCTATATAGGTGTAAGATGGTGTAATAACTTCATCACCTGGTTGTAAATCTAAAGCCATCATTGCAATTTGCAAAGCATCAGTTCCATTGGCACAGGGTATTGTAAACTTACTTCCAATATAATTATTTAAATTATTGGTAAATTCTGTAACAGCTTTTCCATTAATATATGCAGCAGAATTTAATACATCTTGAATAGCAGCATCAACTTTATCTTTAATTTTAAGATACTGGCTTTTAGTATCTACCATTTGTATGGGTCTCATAATTGTATTAAAAGTGTGCAAATTTATAAGTTTAAACTTATAGTTAATAATAAAGCTTATTAAAATGTAGTTTAAAATTCATCCTTATGCAAAATTTGTTTCAAAGAAAATTACTTGAAAAGATTTTTAATTATTTAACAATAAGATGATTTTTTTTTATCAAATTTGCAATGCAACTATTATCACTTTCAACTAATAAAAAATAGTTACGCAAAAAAGAATTATGGGAGTAATAAAAGATACATTTAAAGCAAAAGCCGATATTGCAAATGCAGAAATAAAACAACTATTAGCAGAACATGGTAATAAAGTAATTGGTGAAGTAACCTTATCACAAATTTATCAAGGAATGCGTGGAATAACAGGATTAGTAACTGAAACCAGTTTACTTGATGCTCAAGATGGCATTAGGTTTCGTAGATTTTCAATTCCTGAATTACAAGAAAAATTACCAAAAGCCCCTGGTGGAAGTGAACCCCTACCCGAAGGTTTATTTTATTTAATGCTACTAGGAGAATTGCCATCTGAAACAGATACAGAACATATAAGTAGTGTTTGGCAAAGAAGAAGTCATGTTCCAACTCATGTATTTAACACTATCGATGCATTGCCTTTAACAGCACATCCTATGACGATGTTTGTAACAGGTGTTATGGCTTTACAAACAGAAAGTAATTTTGCTAAAGAATATTCTGAAGGGTTAAATAAAAAAGATTATTGGAATCCAGTTTATGATGATGTTATGGACTTAATAGCCAGACTTCCTCGTATTGCAGCTTATATTTATAGAAGAAAATATAAAAATAACGAACATATACAACCCAATGGATTGTTAGATTGGGCAGGAAACTTGGCACATATGATGGGTTATAATAATGAAAGTTTTAAAGAGTTGATGAGATTATATATGACCATTCATGCTGATCATGAAGGAGGAAATGTATCTGCACACACCACACATTTAGTGGGTAGTGCTTTAAGCGATCCCTATTTAAGTTATGCTGCAGGAATGAATGGATTAGCTGGGCCACTACATGGATTAGCCAATCAAGAAGTGATTAAATGGATTTTTGAAATGCAAGATCAATTAGGTACAGAGTTACCAACTAAAGAGCAAATTGAACAATATGTAAAAGATACTTTAAGTTCTGGAAAAGTTGTACCAGGTTATGGGCATGCAGTTTTAAGAAAAACCGATCCTCGTTTTACAGCACAAATGGAATTTGGTAAAAAGCATATGCCAGAAGATAAATTGTGTCAAACTGTTTGGAATATTTATGAAACAGTACCTCCAATTTTGCAATCTTTAGGAAAAATTAAAAACCCATGGCCTAATGTTGATGCACACAGTGGGGCTTTATTAGTACATTATGGACTTAAAGAGTATGAATTTTATACTGTACTTTTTGCAGTAAGTAGAGCATTGGGAGTTTTAGCTAATTTATGTTGGGATAGGGCACTTAATTTTCCATTAGAAAGACCTAAAAGTGTAACCACAGCGGCAGTTAAAAGATGGTTAGATGGAACAGATGAAATTTGGGAATAATATTTTTACAATATTTATTTTGAGCCATCATTTTCGATGGCTCTTTTTAATTTTAATCAAATAGCTTCAATTAATTGAAACATCTTTCTTCATTAAACAAATATTTCTCTAAATACAAAAAACTATTTCTTTTTGGTATTTTATTTACATTACTTTCTAATTACTTTAGAATTTTAAGTCCTCAGGTTTCTAAATTTATTATTGATAAAGTAACTACAGTTTTAAATAATAATCAAAGTTCATTTAATACAATTCATTACAATTTTATAGTTAGATATTTTATTGAGTTTTTCAGTAATAAATCTGTTACAACATTAATTGTTTATAGCGGGGTTGGACTTTTATTATTAGCAATTTTAGGCGGTTTGTTTATGTTTTTAATGAGACAAACTATTATTGTAATGAGTAGACACATTGAGTTTGATCAGAAAAATGAAATATTTTCCCATTATCAAAAATTAGATACTGAGTTTTATAAAGTTCATAGTACAGGTGATTTGATGAACAGAATTAGTGAAGATGTTTCAAAAGTTAGAATGTATACTGGCCCATCTGTAATGTATATTATTAATTTATTTGGAACCATTGGATTTAGTTTATATTTTATGTTTAAAGAAAATTTCTTATTGTCTTTATATGTAATTGCACCTTTACCAGTATTAGTATTAATTATATATTTTGTAAATAATATTATAAATAAAAAAAGTGAAGAAGTACAAAGTAATTTATCTGATTTAACAACTATTGCACAAGAATCTTATTCTGGAATAAGAGTTATAAAATCTTTTGTTCAAGAAAAAAATTCACAAAATCTGTTTGAAGAAAAAAGTAAAAAATATCAATTAAATGCAACTAGTTTATCAAAAGTCGAGGCACTTTATTTTCCAAGTATAGCTTTATTAATTGGTTTAAGTACATTGATAACAATTGTTATGGGATGTTTAATGCATATAAAAAATCCTCAAATTGTTACTGCTGGCACCATAGCAGAATTTGTAATTTATATTAATATGTTAACATTTCCTGTTAGTGCTATTGGTTTTACTGCAAGCATGGTACAACGTGCAGCAGCCTCTCAAAAAAGAATTAATGAGTTTTTGAAAATTGCACCTACGGTTTATGCTAAAAATTTAAAACAAAGTGTAGAAGTTGATGTTGACAATTTATTGAAAAATAAAATGAGTATAGAATTTAAAAATGTTTCGTTTACCTACAATCACTCAAATATTAAAGCATTAAAAAATATTAATTTTAGTTTAAAAAACGGAGAAAAAATTTTAGTTTTAGGAAAAACCGGTAGTGGGAAGACTTCTTTAGTAACACTAATATTAAAGTTTTATCAACAACAAACTGGATCTATCTTTTATAATGAAATTGATGGGTGTGAGGTAGACAGTAAGTTGATTAGAAAAAATATTTCTTATGTACCCCAAGATGTTTTTTTATTTAGCGATTCAATTAAAGAAAATATTTTATTTGGTGCCAATATAAATACTTCTCAAGAAGAAATTGAGCGAATTGCAACAATAGCTTCTGTGGAAAAAGAAATTAAAAGTTTTGATAAAAATTATGAAACAATAGTAGGAGAGAGAGGTGTTACTTTAAGTGGTGGACAAAAGCAACGTATTTCAATATCTAGAGCACTTTCTAAAAATGCAAGTCTTTATATTTTTGATGATTGTTTTAGTGCAATTGATAATATTACAGAAAAAAGAATTGGAGAATCTTTAACCCAGTTTTTGTATCAAAAGTCTGCTCTATTTATTTCGCACAGAATTTTTAGTGAGTTTAAATTTGATAAAATTATTGTGCTTGATAATGGAAACATTATTGAAGAAGGCACACATGAAAGTTTGTTAAGAAAAAATGGGTATTATACAAAATTGTACAATACCCAAATTATTAATACTATTTCAAATAATTAGTAATCTCCTATAGTTTCTGGCAATTGACTTAATGCAGTTTTTAGTTGTTCATCATTTGGAGCAATTCCATGCCACTCGTGGCCGCCTTCCATAAAATCAACACCACTTCCCATTTTAGTTTTTAGTAAAATACAAACGGGTTTTCCTTTTCCAAGTTCTGATTTTGCACTAGTAATACCAGAAATTATATCACTTATATTATTGCCTGCATTTATCTCTATTACTTTCCAACCAAAAGCTTCAAATTTTCCATTTAAATCTCCTAAACTCATAATATTTTCTGTAGAGCCATCAATTTGTTGACCATTATAATCAATTGTAGCAATTAAATTGTCAACTTTTTTATGTGCAGCAAACATTATGGCTTCCCAATTTTGACCCTCTTGTAATTCACCATCACCATGTAATGAATAAACAGTATTTGAATCATTATTTAATTTTTTTGAAAGAGCAGCACCAATAGCAACACTCATTCCTTGTCCTAATGATCCACTAGACATTCTAACTCCTGGCAAACCTTCGTGTGTTGTTGGATGCCCCTGTAATCTTGAATTCAATTTACGAAAAGTACTTAACTCATTTGTGTTAAAATAACCAGCTCTTGCAAGTATTGAATAAAATAATGGAGAAATGTGACCATTAGATAAAAAAAACAAATCTTCATTGTTTCCATCCATTGTAAATTCTTTATTATGTTTCATTTCAGAAAAATACAATACAGTTAAAAATTCTGTACAACCTAACGAACCTCCAGGATGTCCACTTTGAACCCCATGCACCATTCGAACAATATCTCTTTTAACTTGCGAGGCAATTTCATTCAATTTATTTATATCTGTCATGTGTAAATTTGTAAGCAAAATAAAGGCATAAATTTTTAGGGTAAAGTACTAATTTAATTAATTAAGTAGTTAGTTGTTTTTTTTAATCGAATATATTTTAACAATTTTTAAATAAAAAATTGTACATTCGTAAAGCCTCATTTATTAACTAAAAAGCCAATCCTAAAAATATTAACAGTTTTATATGATTGAAAATATACTATTAGGTTCTTTTATGGCATTTGGAATTACATTTTATGCAATACCTAGGGTAATTGACATTGCAATTGATAAAAAATTGTTCGATCAGCCAGATGAAAGAAAAATTCACAAAAATCCAATACCATCTTTAGGCGGAATAGGTATTTTTTCCGGATTTTTTTTAAGCCTTTTATTTTTTTCTGTAATAGAACCTTCAAATAACTTACAATATTATATTTTATCTTTTTTTATTATTTTTTTACTAGGAATAAAAGATGATATTATTGGTCTATCTGCAAAGAAAAAATTCTTAGGTCAATTTATAGCTGCATTTTTTTTAGTGTTAAAAGCAGATATTTTAATTACTAATATGCATGGATTTTTTGGTATTACTACAATTAATGGTACTATAAGTTATATACTAACCATTTTTACAATTATTGTAATAATGAATGCCTATAATTTAATTGATGGAATTGATGGATTAGCTGCAACAATTAGTATTATTACTGCATCTGTTTTTTCTTGGTTTTTTTATATGAATGGGGATTTTGTTTTTGCCATGATTGGGTTTTTATTTTCATCCTCTTTATTAGCTTTTTTGATTTTTAATTTTGCTCCAGCTAAAATATTTATGGGCGATAAAGGCTCTATGTTATGTGGAGTTGTTAATGCAGTTCTTGTAATTCATTTTATTGAAACTGCTAATAGCACAAAATTGTTTAGCATTACCTCTTCTCCTGCATTAGGGTTTGGAATTTTAATTATGCCCTTATTAGATACATTACGAGTTTTTGCAATTCGAATACTTAAAGGTCGTTCGCCTTTTTCTCCAGATAGAAATCATTTGCATCATATTTTATTAGATAGAGGGTTAAGTCATAAAGTAATAACATTAATTATAGGACTATCAGCAATTTTTTTTATTATATTAACTTTTATTGCTTTACCAATGGGAACAACTGCTTTAATCGTATCTCAAACAACTTTGTTCTTTTTAGGAGTTTTAATTTTGCAATTAACAGGTGTAAGGGCAAAAAATAAATTAAGTGTAGTAAGAGATAGTGATATAAATCTTGGACAAAAAATTAAACACGTAGTAACTCTTATCGTTACAGGAAATAAATCAACAATACAAAAAAAATAACAATAATAATTATTTGAAAAAAGCCTCAAATTTTTGGGGCTTTTTTATTTTTTTAATGCATTACATTTGTCAACTTAAATTTTGAATATGACTGAAGAAGTTGAATTAATTTTAGATGAAGTAAATAACTCAATGTCAAAATCAATTGAACATTTAGAAGTTGAACTTACCAAAATAAGGGCTGGTAAAGCAACACCTGCAATGTTAGATGGGTTAACAGTTGATTATTATGGAACACCAACAGCAATAAATCAGGTAGCCAATGTTTCTGCATTAGACTCTAAAACAATTAGCATTCAACCTTGGGAAAAAAATATGCTTGCACCAATTGAGCGATCAATTTTAATGGCAAATATTGGTGTTACTCCTCAAAACGATGGCGTTCAAATTCGATTATATCTTCCACCATTAACTGAAGAAAGAAGAAAAGAGTTAGTAAAAAAAGCTCATGCTGAAGGAGAACATTCTAAAATTTCAATACGAAATATTAGAAGAGATGCTATTGAACAGATTAAGAAACTGCAAAAAGATGGGTTAAGTGAAGATGAATCTAAAGATGCTGAAACAAGTATTCAAGAAACTACTGATAAATTTATTGCTTTTGTTGAAAAACATTTAGCTGCAAAAGAAAAAGAAATGATGATTATATAATTAAATTCTAATAATCATTTGATAGAATTTAAATATAAAAATTACAATGGAAAAAATACAATTATTAATATTAGGAAGTGGTCCAGCAGGATATACAGCAGCAATTTATGCATCTCGAGCTGGTATTAAACCAGTTTTATATCAAGGTATTCAACCTGGAGGTCAGTTAACAATTACAACAGATGTAGAAAATTATCCTGGTTATCCCGATGGAATTCAGGGTCCAGAAATGATGGTACATCTGTTGTAATTGTTAACTGACCTCCAGGTTGAATACCTTGATATAAAACTGGTTTAATACCAGCTCGAGAT